>NZ_JAWPOA010000001.1:0-362580 GCF_033783325.1 Pseudomonas sp. On1 | reverse complement strand
TGCGCGCGTGATAGACGGCTTTTTCAAAGGAGCGTTGGCTTCCACGGATGCGCAGCACATCCAGTACCCGCGGGTTCCGCCTGACCTGGATGCTTTTGGGCCCAGCCAGCATCCCCAACACCAGGTCATAGCTATCGAGTAGAGCTCGATCATCCAGTTCGAGCACAGCGGTGAGGGTTTTCTTGTGCCGGTCGAGCGCCGTTTCGATCGCAGCCTTTTTCCAGGACTCCAACAGCTTCACTGGTGATTCTCCATTGCTCTGAATTGCTTGCCGTACTTTATCCGGTACACCCGGGCCTGGTGCATGAAAACCACCCACAGTCCGCCGAAAAACCAGACCAGCGCAAAAGGCGTTGCGAAAGAGAGTAAGGCTGAGCTGATCACATTGTGGGCCTCTGTTGGGTATTCGTCGTCGACGACAACGCGGTAGAGCTCGTGATTCTTGTACAACGTAACCAGCACTTTCTGGTTGGCATCAACTCCTCGGAAAACCTCTACGTCACCTCGGTCAACCACACTCAGCCAGCCGGTCAGACTCGTTGTTGCATTGCCCACCGACTGCAGCACTTGGGTGATGGACTCAGTCGAAACGTGTTTGGCGATCGAGCTGACCGGAACCGCATCACCCACCCACTCGAAACAAGTGATGGGGAGATGATCGCACTGAAAGCGGAAACGGCCTTCGTAGGTAGCAGTGAGTTCCTTCTGGTAGGTCAACCGTTCGTTCAGCAAGTGCTGCTGGATGTAGTAGGGGAAGATGAAATGAATCCACCCCTGAAATGTGACGAAAACGCAGATGAAAAAGGTGATGTGGATACGAAAGAAGGACTTGAATCCCCCTAATACAAACCTGACCAACAATGATCCGAACACGAGAGCCATCATGAACACGTCTCCGCGCTGGCGCTCGCTGGAAGAAATCTCATGCCCAAATAGAAGGCAGATCTGTTGCCACAGCTTGTTCCAAAGGTTGAACTCCTCTTGGCAGATCGCAAGCACGAAAATGATCAGCAGCCAAGTCAAGTCGACAGTCCTGCGGAAATGACAGTAGATCCCACACCACAACGCCGTGAAGAAGATGAAAACCCCAAAGTCTTCCAGCACCTGATTCAGCGTCAGGTCACGCCAGCTCCCATCACTGGGAATCGAGTTCAGCGCCGAAACAAGAGCAAACACGACCAGGAATAGTGGGGCATGGAGCTGCCAAGGGATGATGTGAGAGCGGGTAGACCAGGTCCTGGGCCAAGTGAGGAAAGAGGAAATCGCGGGCATAGCTTTTGGCTCGAAACGTTGGAAGCCATTGATACTATGGAGTTCCTGTACAGCTACCAGCCAAATTGCCCTCGGGATTTTCGGTCGCTGATGCACCCAAGAAGTACGAAATGAGGACGTTTGAATGACGGCAGCCAATCGTCGTTATACGCGGTACGCGATTCCAGAGAACTCACTGCAAAAACAACAGATCAAGACCAAGGGGGTGCTCGGTTTCCTTGCGGGGTGGGGAGATTGCCGGGTGCGCGACATCTCCTACGCCGGCGCGCTGGTTCTGACGGACAAGAAAATCGGGATCGGTGATCAGGTGCTGTTGCGGCTGACGGAAAAGGATGGCGGGGTGATGGATTTCGAAGGCACCGTGGCCAACTGCTCTAAGGACCCGATCACTCACCAGTTCCGAGTTGGGGTAGCCCTAAGCGAGCCCGAGGCGGACCGTCGCGAAAAAGGATTCCTGCTGCAGCTGCAGGATCGGTACCGACCAGTGGCCTAGAAGAATAAAATGCCCGACTCATGGAGTCGGGCATTTATAAGTCGGGGAAACGCGCGCACCACAGACGATGTTGAGGGGGGGGGTGTCTTAGGATAGGGACCTAATGCGTTTCCCCAAAAAGCAAAATTCAGTATCTCTGCCCAGGCAGGAGGGACAAGGTGTGTCGTTAGCGACGCAATTGCCCCTGTGCCCACATTTTCACCGAAGCAGAAGCCTGTGAGAAGGCCAAGAGCCTTCATTTCAGAATCAATTTAGCAAAAATTGAGGTTCTGTCTCAGACTGAGCATTCGAGATCAATAGATCACATCTGACGCAACCGACTAAACACACCATTTCGTTGGCGATTCATACTGCCCGGGCACAACCTATGACCGTCGTGGCCTGAAAAAGTTCCTCGAGCCGAGTTTCGCATGCGAAACTGAAAACGCCCTCAGGGAGGGCGAGGGGCTAAGCTCGGGCCGGACTGCCGAAGATTCTCTTGAGAAGCGGGGCCCGCTTCTCCTCTTCGGGAATCAGCGGGATAGCCCCATAGCGCGCTCCGGACGCAGCCGAGTAGTAGAGGAACTGCATTCTGTCCCCTTTGAGCCCTACGTAAGGCGCCGCCTGGACGATAGCCCGGTTCATCTCAGCATTCGCAGTCTGCGCCATTTGCAGATCGAACCCGAAGATCAGTCGGGTTTCGAAATGGTCCCACTGCGATGCCTTGAGGACAGGGGCCATGAGCACAACGTTGATGCCCTGGCTGCTTGCCAAACGCAGGCCTGCCTGGAAGCTCGCTGAATCCTCATCGATATTCAAGCCGTCCAGGATAATAGAGCGGCCGGCCGGTGAATTCTTCGTCAACGCTGCAACATGCGGCGCAATGATCGCTTCAAGCGAATACCGTTCTGCAGGAACGATCGAGACAGTGAGGCAGGCATCCTTTGCACGAGAGCCGAGTATCAGCGAACTCAGGTCTTCAGATGCAGCGTGTCGCATCACCAGGTGGTTGTGGCTGTAGTGATTGATGTAGCTGTCACCGTCCACCCGATCTCGAACGATGATCACCTGCAGCCCATTCAGCTTGTTCAGGATCGCCTCTTGATCGATGTAGCGGCTGGCCAACTTGGCATCGGGTTGGGCTACCAAGGTATGTCCATGATATCCCCGCCCCATGATCACTTGAGAGTTCGCCATGTAGCCGTAACGGTTCTTGAACTTCAGAAGAGTTTCTGGCTTGTCATCGTTTGGATCGATCGGATCGTTCTTCACATACGTCACCAGGGCGTCGAAGTTGCCAAAGTTGTACATGGTTGCCACCAAGTTCTTCGGCGGGATCTGCTGGTGAACGGGCTCAGGGCCAGGCAGGGTGAGGTTCAAGACCATGCGCATGAACTCGACCATTTGTTGAGGTCGTTCAAGCTGAAGAATCTCCGCGGGAGTGCGAATCGCCTGGAGCCCAGGGATTTCTGGACCTAAGGTGTCAGAGGTGCTGCTGTAACTCTCGCGTCCATAGGCCCGGGCAACTATGGCTTCAGCCTGGGACAACGACAGGCCGAAGGCCAGTTGGTCGACAAGGCGTTTGCACTGAATTTGGTACATGAATCAGGAGTCCAGAAGCGTAGAGAGTGGTTGGTTGCGCTCGACAAAGCTGAGATAGGCTTCGTGCAGCTTCATATCGGAATGGTCAGTAATCGCGCCTGCTAGCAGGCGGTATGCCCTGCGGAGATCAGGAACGATGTCAGCGGTACCGTTCTCCAGGAGCTTTACCAGCTCGAGGATCGCCGTCACGTATCCCGCAGTGGCAGCACGTTCGATGAGATTGAGACCGAGCATGGGGTCCGCATCGGGTCGTTTGCGAAGAAGGTTCTGCATGCCGAATGAGTAAAGGGCGACCTTCGAGGGGGGATTGGTCACACACGCTAATCTGAGCCAGTGATCGCTCTTGACCTGATCGACTTCCACGCCAATCCCCTGATTCAAGCACCGGGCAACCTGGAACATCGCATCGCTGCTTCCTTCCTCGGCAAGCTCCAGCAAGTCGCGGTACGCATTCCCTCGGCAGCGATCATCATTGGATGAGAGATCTCTGGTGAGGCTGGCAAGCCGCAGGAGGGTTTCTCGGCTCTTGGTGTCTACTGCACGGCTCAAATTCGTGTTCCCTATCATTCTTGCGCTGCTCGCTTGTTGCGCCCACGGCTACGTGATTCAAACGCCCCAAAAGCCCTGTGCTTCACGTCGTACTGGTGAACGTTCATTCCCGGTACGCGAGGCTCTGGTTCCAAAAGCGCTCGTATCGAGCGTTTCTTTTTTTCTTCCATTGGGCAGTAGTTCTTTAAAGGCTTTATGAGCGGTCGGGCACAGGAAACGTCATAAACGAACGGCACCGGCGCAGAGCAGATGTACGGCTCAAGGTCACCATCGGTCACCCTTGCCCGTATATGGGGAGTACCTAGTCGATGAACCGCTACCTGTTCATCAAGAGGCAATTCCTCAAGCTGTTCAAGCGAAAGCAGCACGCTGCTTTCCACCGAGCCTTGAACTACCTCGTCGCGAGATGGCCGGTGGCCAAAGGTGGCATGAAGCTCGTCTTCACAGACCTTGATCAGGTCTCGCACCAACCATCGCTTCGTTATCGAGCCCGTATCCCAGTAGAAGCGAATCAGCTGGGGGTCATGCAGAATCGGGGTTACCCGCATAGCCTGCAGGCTGGATATGCCGTAGTGATCTTTCGCTTTCCAGATCCGTTTCCGCTCAGCAGGCTTGGCCTTCTCGATCAGGTCGAACAGATGCATTCGAAGCCTATTGGTTTCGCGGATTCGATCCAAAGCCAATGCGGGCAGACCTATGGCGCCAGGAGAGCGAAGAGTTTCCTTGGCACTTTGCCCCTCACCCAGCCAAATGGTTGTCAGCGTTTCAATGGCAAGGGAAATGCCCGTCTCGCCATCTGGTGTGGCGATTTCGATCGCAGCATTCTTGTCAACCGTAGGAGACTTCCTGAGAGGCACCTGGAAAAGGGCGTCGATCCGGATATGTGCTTTCGATTTCTCCAGCAAGAAGGCCAGTTCCTTGAGTGACTTGTCCAGGGCTGGTATCAGCTCCCTGCATTCTTCTTCGATGGTCCGGGGAAAGCTCATTCGCATACACCGTTTAGTTTGATATCGACACTTTAACGGCCGAGAACGGGAAGTGAAGGCATCGTGGCTATCTCTGTAGTATCAAAGCTTGCGGGAACCAGGTGGGAAATGGAGAACCAAGCGTTATTTTGAGGGGAATGAAGAAAACCATCATCCCGCAGGCACTAGAGCTAGGAATACGTCCATGCGAAAGCTGATCCTCCACCTGAAAGGGGAGTATTTCGATGAAATCAAGGCTGGCCGCAAGCCGAAGGAATACAGGCTGGTCACCCCATACTGGGAAAAGCGGCTGGTAGGGCGCTCCTACGACTGTATCGAGCTGGCGCGGGGATATCCTAAACGGGGTGATACCGAGAACCGGCTGACACTGCCTTGGAAAGGGGTCCAAAGGGAAACAATCATCCACCGCCACTTTGGCCCGCATCATGTGGAAGTGTTTGCGATCAACGTAGCTGTCGAGCCGAAAGACAGGAGTCCTGGGGCTGCTGGCCCGTTTCATAACGAGGGATAGTTGATCAATCAGCACGCCACGGAGACAAGGAATGGCAAAGAGGAATACGTTCAAGACCTTGAAAGACGGGGTGTACTTGGCGCGGTGTCGCGAGTCGAGCCTATTGGCTGCAGCTTCGAACGGGCATTCCATCATCTGGCCAGAGGCCAGAATGGTCATCAAAGGCGATACGGCTTATTTCTATCACGAGGGCAAGAAGGTCTGGTCTTGCATCATGACTTACGCGGCGAACAACTTCGACGTTGGTGCACTGGCCGAGTAAGGATTAGCCATCGCTGTCCCCCGGGGGGGGGGGGAACTCCGCACCGTCCTTTCAGTTGGAACCTTTACCGAAGTCGTTACCATGCTCTCCATTCGATGAATGGAGCTCTCCTCGGTGGTTCTTCAAAAAGCGTTGCAGTCCAGTAAGAACCTGGGCGACCTCACCCAAGCATGGATACGAGAGATAACCGCCCGCACTAAGGCTGAAAACGTGGTTTCCACGGTGAAGCTTACTGTCGGAGATACCGCCTCTCTCGTCGCTCCTGCCGCTCTGGTGGCGGAAGTTATTCTGAAGACCGGGCTTGCGGATGAGAAAACGCCTTTGCGTGTTCTTCTCATTGGACGTGATCCCATGATTCGACTGGACCATTCGGTCTGGGCGAGCCTTGCCGGCGAGATGCTCGGGCGCCCCGGAGAGGTCGAAATTTTCCTAACCCAGGCTGAGCAAGCCATTACCAGTATGTATCCCGTGGCTCAGGCCCTGCGGCTTCCGCACTGCGGCGTAATGCTCAATGAGGAAATCCTCGCTGCGGATCGACCGGAGATTGATCTGGCGATCTGGGTACACCCCGCCGCAGAAGTCGATTCTCCCGATGAGCAGAACTATCTCCAAATCGCAGTGCATCTTAAGAAGAAAGCAGTGCCCGTCGCTGCCTGCGTGTTCAATGAGACTGACCTTCATGGACAGAACATTATCTTGAGCAGCTCAGGCCTCCATCTCGTCCCGCTCGGGGAGGGTCTGAAGAGGGGGAGCAAAGCGATCAACCGCTTTGGCATTTCAAGCCGAAACGTGGGCCTGGAAGGAGGGTGGGGAGCAGTTCTCTGTCACCTGACTAATTCCGAGGTGCGGCGCGCTGACAACGAGGTTGCCCTGGTCAAGGCAGCTCTGTCGCTACTTCGCCTTGAGGGCGGCATTGCCAGTTCATGGGCACTCGGCCAGCGAATCAACGGCGTGGCCTTTAACCGGATCATCCCCATAGAGCTCCTCGGCAATATGGCGGTTGAGCCAACAACTGGTCATCTGCTGGCGCATGATGACGAATCCAATCGTCTGGCAATTCTCGGCCACCTCTGGAACGAAAAGCGAAAAGCCATGCCTTCTGGAGGAGAAGAACTTCTCATCTGGGCGGCAGGGGTGAAGCTCTCATTCGGCCAGGCGCTCCCGAAAGAAACTGAAAAGCGTAAATCTGCCATATCTGCTCTTGAGCACGCCTTCGATCAGGGTGCATTGGATGCAGGGATTGCGTTGGCACGAGGATACGAAGCAACGGGGCATGAGGAGAGCCGAGAAAAAGCTCTTCAGCTGTATCGACGTATCGATACCGCGCATCCCTTGAGCGCATATGCTCTTGCGCACGGTGCGGTGTCCTCCGGGGAACAAGCTACGGCCTTGCGTTGCTTTGGCGCGGCCGCCGAAGCCGGTTATCCGCTGGCAATGTCGGACCTTGCCGTGTTCGTCCAGCAGATGAACATCCAAGGGATCGACCCCTGGGCCTTGCTTGCTCAAGCTGCACAGCTTGGCGATCCGGACGCAAATGTGTATCTGGCCGAACGGGAACTGAAGGCAGAAAGGCTACAGCCTTCTCTCGAATACCTCCGTCAGGCATGGCAGATCGGTCACAAGGAAGCACTCAATTTCGCGTTCAACCTGGCGACCTTCATGCAAGGGCAGAAGCTGGGAAACCGCCACAAGCTAAAACAGGAACTCCGGGACATCGAGAACCAAGCCAAGAAGGTGGGTGTCACCCTCACCTATGGCGGAGTTTGATAGTTTCCGCAGGGGCCCCTCAGCCATGCTATTGGTAATGGCGGTAGGCCTAGCCCCTGCAACCGTAATGGCTGACCCCACCGGCGAACCCGTGGTCAACTTCAAAGTCGAGCACTACTGGGTGACGGGGAGGAGTGTCCAGGAAATCCAGGCGTCCATCAGTGAGAACGCCCCAACCAGAAATGGTGACACTTTCTATGCTGGGGCTACGGTTTGGAACTTGGATTCGAGCTATGACTACGTGCCGCTCGCCAGCGGTGGGTGCGCGATCTCCAACCCCCGTGTCACCGTCAATATCACGATTTCCCTACCAGCATTACGGGACGATGTTCCGCGTTCGCCGGGCGTAATTCGAGAGTGGAACAGGTTCTACATCGCGCTTCGCGCTCACGAGTTACTTCATGCCGCAAATGGAAAGCGTACGGCCCAGACTCTCCTTTCACGGTTGAGCGGAGTACGCACGGAACTGCCGTGCGAAAGGTTAAGCGTTGTCGTGAGCCAGGCCGGACAGGCGCTCATCAAGAAACTCGGGGAGTACGACTCCCAACTCGATCAACAAACAAACCATGGCGCGACTCAGGGGGCACTCCTTGACCTCCGTGTACGTTGACGTCCCTACAGAAGGAGTAAACGGTTGAAAGGATTTTTCAGAGGCGCGCTTGTGGCCGCCGCGGTTCTGGCGAGCTCGCTGGCCTCGGCAGCTGATCTGACCCTCATGTCCTGGAACACCATGAGGTTGGGACAAGGTGGAGAAAAGAGCTTCCCGGCTCTCGCCGAGGTAGCAGGAAAGGCAGACCTGGTCGCCGTCCAAGAGGTCATGAACGAGGAGGGGCTTTCGAGATTGGAGGCCGAACTCGAGAAACGAACTGGGGAGCAGTGGTCGTCGCTGGCCAGCCATGCGGTTGGATCTCGATCATACAAAGAGCTGTACGGTTTCCTGATGCGAGACAGTGCGGTGGCCTATGAAGACGGCGCGGTGGTCTACATGGATCGCAAAGATCGATTCATTCGGGAGCCATTTTCTGCCCGATTCAAGTCGAAAAGAGACGGGGCCATTTTTGCCGTCGCCAGCATCCATGTGCTCTACGGGAAAGGCCCACAAGACCGTGAGCCGGAGATTCGGGAGCTCGAGAGCTACTGGACCTGGCTGGAAAGTATCTATCCAGACACACCTGTGATGCTGGTAGGTGATTTCAATACGCCTCCCAACGATGCAGCATTCTCCGGGCTATCGCAGCATGCAGCCCCCTTAATCACAAAGGGGGCAACGACGCTTTCCGCACGCGATGGGCTCTACGCCAACTTGTACGACAATATCTGGGTTTCCAGGAAGCTCCACCTGAAGCTGACCTCTGCAGGGATCATGGACTATCCCCGAATGATCGGTTGGAGCAATGAGAAAAGCCGAAAGCACGTGAGCGATCACGCTCCTGTGTTCGTCACGCTCGGCAACGCGAAGCTTCCCCAGGGAGTTGTGATGGTGCGGCCGGATGCTACTAGGAAGAGAGTAGCGGGGGATGCAACGAAGCAGATATTCGCAACCCAATCTCAGAAGGGATCTGCAACTATTGCCTCCAACGTCAGCACTGGTGCCGGCGCTGTCCGAGGGAATGCAAATTCCCACATCTTCCACCTGCCTGGCTGCCCAAGCTACGACAAAGTGTCGCCTAAAAATCGAGTCGAGTTCAGTGGTGCCCAGGAAGCAGAAGCCGCAGGTTACCGGTTGGCTGGGAACTGCCATTGATGAGCCCTGCAGTTCGCGAATGGGCATGGTGCCACAAGCGAATCCAAGGAATGGTAGCCAGGAACATCAAAATGACTTGGGCAGCGGAAGCTGCCCTTTTCCGGAACAGGAGCCAAAACATGCCCATGCTTGCCCCTTGGAGTGACCACGAGCAACCTGATGGAAGCATTCAGGTTCGCTTCAACGATCAGCACCGGTTTACCCTTAATTGGGTTCAGGAGCGGGGCCAGTGGGAGTTGCGTCGGACTGGCCAAGATGAAGTGATCGAGACGGACCAATATCGCAATGATCTCTTCTCCGCCATCCAATCGGGCCGTATCACCTGAGCAGCACATCGAAGGTAATCCTGCCCTCATCCACAGGTATGGGCTTATGCCTTCAGCACAGTGATATTGCGGCCTGAGCAGATGATCAGGCCCTGTTCCTCGAGCAGCTTCAGCACTCGCCCCGCCGTTTCACGAGAGCAGCTCGCCAACCGACCGAGATCCTGTCGGGTGATTGGAATCACAGTCCCCTCGCTGGCCTTTACTGCAAAGCTCGCATGCACCAGGTCTTGGATCACGCTGACGATGCGGCCGGTTATATCGAGGAAAGCAAGATCCCCCACTTTTCGAGTTGCCGCGCTCAGCCTCTCATTCAGCTGACCACAAACGTCCATCAGCATCTCAGGTGTAGTGAGGACCAGCTGCTGGAAATCGGAGCTGGGCATGAAGGCGACCTGGCATTGAGAGCGCGCCTGGACGGTCATTAGATGGCCATCAACTACAACCGGGAAAGGCAGGTCACCAAAGTAGTCGCCTGGTTTGAGTAGTCCCAAAATCATCTCGCGACCATCGTTCTCGATCACCAATTGCGCACTGCCTTTGACCAAAAGGTGAGAACCCGCTTCGGGGTGGCCGGGTTGGAGGATATAGGACTTAGCCTTGAAGCTTCGAGACTCCGACTTCGACACAAAGAGTCGAGCATGGCTGTTCAGGGACGAGGGGGTGGACAACATGTCCGTCTCCGTTGGCTCAATCAGACACACACGATAGAGCCCTTCAATGGAAAGCGTTAGCCAAGTCGGTCCTCTGTAATTCCGGCCTCACATTCAGGATTTAACCAGGTCGATTTGAGTGGAGTCCATCAAGTTGGAACGGCACCATTTTCTCGACCCGCCTATTGGGCGATTAGCACTACAGCTTCGAGGATGATCCCTTGCCGTCCCAGTATTCACACAACACAGACGATCTCACACCGGTCGACGCATTGCCCGGATGGAAAAAGACACTGGGTGGGGTGCTGGCTCTTGGCATGGACCTCCTCAACGCTCGGCACGACTCCTCTTGGGATGAGGGCTATCGAGCAGGTGAAGCGTATGGCAGTGAACAGAAAGCCAAATCCCAAAGCCAATCCCACGCGGTAAGCACTACCACCGGACCGCTTGAGATTCGCGACCTAAGAGAGCGTTCCATTACTGCTCCGCGAATTGACCAGGTACTCATAGATGACGACAGGCTGGTCGTTTCCACAGGCCTTTTGGAGACAATGCAGCGAGATGCTGCATCCCTCCTGCCGGCGGATCTGCAGCCGACACCCGGGCAGTGGAAAGCCATCGCTACCAGTTCTCGAGCTCTGTTGGTGTCCGGCCAGGGCGGTACCGGGAAATCGTTCACCTTGGCGATGCGGGCGCTCTATCTGCACAAGTACCTGATGCAGCCACTTTCCTCGATCAGGGTTGTTGTGGATTGCAAAGAGGTGAAAGAGGAATTCGCTAAACGACTCCATTGGATGTTTCGGCGATGGAGCATCGAATGCTCGGAAGCAGATATTCAGGGATGCATCACTACTCCAGCAGCTGCAGCCCTGGAACTTGTGAACTCCCTTATAGGTTGGGAGAACGTACGGCCATTCGAAGTGAGGGTAAATTCCGATGTCTTCGAAATCAGGCCATTCGACACCAGGCTGTCATCGGCCCAGACCTCTCTCCTTCGGACCACGCATAGCAAGCTCTATCGCAGTAATCCCCGATACGCCGAACTGGTTGTGGGGTTGTTTCGCCAGTCCATGCTCTTGGAGCCGTTGGAAGTTGATCACCCCGACGTGGTTAAGCGTGCAGCGATAGGGTGGAAGTTGAGCCAGCACGATCAAGATCTTTGCGAGAAAGTCGAGACGTTATGGAAGGAAGCTGGTGCTTGGCCCTTGGACGGGATAAAGCCCGGTCGTCACAAGGTGGTGGTACGCGGCTGCGAATTCAGTCTTCATGGCTTCGTCCCGCGGCTAGATGCTTTTGTTCTGCTTGGATTCGATCGCACCGAGGATCGTTATCTGACCCGTGGGCCGGGAATCAAGCTCGAGGTATACAAGGAGTGTGAGATCAAGAAAACGCTACTCCAGGCCTACCTCGACAAGCCCGTGATCCATCTGGACAGCTATCAGGACGCCAAGCAGATGGTTGCGACGCTAAAAGCCTTGCCCACTACTGCTCCCGACTTCGGATACAGACTCCGCGGCGAACCAGCACATGTTCCACTGGTGGAAGCGTTCTACCAAGTAGCAACGCTGGTGGAGAACCTCGGGATGGGTGTCCCCCAGGCCGTAGGTAAACTCAACTTCCTTCAGAACGACCCGGATGCGCTGTTCTTCGAAGGTCTTGGGCACTTCTGGTTGGGTTTTGAAGGCGACCTGCTCGCGAACGACCCGCCCCTAATGACAATCAATCGACTCCTGGACCTTTTCTCTGAGCGGCACGGGGCGAACTTGAAGCGGCTTCCTGCGGCCGCGTTGAACCGATTCCGACATCTCCTGCTTGACGATGCACAGGATACGAGCGCCCCCACTGCAGACTTCCTACGGGGCATCCTTTCGGAGTTCAAACGTCGAGCGATCTCGCACAGAGATTCCGATCTTCTGCCCTCAACATTCACTCTCGCCGGCGATCCCGTCCAGGCTTCATTCGCAACCCAGGGGAGTTCAAGCCAAGGGCTTCGCCATTTCGACACTGAATTCAGGGTTTCAAACCCTACGCGCGTAATCCTCCAGGATGGCTTCAGAGGGCACCAGCACCTCATCGATGCAGCGTTCAGCGTGGTGCGGAATCAGGTGGACGTCGGAAGGCAGTCAACTGCCCTCATCGCCCCAACCAAACAGTCACCTGTGGAAATTCATAGCTTCGACTCTCATGTCCTGAGCCGGCTACTGCAGGAGGCCGTAGAAGGAGGAGGGGATGTGTTGGTCTTGGTGGACTCAATTGCGTCGTACCAGATGGCAGAAGCCGTAGTGGCCTACCTGGTGGGCCAGATCGATGGAGCGAGCTATAAGGGCAAGATCAAGATCCGACCTTTCCAACGTGCTCGGCCTGCGGTGGCAGAAACGGTCATCCTCGCGGGTAACTTCACCACTCGACCTAGATCCGACTTTCGCAATCAACTATTCAGCCTGGCGGGCAGGTGGGCTGAAAGCGGAACGAACCACTACGACTCACTATTGGATCAAGAGATTCAGCGTTTGATACACATAGGTATCTCCAGGGCACGGACCCGCTGCTTCTGGCTGCTCCCCCCGGTCGACTCATGCGCCCCACAATCCGCGGTTGGAGTATTGCCTGCTCTGAGCAACGCCATGGTCGATAAACGCTAGCCTTCAGCGATTTCTCTCGAAAGGTAGGCTCGACCGAACTCTCGAGGGGTCAGCGTCTCACAGTTTGCTATTTAGACAGCGGCCTTTGGAGGCAGCACAGCGATCCTGGCTTAACTAGCCCTGCTGTTCGATGAGGGAGAGGTAGCCTTAGACCAGATTATGATCTTCATGGTTCAGGTGAACTGAATAAAGAAGAAACCGGCGTCGTCGCCTTCCTTGCCACGGCGCGCCTGCATGTCCACGAACAGATAGCCGATGCCTTCGCCGAACAGCCCAGCATGCTGCGGGCTGGCTTCGGCCACGTCGGCATCCACCAGTTGCATCATGAACATGTAGCGCGGTGGTTCGTAGATCGGGTCCTGCAGCCAGCAGGGGCGGCCGCTGGGTTTGCTCAGGCCGATCCCGTTGTCCTCGTCCTCATGCTCCTCGTCATGCTCCTCGTCAGTCATTTCTTCAAAATCGATGAACGCTCGTTCCAGCAGCACGGGTGCATTGCTGGGCGCCAGTGGCTGGCTGGCGAGTTCATGCAGGATGACCCGGGCAAAACCAGCGTTGATGACGTTCTGCAGTTCCGACTGCTGATTGACTGTATGGCGACGCTGGAGCGGGCGGCCGAAGCCACCGTCCTGCTGTTGCTCGACGGCGAGAAAAACCGTGATAGCCATGCCTGGCGGGACGAACCGGGCCGGTTGGAACTGTTCGGTCAGGGTCAGTATGGGGGTCATCAACCCACCGGTTTGCGGGTTGGCCGGCCAAAAGGAAAGGTCCTTGAGCAAAGGCGTACCACCGATCTGGCCGAAGCCGCGGTCTTGTCGGGACAACACGATTTTCTTCATGGCGCGCTGGAAAGCAGGGTGAAGGTGAAGCACCCGGGACATTGTACTTCCAGCCATTCCTTGGCTCTTTCGCTCAGGAAGTACCCGCGATAAACATCTCCTTTGAAGAAATCGGCCTGTTCGTCGGCCTTGAGCACCTTGAGGTACTGGCCGAGGTCAGAGGGTTCATGCTGTGGGTCCTTGAGCAGGTTGAGCTTGCCCACGACGAACGCTTGCCAGTATTCCGGCATACGTTCGGCAAGCCCGGGGTCATGTGGAAGGAAATCGATGATCGAGGTCGGCCCTCCGTCCAGGTCGAGGTATTCGGTGATGGGCTTGCTGGTATCCCAGTGCAGCCAGTCAAGCTGCACGATGTGGGATTTCTCCAGGTATTCATACCGACTGATGCCTTTCAGGCCGCTTCGATCCAGGGCTTCCTTGACCGGCTGGGTTAGCACCAGCGAGCCCGAGCGGATATACGCAGGCGGCGTGAACGGCCCGGCGCGCCTGATGCTGTCCACATCGGTATCTTCATCCCAGGCGATCATGCCCTGGAGCAGTACCGCGCCCCAGTCTCCCCAAGGCGTTGGCAGGTTGTCCATATGGTAGATGTTCATAGCTGACGGCTGATCCTGGCCGGCCGTTCAGGCGTACTGAACGAAAAAGAACCCGGCTTCGTCGCCTTGATTTTTCCGCCGGGCTTGCTTGTCCAGATAGATGTAACCGATGCCATCCAGGAAGACCCCTTCCTGCTCGGGAGCCCAGCGGCTGATTTCATAGTCGGTCAGTTGCAAAAGGAGCAAGTACCGGCTTGGAACATAAATGGGATCTTGCATCCAGGCTGCTCGACCGAGTTGCTTGCTAATGCCCAGACCGGAGTCCTCGTCATCGTGCTCTTCGGCGAACTCCTCTTCGGTCATTGGCTCGAAATCAATATAACGGCGCTCCAGCAAGAGCGTTCCAGGCGGGGCGGGTAACTCCTCCTCACACAGCCGGTGGAGAATGAACCGTGCGTAACCATTTTGGATACCGGGTAGCTCCGCTTGCTCATGAAGTGAGTAGCGGTTGACAACAGACTGCTTGAAGCCGCCGGCGCGCTGTTTTCGAGCTGTGATGAATACCGTGGCAGCCATGCCGGGCGGAAAGATTTTAGCCGGCAGGAAGTTTTCTGTAACCGTACACAAAGGCGTCATCGGCTCTTGGGTGTCGGGCGCCAGAGGCCACAATCCCGGGTCGTCCATGCGGACGCTGCCACCCACCTGACCGAAGCCTTTGTCTCCTTCGGTAAACACTATTCTTAATAAGTGCATTTGGGGATACCAGACAAATTCAGGGCGTGCGCAATGTACGCTACGACGACGACTAATAACTTAGTGTTTTAAAAGCTGATGGAGCGATCGTATTATCATACTTGGCCGCGGTCGCACTCAAGCGGTGGAACCGCAAGAAAAACACCCCGCCGGACTGGCCAGAGGGCGACTATAGTACCTGACGGCAGTGTCCTACCCTTTGCTAATGCGCGGATCAGCGCTGCGGGGATAAGTGCGCTCATCCTCGAACTGCCCATTAGCCGTATGGATCTTCACCGAGACCGTGCGGCCCTCCATGTACCCAGGCAGCTGCTCTAGCAGCTGGGCCTTGGTTGAGGCATGCAGCAGCGCCCGGCTATCGCCTTGAAGATGCAGTTTCCAGCCGGAACCCTCGGCCACCACGAGGACTGCACCCAACCGGAAAGCCCACTTATCCTTCGACTTGAACCCTCAACCCCTACCGGTAAGCTGGCGCATAAGAATTCGAGAGGTGTCTATGAGCCCGATCCGCACTTGCTCCCCAATTGCGAAGAGAACAACCGAGACCTTCGTTGACTACGTCGACATTGGCGGCAAGCGTCAGAGAGTTGAATTTCAGCGGGAGGTTATCTGGCTCCAAGAGTCTGAGACGCAACTCCTGTACGTTCACGGAGGCAAGATCCTCACTAAGGGGCCGTGTCACAACGACTACTACGGATACCTCACCTCTCTCAATCCGCAAGAGCTTGGCGCTCTGAACCTTGCAGATCACTTCAGCGTTGATCAGCAAAGCACCCTGGATATCCAGCTAGTCACTACCGTTTTCCTGATACCCGTGCACGAGTCGAATGAGAACAAGGAGCACAACAGGACGAAACCTGCAGACTATCGGGATCACTACAGCTACATTCCAGATGGCTGGCGCTATGAGCGGCAGAGTGACGGGCACACGATCTACCCTCAGCCGGAGCGCGAAGAATTGGGTAAGGAGATCG
The DNA here is from genome assembly GCF_033783325.1 of Pseudomonas sp. On1. Classification (NCBI taxonomy): domain Bacteria; kingdom Pseudomonadati; phylum Pseudomonadota; class Gammaproteobacteria; order Pseudomonadales; family Pseudomonadaceae; genus Pseudomonas; species Pseudomonas sp. On1. Next base: position 346,698 of record NZ_JAWPOA010000001.1, on the reverse strand, counting down.
TCTGGTCGACACAGTGGAGTGAAGAGGAAAACCTGCGGAAGCTGGAGGATTTCAAGCGCCAATGGGCATTTACCGTGGGCCAGGTGAGTAGCTAGTCCAGCTTGTCCAGCTCCTTGGTACGCTCATCAATGACTTTCTGGGCGGAAGAGAGGAGGGCTTCAGGATCAGCCCCTTCCTTCATCGCTTCGATTACCAATATCTGCATCTGATGCCGAGAGCGCCTGTTCAGGCGGAAATTGGTCTCAAAATCCAGGGCAGCCATGACCGTCGTCATTATGGCTGCTCCACCCGCAAGAATGGCTGACAAGTCAGATCCTAGCCCTTCAGGGATGAATGACAGCTTTGCAATGATGGCAGCGGATGCGGAGAGGACTGCTGAAAGGATCAGCAGCAGTCTGTATCCGATCTTCCATCGTATAGCTGAACACCGGTACCGAGATTCCTGTTTCTCGAGGACCGCCACGACCTGACTCATCCGTTCTGCATCCATTTCAGAGCGACCTTTACGGTGGACTTGCCCAGAGTGTAGCCAGCGTTTGCCATATCTAGTGGCAAAGTGACTTGTCTTTTGGCCAGCTCTTGCCGATACCCTCCAGTAGAATGCCCCGTCCGGTTGATACGCACGGAGCCCCCGTTATCGTCCCTTCCACCAACCACAGCTGTCCGCTCGTTCTGCCCGGGCGCGGCCTACATGAGGACACACATCTTGATCTGGTTTCTTGAGGGACAATCCAGCCAGCGCGACATTCTTCTAGGAGCGCGTGAGGCCCTACCACCGGAGGTAAAGATTTTTGCCTCACATCGCCAAGAAAGGTCTGAAATCACCGGTCTCGCCGACGTGAGCTTCCTTGAGCCGAAGGACAACCAGGAACGAATCGACTGGGTAATCGAGACTGCCTTGACCCATAAGATCAAAGTTATCCTGGCCGGCCGAGTGGGGAGTGTTTTCGAGGCCCAGCGTCGCCGATTCGAGGCTGCAGGGCTGGTGCTGGTTACTGGTGGTTCGACCATGAGCACGTTCGAGTTGGTGGACGACAAGAGCAAGTTCACTGCTGAAGCAGAGCACGCCGGACTTGCCTGCGTCCCCGCGATTACGGCAACCAACGCCCAGGAACTCATCGACGCCTACGAAACCCTTCGCGCTCACGGAGACGTTTGTGTGAAGCCAGCTGTGGGCATTTACGGCCAAGGATTCTGGCGATTCAAGTCTGAAGCGGACCCGTTCCGTTGCTTCGCCAACCCCGACTCTCGGGAAGTCCAGTTCGAAACTTACCTGCAAGCCTATCGCGCCGGTGGGGATCGTCCCGCCATGCTTGTGATGCCGTACATGGCGGGAAGCGAGTGCTCGATCGACATGGTTTGCGAGTCCGGCCGCCCGGTGGCATTCGTTGGACGCCGGAAGCAGGGCCTTCACCAAACCTTCGAGAACGACTCGGTAGCGGTCGAACTCGCTCTGAAAGCCGCTGCTCACTTCCAGTGTGATGGACTGGTCAACGTCCAGACGCGGGATGATGCGGATGGTGTCCCGCATCTCCTCGAGATCAATCCACGTTACTCGGGCGGCATCGGTTACACCCGGCATACGGGAATCAACCTGCCGGGAATCTTCGCCAGCAGAAGGCTCGGACTGCCCGAGCCGGTGAGCCAGTGGATACCGAATATCAGGGTGAAAGCCATTACCGTTGCGGTGCCAGTGGCGACCTGATATGTAATCAAGCCTCAAGTTTGATACTATTTTGCCGCTTTTTATAAGGTACGGGACTCAAGGAGCGAAGCAGGGATGATGGTGCTGGCGCCTGGCGCAAACACCGCTTTGGGAGCTGCGCAATGCTCCTGGACGCTGGAGTGCGGAAATTCCTCGGCATTCGGGGAATACGCAGCTGTTGCTCTGCTTCCACTAGACGATAAACGCCACCCCCAGGGGGAGGCAGCACTGTTCCAGGTCTCCCAGCCCTGGATGCAGTGGAGTGGCGCGCAGGAGAAAGTCAGCTGCAGCTTGAATCTCGCCCAACTGCCGACCGGCGCCGACCGTCTGCTCCTGGTGGTTTACACCTTCTCGGCAATGGGACCAGTCAGCGAACTCCGGTCCCTTCGCCTGCAAGTTGACTCTCAAATCGAAGTCAGCTTGGACCTGTCCGACAATGGCGAATCAGCAATCATCGTCGGCGAGTTCTACTGCCGCAACCAACAGTGGAAATTCCGAGCTCTCGCGGAAGGGTCGGCATACGGCCTCTCAGCGCTTGGACGTCGGATAGGGCTGAATATCGACGATGCCCATCCTCATCGCCGCTCCGGTAGCTCAGATCAGAACCGAGCGGCAGCCGGCGCGACCGGTACCGGCTTTGCTGTGACGTCCTCTCATATCCTCACGTGTGCGCATGTGATCGAGGGCATGCAAGAGATCCACATCGCTTCGTTCGAGGGGCGGCATCGTGCCGAGGCCGTAGTTGTTGACCAGCGAAATGATCTGGCGCTCCTCCGGGTGCAAGGCGCACCTGCCTTCAAACCAGTGGCTTTCCGCGATGGGATTGGCTGTGACCTAGGGGAAACAGTAGTTGCCCTCGGGTACCCACTTGCTGGGCTGGCCGGTGGAGGAATACACGTTACTCAGGGGGGCGTATCCGCACTCTTTGGCCTACACAATGACGCCAGCCTGCTCCAGTTCACTGCTCCGATTCAGCCGGGATCAAGCGGAAGCCCTCTGTTCGATGGTTCTGGATCGGTTGTGGGGATGGTGACCTCCACTGTTCCTGATGCGCAGAACATGAACTTCGCAGTCAAGGCTGGACTTGCCCTGGCGTTTCTCGACGCCTGTGGTGTAGAGCCCAATCGTACCCCGACAGGAATGACCTTCACGACATCCCAGATGGCCCGTGAAGCCCAACAATCGCTTTGGAAAATCGAGGCGCGGAATCCGTAAGCCCTATTCGGGTTGAAAGCAAGGGACAAGGCGTTAGGGTCACCCCTCGCGCCAATCAAGGAAGCAATCATGGAAAACAACGTAGTACCAACGTCCCTACGCGCCCAACTCAAGCGGGGGCTTCTTGAGGTCAAAGTCGACGACGCCGTCCTCCCTCCCGCGAACCTGTTCGGTTTTGCAGAGCGCCGGAATCCCAAACGGGCATTCCTCTTCGTATCCAAAGTGCTGGGCCGCCATATACCAGTGCGCCCATCGGTCATGGCCGCCAGCTTCGAGAGCCTGGCTGCTGAAATCCCGCCTGATCTCCCTGGACCGGTGCTGGTCATTGGCATGGCCGAAACTGCCGTAGGCCTCGGTGCCGGCGTGCACCGCGCCTTCAGCGCAACTCGCCCTGACAGCGTATACCTCATCAGCACTCGCCATCCCCTCGGCACCGAGCTCTTCGCTCGTTTCGAGGAAGAACACAGTCACGCCAGCGCCCACCTGATCCACATGCCCGTCGACCCAGTAGTCCGGGAAATGATGCTCCAGGCTCGATCGCTGGTACTGGTAGACGATGAGGCTTCCACAGGGAAGACCTTCGTCAACTTGCATCGCGCCCTGGTAGATGCAGGCTTGAGCAAGATCGAGCGTGTTGTCACGTGCGTCCTCACGGACTGGTCTGCTGGCGCTGTGCGCCATGCCATTGGCGAGCAGGCGACAGCGGTGTCGCTGATGCAGGGCTCCTATCAGTTCCATGAAGACCAGGCAGCGCCGCTGCCCGAAATGCCAGACGTAGGGGCCGTATCCATCGGAGAGTGGCCACTTTCGGCAGATAAAGACTGGGGCCGCCTGGGCGTCCGTCATGTGGAAGACACGCTTGCTCCCGAGATCCAGGTCCAACCCGGCGAAAAGATCATCGTGTTGGGTACCAGTGAGTTCGTCTGGCGTCCCTTCCTGCTGGCCGAGCGTCTGGAACGTGCAGGCGCTGATGTTCACTTCAGTTCCACCAGTCGCTCTCCAATCGCCTTGGGCCACTCCATTGAGCATGCCCTGTCGTTCTCTGACAACTACGGTCTTGGCATCCCGAACTTCCTCTACAACGTGAAGCCGGGGCAGTTTGACCGAGTCCTGATCTGCACCGAAACCCCCGCGCAGGCAGTACCTGCAGAGCTGGTTGCGGCCCTGAATGCAGAGGTGATTTTCGATGAGCAGTAATCGTCCCCTGGTATTTGTCGACCTCGACGACACCTTGTTCCAGACCGCTCGCAAGATGGTCGATGGTGCGCCGCGCACTACCGCGACGCTGGATGTACAAGGCCAACCCAATGGGTACATGAACCCGGTCCAGCACTCCTTCGTCAACTGGCTGCTGGCTTCGGCCGATGTAGTGCCTGTCACCGCGCGCAGCGTAGAGGCTTACAGCCGCGTCAAGCTCCCCTTCACCGAGGGGGCTATTTGCTCGCATGGGGGGGTGATGCTCCGGCCTGATGGCACACTCGATCAGGACTGGCATGGACAGATGGCCGAGTCCCTTTGGACCTTCCAGGCTCGACTGCCGGCGTTGAGCGAAGCAACCCTGCAGATCGGGAAGGACATGGGTTATTCGCTCCGCGGCTGGGTTGTGGAAGAAGAGGGCCTGCGCCACTACGTGGTGACCAAACACAATGAATCCGAGGACGCTGTCCTCTCCAAGGTCCTGAACGAGGTTCAGGCTCGAGGCATGCTGGAAGGCATGCACATCCATGCCAACGGCAACAACCTCGCTTTCCTGCCCAAGGGGCTGGCTAAGCGCCTGGCCGTTCAAGAATGGCTGCGCCGTGACGCCAAAATCAACGGCGAACGCCCGGTCCTCGGCTTCGGCGACAGCATCACTGACCTGGGATTCATGGACCTTTGCCACATGTGGGCTACACCCGCTCGCAGCCAATTAGCCAAGGCCGTGGAGGAGATGATCAATGAGTAATCTCCTCGCCACCCTGAACACCGTCGGCAGCGGTAGCTATGCGCCGGAAGACGTCCATTTCCTCCTGCAGTCGGTGGAAATGAATGTCACCGATGTCGAGGAGAAGGAGCGCCTGATTCAAAGCAATCAGAAGCACTATTCGGAGATGATCAGCCAAGAACACGCGCCTACCGACGTGCACAAGTCCCTGTACGCCCGTGCGCTTGTGCAGAACGGGGCGCGCATGGCTGAAGATGTTCAATCTCTGGCTTTGGCGTTGAATACCGCCTACACCGGCTCCAGCATCGCCCTGGTTTCCTTCGTGCGCGCCGGTCTTCCACTTGGCGTCCTGCTCCGCCGGGCACTGGTCGAGATGGGCCGTGACGCCCACCATTATGGCGTAAGCATTATCCGTGATCGCGGGATCGATACGGTGGCCCTTGAAGCGATCATCCAGTTGCATGGTGCTGAGAACATCGTCTTCGTGGATGGCTGGACCGGCAAGGGAGCAATTTCTGGCGAGCTCAAGCGGACGCTGGGAGCCGACAAGCGTTTCCCGGAAGAGCCACGTCTCGTTGTACTCGCCGACCCCTGCGGCCGCGCATGGCTCGCTGCCTCCGCAGAGGACTGGGTAATCCCGTCCGGAATCCTGGGCGCAACCGTTTCAGGCTTGGTATCTCGATCCATCTGGCCGACTCAAGGGGGGCTTCATGGTTGCGTGGTTTACGACCACCTGCATGAACACGACGTTACACGTGAGTTCATCGACAAGATCGAGGCTGAGCGCCAAGAGCTGAGCAGCGTTCAAATTGCTTCGCCCTGGACGTACGAGCAGCGCCTGAAGCTCCAGGCCGCGGCTGAAAACGTGGTCACCTCCCTGGCTACCCGCTTCGGTATCAGTAACCTGAACCGCGTCAAACCGGGTATTGCCGAGGCAACCCGAGCGGTCCTGCGCCGAGTACCCGATCACGTGCTGGTCCGGGATCGTAACGACGGCGACGTGCAACTCCTGCTGCATCTCACTGAGCGCGCGGGGGTAACGGTGGAGGAGGCCGGTGAGGCTCTTGGACCTTACCGTGCGGTAACCATCATCCGGAGTACGAACTGATGAAGGCGATTTCTCCATTCGCTCTCGGGGCGACTCTGTACATGCCGGCAACACGCGATGACATCCTGGATGTGGTGTTCGGGATGAAGATTCCTGAACTTCGCTCTCTGGTGGTATGCCTGGAAGACGCAGTTGCGGCGATCGACGTCGAAAGTGCGCTCGCAAATCTGCAAGCTCTCCTCATGGGCATCGACGCCCGTGGCGGCCGCCTAGAACAGGGGCCGTTGCTCTTCGTCCGACCTCGCGATGCAGAGATGGCTGCAGTGCTGAACGACTGGCCGCTGATGAAGCACATCAACGGATTCGTCGTTCCCAAGCTAACGCTGAAGTCTCTTGCTTTCTGGGAGGCCGCGGTCAGCAACCCTGATCTGTATCTCATGCCAACTCTCGAAACGAGCGATGTTTACGATCCGGGTGCCATGGTGGAACTCGGCCAGGCTCTGAAAACCAACCTGAACCAACGCATCATCGCTCTCCGGATTGGCGGGAACGACCTAATGGGCTGCCTCGGTCTACGCCGGAACCCCGCCACCACGCTCTACAACACACCGATGAGCTACGTGATTCCCATGCTCGCCGGCGTGATGGGAGCACAGGGCTTCGCCCTGACGGCACCTGTATTCGAGCAGCTGGCCACCCCCCATCTTCTTCGGGAGGAGTTGAAGCTCGATATAGCGCATGGACTGGTAGGCAAAACGGCAATTCATCCAAGCCAGATCAGCATCATTCAGGACACGCTCCGCGTGAGCCTGGAGGACTTCAACTGCGCCAAGCTGATCGTCAACGATGTGGCCCCCGCCGTCTTCAAGCACAACGACGCAATGTGCGAGCCGGCTACTCATTACAAGTGGGCAATTAACATCCTCGAGCGCGCCAAGTGGCACGGGGTAAAGCCCGCCGAAATGGGTAATGGCGAGCACAGTGTCCGCCTGGCCGAGGCTAACTGATGAGCATCGAAATGCTGGAGGCAGGGCCGAAAGGAGCGAAGGTGCTCTCGGTGTTTGACTTCGATGGAACCCTCACCCGGCACGACAGTTTCGTGCCGTTCCTTCGGTTTGCCTTCGGTACTCGTGAGTTCACCCTTCGCATCCTCAGGCTGGTGCTGCCCAGCCTGAGGTATCTCTCCCGTGGCATGTCCAGGGATGAGCTGAAGGCCCGGCTGGTGAGCACATTTCTCGCCGGCGTGGAAGCCAAATGGGTGGGCCAGAAAGCAGAAGATTTCTGCCAGTCGGTTTGGCCCAAGCTCATGCGGCCATCAGGGTTACGATCCGTCGCGGCCGAAATGGCGTCCGGAGCAGAAGTGACACTTTGCTCGGCCTCGCCGGCACTGGTTTTGCGGCCATTCGCCGACCGGCTCGGTATCAAGCTCATCGGGACAGAATTGGAAGTGGTCGATGGCCGCCTGACCGGCAGGATCAGCGGAAACAATTGTCGCTGCAAGAACAAGGTGCTCCGACTGGAAGCCATCTATGGCCCGCTGACCCAGTACCGGCTGAGGGCCTGGGGCGATACCCGCGGCGACCATGAATTACTGGCTGCTGCGCAAGATGCGCATTGGCGTCATTTTCACCCCGCATGGCGGCGTTCCCGCTCGCGGTTTAGCAAAGCAGGGGGTTCGGGGAGCGTGACTCCCCGTGCATCCCACCCGAACTCTAAAGATCAACAAGGAGCGTAAACATGGCACTCACCCTGAGCAAAAATCAGAGCATCTCGCTGGAGAAAACTGCCGGCAGCGGACTGACCTCGGTCAGCCTGGGACTGGGTTGGGACCCGGTGAAGTCCGGTGGATTCCTCTCCAAACTCATCGGGGGCGGCAACGACTCGATCGACCTCGACGCCTCCTGCATTCTGCTGGACGGGAACATGAAGCCGGTGGACCTGGTTTGGTTCCGTCAGCTCAGCTCGAAGGACGGCTCCATCAAGCACTCCGGCGATAACCTCACCGGTGAAGGTGATGGGGACGATGAAACCATCAACGTCGATCTTCAGCGCCTGCCGGCCTCCGTCCAGCACCTGGTATTCACTGTCAACAGCTTCCGCGGGCAGAAATTCGACCAAGTAGAAAATGCCTACTGCCGCATCGTGAACAACTCCAAGAACCAGGAATTGGCGCGCTTCAACCTCGCAGAGAAAGGCCAGCACACCGGTGTGGTGATGGCCAGCCTCAGCCGCAAGGGTAACGACTGGGACTTTAAGGCGATCGGCCAATCCACCAACGGCCGCACCGCGGATGACCTCGTCAACCTGGCCATTCAGGCGGTACGCGCATGACAACACTGGTACCTGGCGGTAATGCGCCGGTTGCCACCGGCCAACTGCGCGTGGACATCAGCTATACGCCGATCCCAGGCGCAGACCTTGATATCTCTGCGTTCGCCCTGACCAACACGGGGAAAGTCCGCGGCGATGGAGACATGTGCTTCTATGGCCAAACCAGCATTCTGAGCGGGGCAGTCCAGCTGACGGCCAGCTCGGCCGGTCGTGCTGAATTCACAGTCGATCTCAGTCGTGTTGATCCTGCCGTGGATAAAGTTGCGCTCACCGCGACCATTTACGAGAACAAGGCAACCTTCGATCGCGTTTCGACGCTGGCGCTGGCCCTTACGGGAGGGATTGAAGCTCAGATCCCAACACGCGGGATGAACGAAACGGCGCTCATTCTTGGCGAGTTCTACCTGCGCCAGGGAGCGTGGAAGTTCCGCTGTGTCGCACAGGGCTTCGCGGGTGGCCTGGAGCCGCTGGCTAAGCATTTCGGTGTCGATATTGCAGCGCCGTCGGGGAATCCGGCCCAGAACACGGCGCAGCCGGCACCCTCTCCTGCGCCGGTACCGCCAGCCGCGCCGAAATCGACGATCAGCCTTAGCAAGGTGACCCTCGACAAGTCTCGCTCAAGCATCAGCCTGGAAAAAACGTCTGCTGGCTTCGGTGAGATAAAGGTCAACCTGAACTGGAACCAGGGCGGCACTGGTCTGCTTGGCGGCCTTCTTGGAAAACGCAACGCGATCGACCTGGACCTGGGTTGCCTGTTCGAAATGCAGGACGGCAACAAAGGTGCTGTACAGGCGCTCGGTAAGCGGTTCGGTGATCTGCGCGAAGAGCCGTACATCCAACTGATGGGGGATGACCGTACTGGCTCTGTCGCTGGTGGTGAATGGCTTCACATCAACGGGCAACACTGGAGCGAGGTTAAACGGATTCTGGTGTTCGCCTTCATCTACGACGGCGCTCCCAATTGGAAGGCAACCGACGGGGTGGTGACCATCTTCGTTCCCGGGCAACCGGAGATCGAGGTACGCATGAACGAGGAGGGAGGTCGCCACGGCATGTGTGCGATTGCTCTTCTTGAAAACGTGAATGGGGCCGTTAAGGTCTCTCGCCGAGTCGACTTCCATCCTGGGCACGAAGAGATGGATCGAGCCTACGGCTGGGGGATGCGCTGGAAAGCGGGCTCCAAGTAAAACTTTTCCGGCGGGGCCCTAGTGCCCCGCTCATTGAGGGGGAACACATGCTCGAATGGCTGAAAACCAACGCGACGAAAGCTCGCGAAACACTGACGACCGAAGTTGCCAAGTTCAAAAATCGAACCTTCATGGAGGCACTAGCCAATGCGTGCGCGCTGATCTCCGCGGCGGATGGTGAGATCAAATCCGAAGAGAAGATGAAGATGACCGGCTTCATCAACAACTCCCCGGAACTGAAGGTCTTCAACCTGAACGACGTGATCAAGGTCTTCAGCGATGCCTGCGGCAAGTTCGAGTTCGACTTCCAGATTGGCCAAGCCGAAGCCCTGAAGGCGATCAGCAAGGTCAAAGGCAAGGACGGCGAAGCTCGCCTGCTGGTGCGTGTGGCCTGCGCCATCGGCGCTTCCGACGGTGACTTCGACGACAAAGAGAAAGCGGCCTGCCGCCTAATCTGCCTGGAGCTGGGCCTGAACCCGGCAGACTTCGAACTGTAAGGAACTGAAACGTGGAAACGACTCACATTGGCTTCCCACCGCTGACCATGGCGGTATTTATCGGCCTGGCGCTTGCCGCCCTGCTGCTGGACATGGTCACCCACCGCGATGACAAGCCGATCACTCTGGCGCGCGCCTCTATCTGGTCCGTGTTCTGGGTGGCGATTTCCCTGGCGTTCGCAGGTTTCCTCTACGTGCAACACGGCGCTGAAGTCGCCAGCCTGTTCGTTACCGGTTACGCCCTGGAGAAAGTGCTGTCGGTCGACAATCTGTTCGTCTTCATGGCCATCTTCGCCTGGTTCAAGGTGCCGGATGGTCTGCGCCACCGCGTTTTGTACTGGGGCATCATCGGTGCAATCGTTTTCCGTGGCGTGTTCGTAGCGATCGGTACCGGCCTGCTGGCCTTTGGTCCCTGGGTTGAGATCGTCTTCGCGCTGATCGTGGCTTGGACGGCGGTGATGATGCTCAAAGGTGGTGACGACGATGATGCTGAGGAGGATTACTCCCAACATCTCGCCTACCGATTCGCCAAAAAGCTCTTCCCTGTATGGCCGAAGCTGTACGGCCACAACTTCTTCGTGAGTCGTAAAAAGCTCGAAGTCGAAGTCCAGAAGACCGAGAACAAAGGCATGAGCCTGGCGGCGAAGGGCGGTCTGTTCGCCACCCCGCTGTTCCTCTGCCTGGTCGTAGTCGAGGTGTCTGACGTACTGTTCGCCTTCGACTCGGTACCGGCGGTAATCGCGGTGAGCCGCGAGCCCCTGATCGTCTACTCGGCAATGTTGTTCGCAATCCTGGGCCTGCGTACCCTCTACTTCGTCCTCGAAGCACTGAAGCGTTACCTGGTGCACCTCGAGAAAGCGGTCGTCGTGCTGCTGTTCTTCATCGCCGCCAAGCTCGGACTGAACGCCACCGACCACCTGTTCCACCACGGCATCAGCATCGATCCGAACACCAGCCTGCTTATCGTCCTGGCAGTTCTGGCAGTCGGCATCCTGGCAAGCGTGATCTTCCCCGAAAAGGAAGAAGCGCAAGCCGAAAACCAGTAATCAGTAGCAACCACAAGGAGCTGTATACATGGCACTGTCTCTTCAAAAAGGTGGCAACCTCTCCCTGTCCAAAGAAGCACCTGGGCTGACCAAGATCCTGGTCGGTCTGGGCTGGGACCCGCGCTCCACCGATGGCACCCAGTTCGACCTCGACGCCAGCGCTTTCCTGCTGAACGCCACCGGCAAAGTCCGCGGCGATGCCGACTTCATCTTCTACAACCAGTTGAAGAGCCCGGACGGTTCCGTAGAGCACACCGGTGACAACCGCGACGGCGCCGGCGACGGTGACGACGAAGCTATCAAGGTCGACCTGAGCCGTGTTCCGGCCGACGTCGACAAGATCGCCTTCACCGTGACCATCCACGACGCCGAAAACCGTCGCCAGAACTTCGGCCAGGTCAGCAACTCCTTCATCCGCATCGTCAACGAGGCCAACGGCTCCGAGATCGTTCGCTACGATCTGGCCGAAGACGCTTCGACCGAAACCGCGATGATCTTCGCCGAGCTGTACCGTCACAACAGCGAATGGAAGTTCCGCGCTGTCGGCCAAGGCTACGCTGGTGGCCTGAAGGCCCTGGCCAACGGTTACGGTCTGACCGTCAACTGATCCCTCACCCCAACTTAATCAAGGAATCACACCATGGCAGTATCTCTCTCGAAGGGTGGCAACGTCAGCCTGTCCAAAGAAGCACCTGGCCTGAGCGAAGTCGTCGTAGGCCTGGGCTGGGACCCGCGCGTTACCGATGGCACCGAGTTCGACCTGGACGCCTCGATCTTTATCACCGGTGAAAACGGCAAAGTTCTGAACGACTCCAGCTTCATCTTCTACAACAACAAGAAGTCCACCGATGGCTCCGTCGAGCACCTGGGCGACAACCGCTCCGGCCAGGGCGAAGGCGACGACGAGCAAGTCAACGTCAAGCTGACCGGCCTGGGCGCGGACGTGAAGAAGCTGGTATTCGCCGTCACCATCCATGACGCCGAAGCTCGCAAGCAGTCCTTCGGTCAAGTGGGCAACGCCTACATCCGCGTCCTGAACAAGGCCGACGGCAAGGAAATCGCTCGCTACGACCTGTCCGAAGACGCCTCCACCGAGACCGCCATGATTTTCGGCGAGCTTTACCGTCACAACGACGAGTTCAAGTTCAAGGCGATCGGCCAAGGTTTCGCCGGCGGCCTGAAGCCTCTGGCTGAAGCTCACGGCGTGAGCATCGGCTAAGCAGAAAGGCAGGAAAAAGCCCCGGCAAGGCCGGGGCTTTTTCATATCTGTCGGAAGGGAACGAATGTCACGACCGGCAACTCTCCAATTGCTGCGCCGTACAAGCTGTGTGTCTGGACAAGGAAAATCGCGAGATGAAACTCAGGTTGGTTTTGGCTGTAGGTGGCGTGCTGGGGCTAGTGGGCTGTGATGCTGTCACTGATTTCAAGCTGGGTATGGCGCAGCGGGAATTGCGCGAGGAATGCTTCGGTAGCTTCACGAACACCTGCGTGAGCAAGACCATCGACTTCAATATCAAGGTGCTCGAGTCAGTGCCTCTTTCTGGGCCGGAGGACAAGAAGGGCATCATTGCGATGTTCGGCGACGAAGGGTGGGATCTCTGGGAGGAGTCCGAGGAGGAAGTGAAGGACCAGGTGATCGAGATCCTCGAATCAAGTCGCCCTGGTTTCTTCTCCCGATGGTTCCTGGGTGACGCCCAGCCATTCGATGAGAAAGGGGTAATGGAGCTTGCGCCGAGTGACCTGAAGCCGTTCCAGGATCGTGCCAAGGCAGTGTTTGTCAGCAAGCTGAAGGCAGCAGGGCTGAAACCTAATGCTGAAGCAGCTGCGAAATACAACGATGAGAAACAGCCCCCTCAACAGCAAGAAGCTCCAGCTACCCTAGGCTCCGCAGAGCACTCCGATCGACCGGTAAGTGAAGTGTCGCAGCAATCGCAGCTTCAATCGCATGGACTTCCCGCCGGCGGACATGCACTGACCTTGCCGGCAGCCATCGATAGCCTTGTCGCTGCCGAAGTTTCCTCTGACGGCGGAAGTGAGTACGAAGAAGGTCGCAAGGTTGTTCAAGTGGATCTCAATGGCGACGGTGCAGAGGATGCTGTTGTCCTTTTCACCATCGAAGGGCAGGGCGGTGGGAACGGCTCGTACCAAACCCTGGCTGCCCTGTACAAGGAGCCGGACGGCTGGGCCCTCAAGCAGAAGCTTGTCGTAGGTGGCGCAACAGACATCCAGGTCTTGGGCCAGAACATTTTCGGTTTGAAGGTCTTGACCCACGGCGACGACGATCCAATGTGCTGCCCGAGCCTCGAAAGCGTCGTTAGGTACAAGTGGACCGGAACAGCCTTCGCTGAATTGACCGCCGCTAGCCAGAGCGCTGGCTGAACCTCCATTGGGCCAGGACAAATCCTGGCCCTGCTCATCGTTACCTTGGACTCATGGAAGTAGGCAATGCGAAGCATCCTAAAGAGTATCGTCCTGTACGCCACTCTGATTGCAGCCGGGCTAGGATCGGCCCAGGCAACGAGTTTTGACTGTGCAAAAGCAAAGACCTTTGCGGAAGCGACAATCTGCTCATCTGAGCCTCTTCAGCGTCTGGATGAGGACCTGAATTCTGAGTATGTGAAGACTCTCGGGCGGGTGACGGAAATGACCAAGGGTCAGGTGCGCCAGGCACAGAGAGAGTGGCTTAAGCGCAGGGATTCTTGCCAAACACCCAGCTGTGTTTCAGTAGCCATGACAGACCAGATCCGAGCACTGGCACTCTGGGGAACAGAGCCGAATGTAACGGGAATCTCTCCAAAGCTCACAGCCCAGTTTCAAAAGACTGACATCGGGGGAGACCACCAGGCTGTTTTGCCACAGAAGCTGGTGCACCGAGAAGCAACCACTGTGCATTCCCAATCGACTACGCCAACCACCAAGCCTGAGCTCACTACGAGCTCGCAGGCTTTTAAGATTGGGGTGGTGGCCATGGTACTGGTATTGCTCATCTGCATTTGGCTGCACTCCAGGGGCTCGATGACCATCTACCAGGACTATACCGACGCCCTCTGGACAACGATGACCCCAATCCTCGGAGTAGGGGCTTATTTCCTCGTTAAGTGGCTGGAGTTCTCCTCAGAGATCGCCGCTTGGTCAGCCTTGCTTTTGCTGGCGTTGATGAGTGTCCAGATCCTCATTCAGACCTACCGCAGCAACGGCCCATCCCTGTATTTCCTGCTCTCGCTCTACGCGAAGGTTGTCCTGTTCACGCTCTACCTGCTCCTAATGGGCCTTTTGCTGCTTGGCGGGACAACAAAGGCGGACCGTCGCCGGCGGCGTGGATGGGCAATTGCTGCAAGCGCATTGTTTGCCTTCTTTACCGCCTGGATGTGCCGTAACCGGCAGTTTTCACACATTGACGACTACCTCGCCGGCCGGACATAGCTTGGCATCGACATCGACCTGCAAGTGGGCAGGCCGGCGTCCCCAGTGAATCTCGGAGGAAGATATGGGGTTCCGCTTCAGCAAACGTATTACGATCGTTCCCGGCGTTCGGCTCAACATCAGCGGTTCGGGAATCAGTACCTCTGTTGGTCCACGCGGATTGAGCCTAACCATGGGCAAAGGTGGCACCTACATTAACGCGGGCCTGCCAGGGACTGGCCTTTCCTACCGTGAACGGCTGGATCGATCTGGCCAGAGGCGCGCACCTGGTCCATCTGGAGAGACAGCGGCCTATTCCGGGCCCATAAAGGTCAAAGTCGACGATGATGGCTCGTTGATCATCACAGATCTGGAAGACAACCTGCTTCCGCCCGAGATCGTTAAGCGCGTTAAGGTGGAGAAGTGTGAGGAGATCCAGGCGCTTCTCGAAAAAGCTGCAGCAAAAATCAACGAAAGGCTCGAAGAGTGCCTTTCGGTGCACATGATGACTCCCAGGCCAGGTTCTCTGCCGGCGCTTCCTCCTGCGTTCAACCTTGAAGAACCGCGCCGACCATCCATTGACGCGCCCGGGCTACTCGACAAGATGCTCTTGCGAAGTGCCAGGATGGAAAGGGAGACTCAGGCACTGGAGGCCCAGTACCAACAGGATCTGGCTGAGTGGAACTCCGCCCGCGACGCCCACGAGAAGGCACGTGCCGAAATCGAGAAGGCCATCCGGCTGGCTGCAAAGGGATATAGCGCTCAAATGGAGCGCGCGCTGGACTATGTGCTTTCCGGCATCGCCTGGCCGAAAGAAACACTCCTCGAGTACGAGTTCTCCCACGACGTTACTGGAATAGCCCTGGACATCGACCTGCCCGATGAAGGTGATGTGCCGAACAGAACCGCTGAAGCCAAAGGCAATGGCAAGCTCAGCTTCAAGACCAGGTCCGAAGCTCAGACTCGAAAGGACTTCGTCTCCCTCTGTTACGGCACCGTTTTTCGTGTGGTTGGGGAGGTATTTGCCTTGCTCCCAGGCATCCAACAGTGCCTTGCGTCCGGGTACATTCAGCGCACAATTCCGGCTACGGGGCGTATCGAGGATCAATACGTAATCTCGGCGCTGATCTCTCGTGATCAATGGGAAACCTTGGACTTCAACCGGCTGGAAGCGATCGATCCAGGTGCGACATTGACGGCATTCGGGGCAGTGGTGAGCCTCGACAGAGCATCGCGGTTCCGTGAAATCAGCCCAATGGATTTAGCCACCCTAGGCTGAACCATGTGTCCGAGGTCATCGCTCCTAAAACAGAAAACCCGCCATCTAGGCGGGTTTTTGTTTTGAAGTGGCGTCCCAGCTAAGACACCGGTGGGTTCTGGGGCGCGCTAGGCGATGATCCCCTTGGCTGAAGCTTCCTTGATCCAGCTCGGGAATTCCTCCATGAGCTGGTCGTAGAGCTGCTCCTCGCTTACCTGGTGTAGGTCATCCAGAGCGAAGAATCCGCAGTTGTCGACCACTCGCCCTTTCATGTCATCAAGCTTTTCCAGGATGCCATAGCCCTGCCCCCCAAGGCCAACGAACTGCCAGTAGAGGGGCAGCTTCGCAGCCTCGGTCATGAGCTTGGTGATCTTCCTGTTCTCGTGTACCCCACCGTCGCTGATGAAGAGAACATAAACGGGCGACCGGTCACCGTCGTTGAGGTAATAGCTGATCACCTGCTCCATCACCCTGGGCTCGTCGTTGATCCGGCTACCAACGTTCCAGTCACGCCAACCGTAATTGTCGGTGTTGATGAAGTCTTGGTAGTTGCTCAGGGTGATCTCGGTGAGCTTTTGCGGCTTTGCTGCAAAGGCCCAGCAGTCAATTGAGCCATCATCATCAAAGTGGACGGCCAGGGGCAGCAGTCTGTTGACCACCTCTTGAACACGACCCTTGGAATACTGGGAGTTCATGGAGCCCGACGCATCGAGAACCAGCGCAACACGCGCCTTCACATGAGTCAGCTTCGCTTTCTCGAGGCTTACCTGGGCCTTTTTGGCCAGGCTGATCAGTTGCGGAGCCGCGGCCGCCACCTTCTTTTCCAGCGAAATGGTGGCTTGAACGGGGGCTGGCGCAGGGGAACTTGCGGGAGGTGCATCATCAGCAACCTCGCCCCCGAAATGCCTCACCAGGGCGCTGAGCCCTTCGTTGAAGCCTTGGAGATTCGACGCCAAACGCCACTGGCCATCCTTGCGGTAGACGTCTGCTACCATGATGGCCTTCTCCGCGGCGAACGTGTTGCCAGCGAAGGGGCAGGTGGCAACAACTTGACCGGCCGGGTCCTTGATTACAAAAGATGAGGACTGGATATCGCGCATGGCACCGGCCCCGTCGATTGCCGCGGTAAACACCAAGCGATCGATGGAGGGGGGAAGTCCAGCCAGGCTCAGACTGAACTCTGCTCCAGCTTGCTTCAAGCTGCCGCAAGGGGAGATCGGCTGGTTGAAGAAGATCATGTAGCGATCGTCCGAAAGCTTCCCCGCAGCATCCAGGCCGAAACAGGCGAGGTCGACTGTATGGGGGGAGTTGATCTGGATCGCGAGGGATAGAGACTGGCCCTGAATGAGGTTCGATAGAGGGATACGTTGCCCTTGGCTGATCTGCATTTAGTGCTTCCTTGAGAGTTCTAACGTGCACCAGGTGCTGGAGGGATAGTACCGCGCCCAGGGAGCGCGAGTGGCTCGAATGTGCAGCCTTGAGTTACTGCGCATGCCGAACGATAACGCCGGAGATTGAACAACCAAGCCCCTAGCCAGCCAGCGTGGTTGAACTGGGCTGACACAGGGTAATTGCCGGTGATACCTCTTCAACACCGCCCACCGTAATGCCTCACCAAGGCGGTGAGGTCTTCGTTGAAACCTTGAAGATTCGACGCCAAATGCCAGTGGCCATCCTCGCGGTAGAGATCCGCGACCATGATGGATTTCTCCGCCCCGAAGATATTGCCGGCAAAAGGGCATGTGGCAACGACTTCACCCGTCCGGTCCTTGATTACAAAGGTGGAGGGACGAATATTGCCCATGGCGCCTTCACCGTCGATTGAAGCGGTGAATACCAACCGTTCTATGGATGACGGTAATCCTGAAAGTTTCAGGCTGAACTGTGCACCAACCTGTCTCAAGCTGCCGCAAGGAGAGATGCGTTGGTTGTAGAAGATCAAGTTGCGAGCGTCTGACAGCTTCCCGAAAGCATCCAGTGCGAAACAGGCAAGGTCGACTGTAGGGGATGATTTGATCTGGATCGCGACGGAAAGGGTCCGTCCCTGAATGAGGTTAGACAACGGGATTCGTTGCCCTTGGCTGATCTGCATTGAGTGCTTCCTTGAAAGGTCTAAAGTGCACCAGGTGTTGGACGGGATAGTGCCGCGCCCGGGAACGCGAGTGGCTTGAATGTGCAGCCGTATGCTTTTGCACCTGTAAGACCATAACGCCGAAGATTGAACAACCAAGCCCCTATCTCTCCGGCGTTCCCTCAACCGTGCTCGTAGCGGCACGCTTTGGCTTGAACCGAGCAGCAACCCCGTTAGATTCAAATCCAGCTGGTGCGGCCCCCGGGGTACGTTTTTCTGGCGTCAAATTGGTAGCCTGCCTCCGAAGCGGATGTCAAAATGCCATCCATCCCAACGGCCGCCTCTCAGATAACTGGCTCTGTGGCCGCTGGTTCCGTTCTCTGACAAGGACCCGTTGGATGCTTCTCATCGCACTCGTTGTGCTGAATGCCGTCTGCTTGATCAGCGGCCTGCTCTTCAACGCCGAGTTGCTGAACATGGCAGGGGCAGACATTCCCCTCAAGCAGCTCCAAACCCTCGAGATCTACAGTCAAATTTTGGCATCGGCCAGCGTGTGCCTGTTCGCCTGGCGGATGTGCATTTGGGCTCACCGCCGATGGGGAGGAGGTCAATACATCGGTCTCAGCATTGCGCTCAGTACCATAGTCGCAGCTCCAGCAACCTGGTGGATTCAGGGTGAAGCCCCGGACCTGATCGCCGAGAAGTTTCCGGCCAGCCTGCGCGTATACAGCCTCTATGCCTACGTGACGAAGAAAGGGTTGCTCTACGACTCACTCCAGATCCCAGGCGTCCCTTACCAAGAGCATCGCGATACGGGCGATGGCAAGGCATTCATTGCGAATCTTGGGGTGTTGATGAGCGTGCAGGGCTCCTACGTAGAAAAGATCGACCAAAACTTCTTCGGGTTCGCAGCAGCAGTTTTCACCGGCTACACAAGGCGAAACGGCGATTGGCTATATGGACGCATCCAAGATGAGGTCGTTCCTCAGATAGAGGATATCGCCAGGACATACGCCAAGCTCGAGGCATTCCGCGCGGCGGGGCTTCCAGGCAATGAGTGGAAACCCATTGCCTGGCCAAAGGCAGGGGAAGAGCTCGGTTACGAGCCTACCCTCGATGACTTTGCCCGGTCCATCAAACCTGGCCTGCGATCTCGCCAGTCCATCTTGAACAGCGCCGAGGTCCGTTATTTCGCCAGGGAAGAAATGGGCCCGCTCTACGTCAATGGCATGGATGTTCTGGCCAGCCGACAGCAGTTCGACAAGTACCTGCCAGGGATAGCCAAGAATATGGCGTTCGATGTGGCTCACACCGACATCCACGGTGAGCAGGGCCTGAACGTCCTGAAGAATATGTGGTTCGTCCCTTGGACATTGATCAGCGGCCTCTTCATGGGCGCCCTCAATCTCGTAGGACTGGTGCTCTCGGCCGTGGAACAGCGCGGGCTTATTCAGGGCCGGAGACGTTTGGTTCGGCTTGGGGCAGTCGTCGTGATCATCATCGTCCCGCTGATCTATGGGAACTCCATCATCCAGTCAGCTGGGTACCGAACCGCATTTCGGAGCATCGAGAAGGGGCCAACCATTATGGCCGGCATTTTCCACTGGGCAATGTCGGCAGAAGCGATGCTCTACGACCTCACCAAACCTCTGCTGAAAGCAGAGTGAGTATCAACAAAAGGGAGAGAAATACTGTGCGTAAGAAGTTCGTCGCGTCGATCCTGGCAATAGCGATTGCAGCAACCTCCGGTTGTGCAGAAATGGGCATCAGTAAAGAACAGGCCGGTACCGTCCTCGGCGGCCTCGCTGGCGCAGCAATCGGGGCGACCATGGGCAAAGGAAACGGCAAAATTGCCGCAACGATCATCGCGGCAGGCATTGGCGGGTACCTTGGCAACCGAATCGGACACATGCTCGACGAGAAAGACCAACAGGCGCTGGCCCTGCGAACCCAAGAGGTCCTGAGTCAGCCTACCGTTGCTACCCAGCCGGTCACCTGGACCTCAGATCACTCCGGTGCAACTGCCCAAATCACCCAGGGGCAGGAGTACAGCAAGACCAAGACAGTTGAGGTCAAGCGCGCGCCGAAGATCCAGGCAGTCCCTTCGATGAAGCTGATCAACGAAGCGTATGTGACCAAGTCCAGCCTGAATGTCCGAGCAGCTCCGAACCTGAAGGCAGACAAAGTCGGTGGACTGCCAACCAACACTGAATTTACCGCCGTAGGCTCCACCGGTGACTGGATCTTGGTGGGCCGCAAGGGTGTTACGGTTGGCTATGTTCACAAGGACTACGTCGAGCCGAAGGCACAGGCCGTTGCCAAGACTGCTGCACCTGCCGTGAACCTCGATGAAATGAATGTCTCCGCCAGCAAAGAAACCCAGGCGTTCGACCTCGATTCCATCCCGTCCCTCCCCACCGAGCAAGTCGTGGCCGAAACTGCCTGCCGGCCGGTGACTGTGAGTCTCAAATCGGCCAGTGGGCAGGCGGAGCAGCAGCAAAACACCTTCTGCAAACAGGCCAACGGTACCTGGGAACTGATCTGAGGATGACCATGAAGAAGCGCGCGCTCGCGCTGGCAGTGGTTGGAGCTTGCGGCCTACTGCCGCAAGCATTCGCTCACGAGCTGGCCGTCTCGAAAAAAGATCACATCAAGGTAGATGTCCCAGGCGAAGCCTCAAACTGGTGCAAACCCGAAATTGAGCTGACCATTCGACGGCCAGTTTGGGACAACCAAGCGCTCCTGACTGGCCTGGTCGGCAAACTACCAACTGTACTCGCCAATGATTGCCCAGCCGCGAGGGTGACCTGGAGGGCTGTCGATGCAAGCGGCAACCTATACGCCAGCGGATCTGGTACAGCGGCCAATTTAGGCATTGTCACGCTGGCTTCCGCCAAGCAGATATCTTCGCCAGCGGTTCTCCCCAGCAACTCGTCTGTCGAAGCATCTGCATTGGTCGACCAGACGGCTCCACCAACAAACGTTGTGGCTCCCGTGACAAACACGGTGCAGGCGCATGATCAGCTGCCTGAGCAGCAGGATCAAACCGTCCAGCAGCTGCCTCCCCAAACGACGATCGCCGCAGCCCCCTCAGCCCAAATCGAGCAGATTCATTCCGACCCTCAACGCTCATCCGTACCTGCGGCTATTACAGTCACGCCGGCGTCTGACTTTGGCAGGGCACTGGTGCTTGAACATAGCAAACTCACCCAAATCACGGACTCAGGCGGTTGTAAATGGGTGATGAGCAAATCTGTCCTCAACGATGGCGATGGCAGTCTTGCTTTCGGTTCGACGCCAGCGATGCCATGTCCCTCCACAGGATTTGCTCAGGGCTCATTCGAGAAGCTGTCTTGGACAGTTCCGAACACCTACCGTGGAGACAACTGGAGCCGAGTGTTTGTCCACGCCAGCGGTTTGATGTTCAACAAGGACCTGGAGAGTGTGGTTAAGGGCAAAGAGCTCTCCTACCTGAGTCCGGATGCCGATCAAGCGCTATTCCTCCTGGGCGAGATTCCTAGCAGGCAAATGAAGGTCTATCTGGCGTTCCAGAGAGGCAACTACCGGGTACTGGGGCCGTTCAATAGCGATCCCTATTACGTTGCGATCACACCCGATGAGTCGTTCGCGCTTGATCCGGTCGACTACAAGAGGGCGGGCAAAGAGGTATTTCAGCTGATCAGGAACAGCTCCCCTTCAACCGTCTCGGTACAGAACTTCTACGTGGCGAAAAGTCTCGCCGCTCTTTTCCCTAAATCAGGTTGGGGAGAGGACGCGCAGAAAATCATACGTAACCGCATGGGGGAGAGCCGCGGCCAGTTCTACTTTGACGTGAAGGATGGCTCCAACTGGGCCCTTCAGCGCGAACAGCAACGCTTGCTCGAAGAGCGGCGAGTGCAGCAGCACATGGCAGAACTCCACTCTCGGGTGCTTGATCGCTATGAGCAGCTGAAGGCGGGCATGAAGGACTACGAAGGCAAAGAGGTCGAGGCGCTTGCTCAAATGGCAGGCATCCAGGTCCGCTTCGGATCACCGCTGGCGCTGCAGGACCCGAATTCTTCCAAGAGTGTGGGCTTGATGATGATCCACGTCGTTGGAAAGACAGACGGCAGCTATGACATCGACTTCCCAGCCAAAGGGCGGCTGCTATCGAACCAAACCTTCGAGAAGGAGTGGTATGTGGTGCCAGTGGCAAACCTCACTCCTTTCATGCCGCTGGTTGACGGACGGGCTCTTCCCACGTTCCGCGGCAACCTGCCAGCCGCACCTGAAGCCTGTAAGCAGGACCATTGCGCAGACAAGGTCTCGTTCGGCGCAGTCCTGGCACGTGAATTTGGTCCTGACTCAGGGATCGACTTCAACTGGACTCCAGACGTTTCACAGCAGTACGTAAACACCTGGAAAAACGCTTCCGCCCAGCTCCAATAAGGGACCACCATGATGAAATTGATCAAGAAGAAGCACCTTCTCATGGCTTCCATCGCAGCTGCAGTGGTGGCTATCGGTGGTGTTACTGCCATCCTCTCCAGTTCAGGGAAGAAGACGGCACTTAGCTACTACGACAGCTTCAAAGAGCGTTACTACCTGCAGGACGTCCTTTCCGAAGGCGAGATTTCATACTCCTTCTTCTCCGGCGACTTGACCGTTAAAAATCCAGAAGTCCGCCTCGCAGCGGTCCAAACCAACGGTGCTGAGCAGTTCCTTCAGGGCTTGCGCGGCCTTTTTGAAACGGCGATTGGCCGGTCGAGCGAAGAAGGCCTGATGGGGTGGACCAAGTACCAGATGCTGTCCACTACCGGCCGCAACGCCGCGGGCGTCTACCTAAAGGCGGATGCGCTGAAGATCAACCACTCCGGCGACAGCAAGGACGGTGAGATTCACGTCCAATTGCTGGGAATGGAAATGGCAAACCCCTTCATCTCCCGCAGAGGGGCCGAAGTCGTTCTGGTGAGCGACCTGGCTGCCGACAACGAATGGGCACCTGCAGAGACTGCCAGCAGCGAAGTCAAGTTGCCTTATTCCTGGGGCACCAACATGGCAGTGCGTAGCCCGGTCACAGGTGCCTTCATCGTTGGTGCAACCGGAGACTTTGGCACCAAGGTCGACCTCGACTTCTACATCCAGCGTAGCGACGATGGGGCGGGCTCCATGAGGTTCGTGGTGACCCACCGCAATGACGGCAGCGAGGTTGGGCAGATCGTTCGTGAGGCGGAGTTTGCTTCCCTTCCTGAGCTCGATGAGGTGCAGACTTTGCTCAGGAATACCCTGAGCAGCTTCATCATTGGGGCCTACAGCTCTTTGACCGGTCAGTCCGTCCTGTTGGACGCAGTCAGCAAGTTTGCGCTCCAAACCAAGGTCGAAGACTACTCGGTGACCTTTAAGGGCTTCTCTTCGATCAAGGACGCCTTTGATTCCTACCAGGCAAACGCCGGCAAATCGCAGTTCGATGCGTTCTGCCAAGCAGCTGGCCTATCGACTTGGCAAAGTGACTTCGGGGCCAAAGCGAGAGAACACAGCGACAGCGAATGCGCGATCGCACGCAAGCTAGTCGAAGAAGGTAAGTTCGAAGAGCACTACAAGTTCAGCGAAGGAAAGCCCCTCTACGCCTCTCTCTTCGTGGGCCGGTCCTACGAACTCAACGCCAACTGATCCTCCTGCAAGCAGCCCGGGGGAACCGGGCTGCGATCTCTTCTCTCGACGTGCTTACGGCACAATCACCCCGCCGGCATCATCGCCGAACTGCCACTGGCAAAGCACAGCCCTGTCATTCCCTTCAGCTTGCCTGAAGCTGGGATAAGTCAAGGTGCTGTTATGCTGTGCCCCTGTAATTCATCAAATGATCGATGCCATGACTACGGAAACTCGGAGCAGGACCACTCTCATCTCGGTAGGCAAGCAACTCCATGCCTCCCCTCAAACCGGACAGGACCGCGCCTGTCTTGTTCGCCAGAGCGATGGGACAGAACGCTTAGCATTGATCCAGCTTGTAACCTCCAAGCAGCAAGGATCACTGCACAAAGGGGCAGAATTCTTCCGCGTTTCGTTTCGATTCGTAGGGGATGATTCAGATCCGGACTGCCAGTACCACCTCGATCAGAACACCGTGTGGTGTGTCATCGACCACAAAGACTGCCAGATCGTATTTGGCCCCACCGAAGGCATTGAGATCAGACAGCCGGGGCTGGGCATTGGCTCCTACCTCATGGCGCAACTCATCCGACTAATCCAGCAGTCGGAGATGCGTGGCAACTACCAGGTCCAGGCGGTACACCTTCCCACCGGGGCACAGAGCAAGGTCAAACCAGAGGATGCACGGGCTAACGACGCGCGGATCGAGACATTCCTGACTCGGGTTGGGTTCTACGTCTCACCAGCTGCTGGACAGAAGGTGATTGGGGTGCGGCGTGCCCAAGACCTCCGCCCTTGGTGGAACCAACAGAAAGTCAGTTTCTTGTCCTTCCCCAGTTTCGTGGAGTTGGCCGCGAGGTGGCAACGAGAGAAAAACCAGTCTGAGAAAGCCGTCGAGGCCGCACAGCGCATTGTTGAAGGCGCCCACCTGCATGCCTCCGAACTTCAAACCACGCATGCTGAAGAGGTCGCATCTCTCGAATCCAAGATTGAGCAACTGGAAGGAACGGTGCGTTCGCAAGAAGAACAACACGCAGCGTTCATTCGCGAGTTACTGGAGAAGCAGGCAGAAGAAACTCAAGGCCTGCGTAGGCAGATTGAAGAAATCCAGAAGATGCACATCCAGATCGAAGATCGGGTTACAACCCTGAACCCTGCACGGCCCTCCGTCGGGGATTCGTTGGAGGCCCGGGCGGAATCTGATACCCAGCTGCAAAGAAGTCTGACAATCAGCTTGGCCCCGGCCCTCATGAAGCTCCTCTGGGCAGCTTTAGCGCTTTCCGCGTTTGCCTTGGGTGCTGGCGCGCTGACCAACCACCTCTAATCAGGTCACCGTATGAACGCAATAGACGCTACACCTCCGGACGACTTCCCGGAACAAGTCATCATGATGGACAAGGACTTAGCGAAAAGGCATCCCGGCAAAGCCTTCTACCTCAGGATCAAGGTGGAAGCAGGGATCGAGCATGTCGACCTCGATAACGCTGTGACCCCACGCGAGGCTCGGCAAATGGCGATCTCCCAAGGCTACGCCCCAACGCATTGGATGACTGTTGGTGATCTCCGGCCGACGCGGTTTTATTAAGCATCCTGGGAAACAGGGCAGAGGAGCGGCCGAAGGGGTAGACGGTTCAAGAGAGTGGACCGGAATTTCATGAGCGCTCCCATCAGCCGCGGTGGAACTATTGCGACTTCCTCAGGGATTCTGGGCCCCGAGCAATGATTTTCCGAAAAGCTGGTGGCAACCGCCAGCCTCGGTACACTGGCCTGAAACAAAACACAGGCCGCCGGCAATGTTCGATCTTGACCACTCCCTCGCCCAGGAAATCGCTGACCGAGCGATGGCCATCCTTCCGCGTAACGTGAATGTGATGGACAGCCAGGGCTTGATCATTGGGACTGGAGAGGCAGAGCGCCTCTATACCCGCCACGAAGGGGCTCAATTGGTCCTTGCCAACAACAGGGCTGTGGAAATCGACAGTGCTGCTGCTGGCGCTCTCAGAGGCGTTCAGGAAGGGGTGAACCTTCCACTGTGCCTGGATGGCCAACTGATCGGCGTCATCGGCGTATCTGGCGAGCCCGAGGAGGTCCGCACATTCGCTGAGATGGTACGAATGACCGCTGAAATGTTGGTGGCCCAGCGGAACGACCAGCAGCACCAGATTTGGCTCAAGAAGAGGACTGAAGATGTACTGTCTGCCATCCTCCTATCCGGCCAGTCTGCCCACCGAGCCATCGTTGAGGCCCAGCGATTGGGTCTGAAACCTGATCTTCGTCGGACGGCAATCCTCCTCGAGCTGACCAACCCATCCGACATTGAGCAGGTCACCAGATGGATGCAGCACCAGGTAGCCGACGCTTGGTGCGTTCCGATGCATGCATCAGGCCTGGTCTGGTGCCCACCTCGCACTATTCCACCGGATTTTCGTGAGCGGGTAACTCGCGCCGGCATTTCACTCAGCAGAGTGGCGATCGGCACCCCAAACATCGAAACCGGATCTCTGCGCTCTGAGGTAGAGCAGCTATCTGACCTGATGGCCTACGCCCAAACGAAGATTCCAGATATCCAGTGGCTTGATCTGGCCGCTCACAGAATTCCGGTCGCAGTGTGGCGTTATCGTTCCGAGGATGGATTTCGGCAGCTGGCTGAGCCTTACCTCGCCCTGCAACAAGAGGACGGTAATGGCCAGCTACGAAAGACATTGAAGTGCTGGGTTGAGCACGGAAATGATGGTCAAGCCTGTGCAGAGTCACTGAACATCCATCGGAACAGCCTTCGCTACAGACTGGAGAGAATCGCCGATATCACCGGTTTCGACCTCGCATCCCCCAAAGGCATCACTGAACTCTATCTGGCTATGATCCTGGCTGGGGAGTAGGGATTCGTGGGCCTTGTGAAATTGCACAAAAGACCGTCATAAAGTCTGTGATTCCCACCTACCCGCCGCGCATCTGAAGCAGGAACAATCCCCTCAAACAACAGCTTGGCCCGAGGGGACTGCATGAAAGTCGTGATCGCACCGGATTCGTTTAAAGAAAGCCTGTCAGCAGAGCACGTGGCGGAAGCCATTGCCCTGGGAGTACGAGATTCGGCTCCTGACGCTGAAATCGTATGCGTGCCGATGGCAGACGGAGGGGAGGGCACCGTCGACGCGGTCCTGGCTGCCACCAGGGGGGAGCGCCGGTTAAGCCGCGTCCGTGGACCACTTGGGGCAGAGGTCCAGGCAACCTGGGGGTGGTTGAGCGAATCCCGTACGGCGGTGATCGAAATGGCGGCTGCCAGTGGCATCCATCTGGTCGAGCCTGCCGCCCGCGACGTGACGCGCGCATCCACCTTCGGCACAGGTCAACTGGTCCTGCAGGCTCTGAACGCCGGCGCGCAACGAATCATCATGGGGTTCGGTGGTAGCGCGACCAATGATGGCGGTACCGGAATGTTGCGAGCGCTTGGTGCTAAGTTCCTGGATTCTGCTGGCGATGAGCTCAAGGAGGGTGGCCTCGCGCTGAATGCTCTTCGGCGGATAGACCTCAGGAGTTTGGATGAAAGGCTACATAAAGTCCGGATTGATGTTGCCTGTGATGTCGACAACCCACTGACCGGGCCGAAAGGAGCCTCTCACGTTTTCGGCCCACAGAAAGGTGCATCACCTGATCAGGTCCTGGCTCTGGATGAAGCAATGGCCGCATATGCCGACATCGTGGCAGAGCAACTCCAGGAAGACGTTCGAGACTTCCCCGGGGCTGGCGCTGCTGGAGGTATAGGCTTCGCTGCAAAGGCATTTCTCCAGGCAGAATTCAGGCCCGGCGTTCAGTTGATCGCAGATCTGTCTGGGCTGAGCCTGGCAGTTCAAGGAGCCGACTTGGTGATCACCGGCGAGGGCAAGTTGGACGAGCAAACCCTTCACGGGAAGACTCCTGCTGGGGTGGCTGCCATCGCCACAGCTGCAGGCGTGCCTACTGTGGCAATTGCCGGTACGCTTGGAGCCGGATATCAGCGCCTACGTGACATTGGAATTGTTGCAGCCTTTTCCATCACCCCTGGTCCCATGACACTCGAGTCGGCCTGCTCTGACACTGCAGTGCTTCTGCGACATAGGGCATCTGACCTGGTGCAACTGTGGCGGCTTGCCAGTCAAAAACCTTGATTTGAAAAATCTAATTAACAGAGTCCAAAAATTGTGAAAGTTCATCGTTAGATTCAGGAAGTGAAACCCCCTTGGTGCTAGCCTGTGCGGCAATGTTTGAGATAGACAGATAACTGAAGCCATTCAAGAAAAACCACGGTGCAACGACATGAACTTTCTTGGCCTGCTTGAGTGCTTCCCATTTTTTTAAGTCGAATCCGATGCCTCCTTCACTGATTGGGGCGCAAATGAACCGATCGAAATCCTTAAATCCCAGTGAAGGAAGCAGAGAAGGCTTTTTAACTAAGGGGTTTGGGCTCAACTCAGGCTCAACACACAATGCGAGGTCATAAAAAAGCAACCAGTCGTGCTGGGAGAAAGTCTTGCTTTGGTACAAAGATATCATCAGTTGTCGGAGTTGCTCACCAAGAGCGACGTGGTTTAAACGACCTTGTGTTTGAGAACCGCGGGGCCGCTGAAGAAACAAAGAAAGCCGGTTCTTTAATTTCTGCACTGTGCTGCTCCAGTTGATCATGTGCGTTCCTTGGGTTAAGCCAGCTGAGCTGGGGCATTCAGGTGAACGGGTATCGTATCGAATGACTCTGCAGACTCAAGCAAAGCCCCATGGCTAGGATTCTCTACGACGATTCGCACCTATGCATTGGCTCCAATGTATGGTTTGGTCCTGTTACTCTTCAGCGATGAGATGGCCCGGAAGAAGTGAGTGCTGATCTCAAGTTGCAATCCAGGCGAGATCGCCTGCACATCAACCAAGGAATAGGCGACCCAAATTGAGTCAATCCCTGAAACCCGGCGAGAACACAACGATCAACCAGCCCAAGGGCCAGGTCCTGGTAGCGCATTCTGCCGGCGCAAATCTCGACGTGAACCTGACGGCCTTCCTCGTCACTGACACAGGCAAAGTGATCGATGACAGCGGAATGGTCTTCTTCAATGCACCAGAGCATGTTTCCGGCGCAGCCGCTTTCTCTCCTCCCATCAACCAGGCCGGAACGGTCAGCCACAGCATTAGCTTTGACCTGAGCCGTCTTCCACCCACAATTTCGAAGATCGCCATCACCTTGACCCAGGACGGCAGCGGTGGAGGCTTCGCCGAAGTGCCCAACCTCACTGCGCGAGTCATCGCCGGCGAACAGGTACTGGATCTTGCGCCCGGGGCCTTCGACCGGGAGACGGGGATCATCGTGCTCGAACTCTACATTCGAAATGGCCAGGCAAAGGCGCGTTCAGTCTGGCAGGGTTTCGTCTCGGGCTTGGCCGGGCTCTGTGGCATGTACGGTGTAGAGGTCGATGAAGCGCCGGTAGCTGCTCCAACCCCGGCCGCTCCCCCTGCAAAGCCGGTGAACATCACCAAGTCAGTTGTTACCTTGGACAAGCCAGGAACCTCACACAAAGTCTCGCTGGAGAAAGGTGCGGCCGCGCCTAAGGCGATCAAGGTAAGCGCCACCTGGGTGGACAACGGGGACGGTCGGGACAACGATGACCTAGACCTCCGCATCGGCATCCTTCGCCCAGATGGTCGAATGTCCATAATCCAGGCGCCTGACAAGCGAGGCTCCTTCGATGCTGATCCCTTTGTGTCCCATACCGGTGACGTGGTCAGTGCCAGCGCCTCCGCTCCAGGGATCGAAACCGTCGAGATCAACCCGGCCATCTCCCATCGCATGGGTGGCAAGGTTGCACTGGTCTGCAGTGTCTATTCCGCGGTCGACAATGGCGCAGTGTCGGTTGCCTCCCTCAAGCCGAGAATGCGGATGGAGTATGGGGACCAGGTAGTAGAGTGTGCCTTCGAATTTAAAAGCGGGTTCTTCAGCAGTCTGATTTACACCTACGTCTTGGGGACGATCGAAATCGATGCCGATGAAATTCGGATCAGCCCCAGCGGAGTGACCTCCAAAACCGGATCTGAAGCCACGCCCTGGCTGACCCGCAAGGGAGACAAGGTCGAACTGACGATGGACGGGCCGCACGTGTTCAAAGGCCGTCCGCTCGAGCGGAAAGGAAGCAAACAGTACGTGTAAGGCGCTAGCCCAGTTGCCAGGCGTGAGCCTGGCACAGGGCTTGCACTACGGGCGCGTCCAGGATGACTGGTCGGTAGGAAGATCCCCGCGAGGATCGTTGACCACAATATTCCCATGCACCGGCAACTGATCGGTGAAAAGCACCAGGTTCCGACCTCCAGGGTTCGCAACGGACTCGAACAGAATCCCAGCACAGTCAGCCTCGATAGCCAGATCCCCGATAATCCAGCTCGGCGGTTCAACGCCGTCGTTGAAGCGAATCTTTCTCCAGTCGCAGAAGAAGTCTTGCCAGATCGGGGCCCAGGTATCGTTATAGCCGCCGGTGAAGTCGATCACTCGATCCAGACTGAGGGAATAGCTGACCAGCAGACCAGGAGGAAGGAATGCGCTTGCTTGCTGAAACTCAGCGATGGCCGTTGCCGACTCAAGCGAGAGGTATAGAGCCTCTAGCCCCTTTCGGTTAACCCGGCCACCCTGAGTTGCAGCTCCAGCTCCAGATGTAGGCGCAACGGACCACTTGGGAGTGTGCATTCGGTAGCAGGGGAGGTCCTGCACTCCGATGATTTTCATCCTTGGGCACCAGCTTCCCAAGATTGAAGGAAAGCGATCAGCTGCTCGGTTTTTCCTTCGCTGACCACTTCCTCCGCTGTCTTATAGCCGAACGTGGAAAGAGGCTCGTTCTTAAACCAGAAGATGGCATTCGTCACGTCCGTGCCCATGTCGGTCACTGCGCGCAGAACCTTCACTGAATCACGAATGTAGGCCTGGACCTTTTCCGATTCAGGCGCGTTGCGCACAGTGTTGCGATGGACATGGGCCCGGAGCGCCAAGGTCTGCTGGTCCATCGAAAAAACCTTGAGGAAGCGCTCAGGAGAGAACATCACACGGTTCACCTCTTTGAGAGCGTCCATCAAGCCCGCGAAGTTGGTGGGGCGAAGCTCTAATACGGCTTTGCTGGCCATGGGTTGCCTCCTTTAGGATTGCACTTACTATGCACAATTCTCGCACAATATGCGCATCTTTCAAGCTGCCGCGACGCTCGGCCCCCAGATCGCCCGGTTGGCCGCCGGCTATGATCGCGGACAAGCCGCGAGCAAGCGGAGGAGGGGGATTGCCTCCCGCGGGCTAGGAGCACCTCGCCCTGGCCGCAGTATCGGAAGCCCATTCCTGAAGATGCCCAGGTACAAAAAGCTGATGACGGGCGCGGGTACCTCCTGTGTAGACCGCAGCAAAAGCCCGGGCAGCATCCAGACGATCGGAACCGCTGCTATCCAATAGCTCAGGGGCCAGCATCACCGAATTGACCTCCGAGTTCTTGGCCGCAACGACCGTTCCCAGTTTGTAGGGCGCCTTGCCAGCCTGGTCCAACTTCATGAGGCTGCGCTCGAAGTCCATTGTGGAATATCCCTTTTCAAGCATCCGGTCTATTCGATCAAAGGCGCTCTCCCTCTTCGAGACCTCCTTTCGCAGCGCGTCCCAGGAGGTGTACTTGAACAGGGCGCCGTGTGTCGGTCTGATTCCTTCGCGGTAGAGCCCTATGCAGTCGAGGACAAACCACCTGAAACCTCCCTCGCACCCTGGCAGAAGGCTGAACTGAGCCTTCGCGTTGGCCAGGCGCTGGAACCACTCAAACATTCCCCACTCAGACCACACCAAGATGGTAGTAGGCTGCTCGGGAATGAAGGGCCGGCTATAGAACACAACCCTTGTGTCTTGTTCGCGGTTCCCCTCGAGCGGGTGCACGTCGACCACTGGGTTCTGCTCAATCAGGGTGTTCACCGCAGCTTCCATCTCTCGGCCTGAACGGAGAGAGTGGAATATTTCACGCCGGCGAACGTGTGGCGCACGCTCCACAGCGGCCCCGTCCAGGCGCTGGCAGGAATCCCCCAAGGTGATCACCGGGATAGAGCACCGATCCAGGAATTGAGCCATTGGGGCAGGGAGGTCATGGGCCTCATCGACGATCACGTGAGTGAAGCCTGGCTCGACTACCGCTGTACTGCTGAGCGAAACCTCTTTGATCCGGTGGTAGCCACGGACAGGTAGCTCCAGTGATGAAGACGAGGGGAAAATGGTCTCTTGCCAGAGTCGATTTGCGCATTGGACCAGAAGCTCTTTCTGGGGCACCGAGTACGACCCGCCCAATGATGGAAGATGATGAACTCCAATCTCGGCGTCACGGCTTGTGCAGTACCGGAAGACCGTCCTGTTGGCCACTGAGGCGACTTGACTGGGAGTGAGGTTACCAACGGGCTTGAATTCCAGGTGGTTGGCAATCTGGCTCATCTCTACACGCGCTCGTCTCATCGATAAGCGGAAGGATCTGGAACCATGCCGTCCGACATCCAGTTGAAGCGAGCGGACTGCAAGCTCCGAGAAAGTCATACCCGTTACCCGGCCAGTCCCGACCCTCTGCTGCAGGGCATCAAGTTGCACCTTGGTCATGGCCAGGACAAGAGGGCGGTAAGAGGTGAGGCAGTCGATGAGGCGCTCGATCATGAACGTCTTTCCCGTTCCAGCGAGAGCCTGGAGGTGAAAGTCCTCATCCAGTTCCGACTTAAAGACGCGGAATGCCCGGGCCTGTTGGGGGGCGAGGGTGAAGGACTTTCCAGCTGCGTCAACAAACCTCTCGGTAAATGGATTCAATGCCTCAGCATGGCGTGAAGCGAATTCGAAATCCCATTTTCGGTTTTCTGTGAGGTAACCCTCTGCATCCAGATCTTCGGGGTCGAGAAGACGGACAGACAGTGACCGCAGCTGATTTAGCCCGGCGCTGAACAACTGAGGATTGAAGCGGCTGAACACCAGAGAGGAGAAGGAAACACCCTGGCCAGCGGATTCCAGGTCAAAGCCAGCATCTATAAGGCCCGCTAAAGCGCGCTCCAGCCGAGCACTGGGATCTGTTGTCTGGGCCAGCGTCGGCAAGGACTGAATAGCGATCACGGCGGCCAAGGACGGAATAGACCACTGCGCAAGCAGCGCTGCTGATGAGCAGTCGCGATCTTCCAAGGCATTCGCCTGAGGTCGGGAGAGAGGGAGGAACAAACGTGTTCGTGGCATACCTTGGGCACCTTAAGCACACAGCACCCAGCGCGTAAATCACCCGGGACGTACTTGAACTAGATTCTGAAAGTGAGTGTAACGACAACGAAGGTGGAAACCAGCCAAACAGTGCACCTGCCGAACGTGAGGAGACATGGATCAAGCGAACGCCTGATCCCGTGCGGCTCAGGCTTCTAATTGCCTTTAGCCAGCCGTGCGGGAGCAGAGAGCACGAGACTGGGCCTTGCTTCCTGTAATCGTGATTGCGCCTCAGGCATTTCCGATTATTGTTATAATCGGAAATGCTAGGCATATCTGTTTTTATACCCTTTAAGAATCAAAGGCTCACACTGATTCCCTTGCTGACCAGTTGCCTCATCAGTCCGCTGTGCGCCTCCTAGCCGTTTCCCAACACCCAGGTCACTGATGGACAACAATCGCGGCGGCCACTCGCATGTAAAGAAGCGAGCCAATAATCCTCACAACCTTGCCGGCAAACGCCAGATTAGGGTGCACAATTACGCTAACGAGGTCGTGCCCTTCATCGTTCACGGCAAAAAGGCCTTCCGCGAAAAGCATGTGAAGAAAGATTTCGTAGCGAATGGCGGCGTTTCAAAGGATCACACACGAACTCTTTCTCGCCAGGCCAAGCGCAGCAGCGTCCCCAAATGCTCTTTGGAAAGGCCCAGCGCTTTGTTGCGGGCTCACCAAATAGGCCGTTGGTGATATCTCGGCAGCCGGTGTACATCAGTAATGGCAATGGGTTCCAGGAAAAGGTGTTAATACACGTCTTCGATCCGAGACATCGGGCGTTCATCGCCAGACAATTCCAAGATCCATAAATCGTGCAAACAAGGCCAATTCTGGGTTTGAGGTAAATTCAGCAAGTCAAAGGGAAAGTTCGGTATTTACCCTGCCCTTATATATTGGCGAAGGACTATTCCGTTCGGATTTCCGCTTTATAAGTTAAGCGGAAATGCGGAGTTACGAACAGCTTGTATACAGGTTGCAAACAGAAAATAGCCTTGTTATCAACAGGCTACCGGAATTCGATGTGCGGGACCGGAATTTATTGAGCGCCAACCGGAGTTCTATGTGCGGTGGCCGGATTAGCATGTACGGTTACCGGTAATTCATGAGCGGTCACCGGAATAATGTGTACTAACACCGGAAAGCTGTGCGCGTCAAGACGCAGTGTAAACGCAAGCCCGCTGCTTGTTGCAGCCATCTATCCACACCCTATAACCCCAGTTGGTAATCCCACGTTTAATAACCCGATTCTTTCTAACCCCTCTACTTAAACCGAGCATCGCACCCTGCTGTTGCTTGCAGCTAACCCGCCAGCAACTGGAAAGCGTCATCCTGGTTTGACTGCAGGTGCTCCTCGCTCCCTACCCTGGCCAGTGCAATCCGGCCCCTGTTTTGGTTTGACCTGGCCATGGACGTCGATAGGCTGACCTAGCCCGCTGGATCGTGCTCGTCCAGCATTCACAACAAACGGAAGGTCACTATGTCCAAGGCCCTGATTGTCGACGACTCTCGCACCGACGCCTACGTATCCCAGAAATGCGCGGATCAACTGTTCGATGAAGTCAAAGTGGTGGGTACCTTGCAGGAGCTCCTGCAGGTGGTGCCGTCGTTCAAACCCGACGTGATTTTCATGGATGTGTACCTGGGCGAATGGCACAACGGCCTTTCCCACATACGTGAACTCCGCTCGGGCCAGGGCGATCTCAGCATCACGCCGATCATCGTTCTCTCGAGCAAAGCCGCTGAGGAAGATAAGCGCCTGGCAGTCGAAGCTGGCGCGGCCGGCTACATCGTGAAGCCAGCAACTCTCGACAACATGATGGAGTCCCTTCGTCGCTACGTCCCTGGCTTCATCCCGAAAAGCTGGGGGACTGTCATCGCGTGATTGAAATACTCCAAGCAGACCAAGAACTCTTCATTGGCATCGTTGCGCTTGTGAGCCTCATGGTTGGGAGTTTCCTCAACGTCGTGGCATACCGGCTGCCAATTATGCTGGAACGCGCCTGGACAGTTGAGGCTCAGGAATGCCTGGGCCTGCCTTCAAGCGAACCAGTTGATCGATTCACCCTGTCGTCGCCCTCCTCTGCTTGTCCCAATTGCGGGCACAGGATTCGCCCTTGGGAGAACCTACCAGTGGTGAGCTACATCGCGTTACGCGGCAAATGCTCAGGCTGCGGTACCAAGATCAGCATCACTTACCCTGCCGTTGAGTTGGCGACCGCCCTCCTCTCCGCGTCGCTGGCCTGGCACTATGGTGTAACTCATGCTGCTTGTGCCGCAATAGGGCTGCTGTGGATGCTCATAGCCCTTTGCCTGATCGACCTGAAAGTTATGCTGCTCCCTGATGTGATTACACTTCCAGCCCTTTGGCTCGGTCTGGTTGCCAACTATTTCGGCGTATTCGCGTCATTGCACGACGCGGTAGCAGGGACAGTGGTGGGATATATGACGTTCTGGACGATAGGTAAGCTCTTCTACGTCGTCCGCGGTGTCGAGGGCCTGGGCCAGGGTGATTACAAGCTGTTTTCACTATTTGGTGCCTGGGGAGGATGGCAAGTGCTGCCCGCGACTTTGCTGATCGCCAGCTTGACCACTGCTGCTGTGGGGATGGCGTTCAGACTCGGCCGAAAGGACCGCTATCTGCCGTTTGGTCCTGGTCTGATCGTAGGTGGGGTGATCTCCCTGGTCTTCGGCAGCGAAATCAATCATTGGCTTCTGTACCGGTAAACGCTGAAAAACGGGACCGGAATTTCCTGAGCGCCCCATGATCCGGGCGCTTCAAGGACAATCTTGGCTTGTGCTACGAAGCAACGCGGTTAACCTTGGGTATTCGCTTTCTATTGCTCCGAGGTCCGCTTGCCAGCTCCAGCAAAAACACCGAACAGTGGCGTCCGCCCTTCCCCACTGTTTGATACCTACGAAACCTTTCTCTCGTCGTCGGCTGCTGAGTATGTTGCAGAGCGGCCGGCGATTGAGGAGTTCCTAAAGGTTTTCGCTCCCCATATTCCGGCAGCAAATGACCTCGCCCATGCGCGAGCGTTTTTGAAGTCCTATAGCGGCCAAGCAACTACGTTTAAGGCTTATCGCACGCAGGTAGAGCGCATCCTGTTGTGGTCCTGGATCATCGCAGGGAAATCGATTCTGGACTTGCGACGGTCTGACGCTGAGAGATTCATGGATTTCAACGTGGCTCCGCCCGCGAGCTGGGTGGGAGATGCTGTGCGCCAGAGGTTCCTCCCAAGGGGGGGCGTCTACGAACCGAACCCTGCCTGGCGCCCCTTCGGCATCAAGATTCCGAAAAGTGATCGAAAGAGAGCCAAGGAAGCCGGGGAGGATTTGGGGGTGTCTGGTTACAAAATGGCTCAGGGCAGTATCCGGCAGGTCTTTTCTATCTGTAGTTCGTTCTTCGAATTTTTGACCCAGGAGGACCTGGCTCAAGGAAACCCCTTCAAGGCGATCAAGGGCAAAAGTCGTTGGATTAGGACCACAGCCAAACGAAGTGGCGGGAAATCCCTTACCCAGCTGCAGTGGGACTTCGTGATTGAGACCGCGGAGCTCATGGCTAACGAAGCACCGGAATCTCATGAGCGCACGTTGTTCATTGTCTCTTCTCTGTTCTCTATGTACCTACGAGTCTCGGACCTGGTAGGTAATCAGCTCTGGACTCCAACGATGGGTTCGTTCGTCAAGGAGGATGAAACTTGGTGGTACGAGGTGGTTGGTAAAGGGAACGTAGAAGCGCGCATTGCAGTGAAGCCTGACTACCTCAAGTACCTGAAGCGGTACCGCCAGAGCCGTAATCTCACGCCCCTGCCACTGAAGGGAGAGCAGGCCCCTCTCCTCACAAAGTTGAATGGTGCCCCGGGATTGAGTGATCGTCAGGTGCGGAACATTGTCCAGGAGGTCTTTGATCGGGCTTTGAAGCGAATGCACGAGGAGGGACGATCGGATTGTGAAGTTGACGACCTACGGGTTGCCACCCTGCATTGGCTTCGTCACACAGGGGCGACCTTTGATGCTCCTCATCGTGATGCAAAAAACCTTCAGGCCGATCTCCGGCACAAGTCGATGAGCACGACTCAGGACATCTACTACAACTCGCTGGACGATCAGCGTGCGGCTGAAGTTGAAGGTCTGACAGTCAAGCGCTGATCCAGCGGGCGGGTTAGCGCAAGCAACAACAGGGATTAGCCTGCGATCGGCTTACCGTCTGGGTTAGAAAACAGGGTTATCTTTCTTGGGGTTACCGATTGGGGTTATAGGGTGTGGACAGATGGCTGCACCCCAAGGCCTGTCTACAGTAGGCTGCTCTGACGCTGTACACCAGATTCCGGGACCCGTACAGCCTGATCCGGTAGCCGTACACGAGGCTCCGGTCAGCGCTCAGAGGACTCCGGTTGATGCACGCAAGATTCCGGTCGCGCTCAGGGGATTCCGGTGGCGTACACCGGAATCCGGTCTCCTGTTGATAACTAGCTTTAAATTAATGGATAACCTGTGTTTAAGCTGTGCGTAACCTGTGCATGGTAACTGCTTTGCTTTACCGACACATCAGTCAATCGGCTTTAAATACAGTGGCTTGCAGCTGCATCCGGCAACTTTTTGATGAAAGCTTGAGTCCCGCCTAGCAAACGACCGGAATGCTGTGAGCGTACGGGTAAAGCCTCTTCTGAACCGGAATTTGTTGAGCGGGTGCGTTCAGGTCTGGGATGCGGCTAATGCGAGACCGGATTTCTCTGAGCGCTGCCCCCCCAAACGCCCCTACCCGCGGGTAGGGGCTCTACGAACCGGAATCTCCTGAGCGCGAAGAGAGGCAATGGGGGTGGACGTGGACCGGAATCTTGCGAGCGCCCGGGATCTTGCCGGCCTGCGCCAACATGCTCATCGAGACCAACCGGAATTTCGTGTACGCCTAGTCCGACGCAGGCTCTGCCAGTCAGACTAGCCGATGCGCAGATCGACCGGATTTTGGTGAGCGGGTACAAGGCACTCACACAAGAATGAAGCGGTCTAGGAGCAGCTCGAGCTCCTTGGCGGCCGCTACCCTCGTGAGTTGTACGGGGGCCAGCAACAGCGGAAGGTCCTTGATCACGTTCCTGATCCACAACTGGTACTTGATGCCCTGTTCTCCAGCGTCGACGCCTGACTTATGGAGCGCGCGGCCGAGCCAATAGCCCCAGCGCCGGCGCCATCATGGTCTTCGGCGACCAGGAAGAAGCGATTGTGATGACCACCAGGCTCTCATGCTGGAATTGCCGGAATTCCGTGAGCGGGGAAGGTGCTGGGGGAAGGCCACGAGATTACGGCTGTGCTGAACTGGCTCTTCCGGTACCGGATTCCCTTGAGCGCCAATTGGCTTGAAGCTGGTTACCCAGATAGACCGGATTCTATTGAGCGGTGCTTACTGCCTCCCAATCATCGAGGTGGATAGACCGGAATATCGTGAGCGCAAGTCATAATGACTGTTCTATGGTGAACCGGAATCTGGTGTACACCTACTCCCCCGGGGCTTAGAAGCTGAGCCATGGGGGCAAGAGTTGGTGTGCGATTGAGAGGTAGAGGTCTGAACACCGGAATTTCATGAGCGCTGCGTCCACCTGGGCGCTACACCGTTCAACTCCGGAATCTGGTGAGCGCCCGGTTGCGCGCCGGCTGGGGAGGCAGAGGACGACCGGAATTCTGTGTACGGACCGCCACGCCTGGTCTTCTCCCTGTTGGGGCATCGATCCAGGCGGGGAAGACCACATCAGCGCGTTGCCGCGGATTTTAGTGGAAGACCAGATCCTATAAACCGGCCGGAATTTGGTGAGCGGCCTGTATTTCCTGCCCTGAGGCGTGATCGGAGATCGGCGCTCCGCAGAATGGACCGGAATTTCATGAGCGGTGAGTCAAAGAGCGCGCATTCTCGCGACCGGAATCTGGTGAGCGTTCAAGCTTCGGATCAGTTGCCACGGTAACCGGAATCTGGTGAGCGCCCCGTTTTTCACGGGATACAGGAAAGCCTTGCTCCGTTTTAGCGACCGGAATCCAGTGTACGGTATGAGCGATGCCAAGCAGGTTGGTCGATTTTCTTCGAGCCGGAATGCTCTGAGCGCTCACAGGATTCCGGCGATCCGAACCGCCAAAGCGGATCTCAGAACGGCTTATGCGAAAACGGTCTTGATTTGGACTAAAAAATCAAGATGAGGGAATATATCCTTTGCATCAGGTTTGTCGAGACGGACGAAACGCGAAAAGTAAGAGAGATAGGCCATGACCGAGTTGAAGCTGACACCTGAAGAAGTACGGCAGGTAGCTGTAGATGACAGGCGATTCAAGCTGCAAACAAAGTTCGATCTGGAATCAGGTCAGGGCGTTCTCCCTTTCACCAACGAGCGTTTCTTTGAGCAAAGCAACCCCATCGTCCGTTCAGCCCTCTTCTCAGCGGGCAAGATTCCCAAAGGCCTCTTCTTCCAGGAATGGACAGAGATCTTCTCCTTGGGATCGGGCTCGATCTGGTACCGCGGTCCGGCGCTGTCTACTGATCACGAACTCGTCCTTGCTCGAATCATGGTGCTGGCCCGCGGCAGGTCACTGACCCAGTCCGTCAAAGTCAAACAGGCTGATGTCTGTCGTTGGCTCAAGCTCGACGACTCCGGTGCGAACTTCAAAAAGGCCCGAAGGATTCTTGATGACCTCGCCGGCGGCGAACTGCGGATATCAAGCAAGCCTGCTCTGAAAAGACTCTACAACCTGCTCACACGGCCTCCGCTCGGGCTGCCAGATAGGGACTTCTTTCTCGAGTACATCAAGAATCGGTACGGCGACCAGATCAAGGAGATCGCGGCGGCAATTGAGTCAGATGATACGGTGGTCGATATCAGCATGCGGTTCTTGACCAACCAGGCAAAGAACCACAAGACAGGGCGACTTCTGCTTAACCTTGACCCGATCGCTGCAATTTTCTTCGATGGTGTGAATACCACCCTGGTCCCCTTTGAGATCATGGATCAATTGGATCGATTTGGGACCAAGCTTTTGCCCTTCATCGCATCCCATAGAGATGGCGTATGGCCTATCGGGCTTGAGAAGTACCACGAGTTCAGTGGTTCAAAATCCGAGTATCAGAAGGTCAAGCGGCGGGTGAAGTCGGATCTCAAAAAGCGATTCGAAGACTGGCAGGCGAAGGCCTGGATTGAACCTGGTTGGGACATCTCCAGGAACGATGACGGGGACGAAATAGTCCGAGGGCTGAAGATCGGAGCTAAGGTGCGCATCCGTTCTGAGCTGGAAATCCTTACAGCTGTAGGGGATGACTTAGAGGATGCGGATGACATTGATGCCGCCGAGGCTGAATCAGCATGAGGCGCGGTGACCGCGCCTCATGGGGATGACTTAAGCAGCGCTTGCGTTCGTGTCAAAAGCTAGGCATTCAGAAACAGGGATGAACTCTTGCCGCCGGCACAGCCACGCGGAAAGGAAGGTGTAGGCTGTAGTGAGCGCGGCGATTATGGCCATCGTTTCTTTCTTCGCCCTTCGATTCCTTGCATTCGCTCTCGCCTGGGACTCCCCTTTGTACTTGGTGCTTACGAATAGCGATGCCACCAGTGCGCCGATCACCGCATAGAACACTGATACCAGCGTCATTTTGGCGATGAGCGACAGGCTGATGCTCAGCCATCCCTGATTGGTTCGCACTGACGCATACACCGCGAACATCAATGCAAGCATGAAACCCGTTAGGCCTGCGACCATTGCGAGTTGACGGGGGAGCTCGAGCCAGTTCATCAAGAAGGCCAGTACCACGCCTGCAGCCGGCAAGAGGTTCGTAATTGCGGCATCCGTGTAGTCGTTGTAGATGGTTCCTTGCCCCTGATGGTGCCTCCACATCGCCCAAGCTGTCAGAAGCGCACCCGCCAGCAGCATGTACTTCCAGGCCGGGCTGGATTTGAACTGCTGCCACAGAGATTTCTCCGGCGCGCGGTATGACGGCGAGAAGGAGGTTGCACTCGAAGCTTGCGCAACCTGTTGGGGTGGTTGGTACTGCGGGATTTGGGCTAGTGCCTGCTGGTGCTCTATAGCTCGTTGAGATTCGATCGCTTGGGCGGCCTGAGCGCGCTGCTGTAGTTCGATGATCGCCTGCTGGCGCTGATTCTCGATCTGCGTCTGTCGAGCTGCTTCTTCAGCCGCCAGGCGCTCCTCAGTTTGCCGCTGCCTGATGGCCTCCTCTTCCTGGTGCTTGATGAGCTGGGCCTGAGCTAAAGCCGATGCCGTTTTACCCCTCTCTGCCGTCACATATTGATCAAGTGCCTGGATGCGGGCGCCGATGGTTTTGTCGAGGCACTTTTGGTCGGTACATGCATCCCTTGTATCGAGCCATTCACGCTGCGACTGACGGACCGCCTCGTACTGGTCAGGATTTACCTCCAGGGCGGTCTTATAGGATTTGGCTAACCAATCGTCCAACCCGGAAAGGTAGCCATCACGGCAGATCTCTTTTTCGGGGAAGCTGCTGGCCTTGGAGCAGTCAAAGCTTGCTGCCACAGTTTGGCCGGCCAGGATGGCCAGAAGCAGACCGGAGGCTGCTGCACGAAGTTGCATCAAGATCATCCTTTACTTGTTGATCGCCTGTCTGCGTTATCGGCGGCCCACGGCGGTTTATGAGCCCCCGTTGACCATAACGCCCGAGCCGAATGATGCCAGTCAGCCCTACTGATGGCTATCTGCCAGGCCCTCAGGTGTTTCCTTCCGCACCACGTTCTTCCGCGGATTTGGCGCGGGAGGAAAGCTCTGCCTTCATGCCCTCCAGCTGGGCGGAAAGGCGTCTCACCTCGCTGTTCTGAGTTCGAGCAGAGGCTTTTGCTTCCACCAGTCGCTCCTCGGTCTCTCGTCTCTCCTTGATGGCGCTTTCAAGCTGCCTTTCGGCCTCCGAATGCTGGGTTTTTACCGTGACGAGTTCTATTCTCAAGTTCATGAGTGATTGTTCTGCGACCTGCAGCTTGTCCTTCGCTCTGTCAGCCTCAAGCGTCAACTTCCTGTTCTGCGCTTGCAGGTCGGTCAACTGGGAGGTCATGCCAGACAGTTGCTTATTCAGGCTAAGGATTTCTCCTCTCAGTTGTATGTTGTCCGCCGAGAGGGTGCGGTTGTCTTCGCGCAGAGAGGTCAGCGCGTTATCGAAAGTCGCCTGCTCCTGCCGACGTTGCTCGTTCAGAGATGCGAGATAGTGCTCATGAGCATCCCGCTCCGCTTGTAGGTCGTGGGTTAGCTTGCTGGTCGAGCGCTTCTCCACCTCCAGGTTACGTTGCGTGTCAGTCAGCTCCTGGGCCATGCGGCCCAACTCAATGTTGGCCGAGTTCAAGCGCTCAGTCAGTTCGCCTAGCAGCCGTTCGCGATCGGCAAGAGTGCCTTCAGTCTTTGCAAGCTGATCGAGGGTGGCTTGGTGCACCACTCGCTCGCCATCAAGGACCTCCTCCATTTCCTTGATTTGCGCCTCGCAGCGCTGCTCGCCTTCACGAACGATCCGCTCGGAGTTCTCTTTCATCTTGTCGTGAAGCGCGTGTACCAGGGCCTGCAGCTCGGTCTGGATGCGCCCGCCATCGCCCAGCATTTCGATTTCCTCGTCGCGGAGGTCCTTCCAGAACCTCTGCACCGTCGAGTAGGAGCCGCCTGTGATGGCCTGTATGGAACGCACAGTAACCGGGGAACCCTGGTTACGGAGTTGCGCAATAGCCTGGCGAACCTCCTCTTTCGTGATCCCAACGCGGCTCATGGCTGCCCTCCGTATCTATTGACAGTATCCGAAAACTATGACTTAGCGCCATTTTACCGGCGAACTTTTGTTACTTGAATTACGTAACAGGTAATTACGGTAATAGTATAGGTCATGTGCAAGAGAAACGGGTGAAAACTCACATCGGATAAAAACTGTAATCCTGGGTCATTGCCTAAAAAAGGCCCTGTACGTGATTTCTGACGGTTTCATGTGGGGTGTAGGGCGTACTTTGCGCGTACGGACGAATT
Source organism: Pseudomonas sp. On1 (assembly GCF_033783325.1). Lineage (NCBI taxonomy): Bacteria > Pseudomonadati > Pseudomonadota > Gammaproteobacteria > Pseudomonadales > Pseudomonadaceae > Pseudomonas > Pseudomonas sp. On1. The sequence goes on along the minus strand of NZ_JAWPOA010000001.1, from coordinate 304,149 downwards.
TGAAAGCGGGGCTGATTTGGCTACTAATCGTCGGGGCTGTTACTGAGAGGGGCGGCCGCAAGCTGGGAATGCAGGAAGACATACAGCCTTCCAATATCGCGATGAGGTGGTGAGCCGAGCGCGAGTGTATTCTGTCGTCCTTGCTCTAACTGAACTCACAGGAAACGGAATGAAAGGGCCGGTCGCGACAGTCGAGCTCTGGGAAAAGGGCCGATGTGTTTTCAGTCACGCGGTCTCTATGGATCTGCTCCAGGCTGCTGTTGATGACGGTTGTCATTTGCTGCTTGTAGGAGGAGACGGGGCACCGGTGCTTGGCAAAGATGCAATGGTCCCCCTAGGTAATCTGTTGAAACGACAACGGAGCCAGCGCGGCCAGCAACCTGCTGGTCACCCAAACACTGAAGATCGCTCGCCCGATGTCAGCTTGCGGTGGCTCATCGCACTGTTCGAATGGGCCTGTCAGAATTCCCCGCTCGCAGAAATCCGGTACGTTCACCATGCCGAGCTCAGCCTTCCCACACCGAAGCAGCCCTTGCTTCGGATTGAACAGCATGACTCAGGCCGCTACGCCCCTCGGACTTGGGAAAATGCCAAGAGCGCTGACATTACCGTCGCCTTTGCCTCAGATTTCACAACTCGGGGTGAGCAATTGACACTGCGGGCGGCCGGTGAAGCCTATGTGGCCATCCCCGTTTCAATCGAGCCAGTCGCTGCTGCCCGGCGCCTCTATAAGGCGATGTCGACTGCAAATGCGCGAACCTTGAATGTCGCCGGGAACGGTATCTACACACTGTCTAAGCATGGCTGGACGCAGGAGAGCATCAATGCTTGGGTGTACCAAGTCATTGGCAAGGTCCACCAGCACTGGCCAATCGAGTTCATCCGATCTGGCGGCCAGACAGGAGCTGACGTTTCCGGTTTGGTTAGTGCGTATGCGTTGGGGATTGATTGTCTGGGCCTGTTTCCGAAGCACTTCCTCCAACGAGCGAAGGACAACGTTGATGTGCGTCGTACTGCAACAGAGCTCGAAGCTGAAATTCGGACCTGGGCATTGTTGCTTGGAGTTGCGAATCCATCGACTGATGATTAGCTCTGGGCTGGCGGTGGGGCCTGGCGCAAGCGGTAGGCATCGTACCCCTGCAAGAAATAGCCTTTGGATACGAGGCTGTTCAACAGTCGCTGATTGACGATCGATTGCACGTACACGATCAACCCATTGCTGTCCGCAATCCGTTCTGCATTGCTCAGGAAGTGTGTGAATTGCCCCTTCCCTCGCTCGCCTTCATCCGTGACTTCAAGATCAGCCAGGTCAAGCGTCCAGCGGACTTCCCCGTCAATCCAGCGTGCCGCGATCCGGGCATAGACCATCAGGTCGCCAAACTGGAAGCGAGATCTAGCCCCCATAGATCTAGCATTCGCTGCAGCGAAAGCCTCAAGGGCTAGGTAGTTGGTGGCGTGACTGCTCATTGATGGGATTGCTCTTCTTGGGCTCCAAGAACTGACCGAGTTCTTCCTTCAAGGCCCGCCCCATTTAGGTGGGCCATTTCACGGTGAACTCCAATAATACGCTCGGCGAGCAAGCTTTCAGCCCGCCCTCTTCATTCGTACCATTGCCAACTCACCGTTATCCTCCCGATCAATACCAAGCCCGGGAGGCCTCAATGGAAATTGTCCACGCGACCCGTCCTGATGGATCAACGGTCCAGCTGCGAGCTGATGGCACGGAGGTTGGTACAACCGACAGTGACCAGAAGCTGCTACATCTACTTCCCAAGCTGCTTTTGGATGACCCTCTAACTGAGGCCGTATCCCTGGACCGAGTGGTGTTGGAGGTCATCTCCGACGTCGATGGTTTGCTCCCGGCCGAAGGCGTGGTGATCCGGCAGCCGTACCCCAATTCCTCCTACCTGGTCGGTGGCTCGGTGCGTAATCGCAATGGTTGGTGCGCACCGGCGGCCAATCTCCCTGAGCGCTTCGAAGTCGAGTTCCGCTGGACCTTCGTGTCACTGCTCAGTGACGGAAGTGATTGGGTGGTTCGCCATTTCATCCAACTGGAGCTGGAGCAAGGCCCATTTCGGACGTACACCATGGCGGTGTCCAACTGGCCAAATGGCCGTGCCTCGGTCCCGAACATGTACCGCTATGCCACGGCATTTCTGAAGCCCTCCCAGGTGCTGGAGCAGCACAGAAAAGGAAGGCCGACGCTGAATGTCGGCGTGTTACGTGATGGCATGCTCGGCGTGACGTTCCGGGAGGAGATGCGGATTCCCCCAATCCCCTACGAACAGGCAACCAGCATTCACCTTTACCAGAAACAGCAGCTTCATGAAGTGGTCCAGCTGACAGACTTCTCGTTGCTGAATGATGAGCACAAAGCAAATGGTGCTCTGGAGATGCCAGCAAGGGTGCTTCTGGATGCGATCTCTCTGGCAGCAAAAGTTCCATACAAGCGCCCCGAGGTACCTTCCGCGACACCTGGAAGTTCCGAGGATTGCCTTGGGCAATTGGAATCGCACCCTGCTCTACAGTTGCTTTCCGACTGGTGGAACGCTCACCGGATTCCGGTTGCTGGAGAGTTGCCTGCGGCGATGGTCATGCCCTACATCAGGGTTCAGGATGATAACTCCTACTGGTGTGGGTACCGAGAGATGCCCAACAGCACCATTGAGGGCATGAACTGCGTTTCCAGTTCATGCGCTACCTGTGGTGATGCGGTCCTGCTTCACTTCATGGCATCCGTGAAACACAGCGAGTTCCCAGATGGCTTCCTCGATGTGAGATGCCTGGATGGTTCCGAGTGGGTCGAGGTCGAAGCAACTCGTGAGCAAATGGCTAAGGGCGAGTATGACGAGGCCTACTATTGCCTGGCAGCGCTTGCCGGATTCCCTAACAACTTCCCTGCGGCATACCGGCGACTCTTGCAGGATTCTTTTGAAGCTCCATTGTCGCAACCGTGTGACTGTGCGTGAGGAATAGGCGGGCATGGGGCCCGCCTTTCGCTTATTGGTCTTGGATCACCTCGATGTAGCCTGCTGATTTCTCCACGGTGATTTCACCGCAGTGCGGACATTCAAGTGGCCAGCGGTCCAGGTCACCCAGCGCATTGGGACAGAATTCACGGATGGTGAAAGGTTCGCTGCATTTTCGGCATATGAGTTGGTGGTCTTCGTACATAAACATTCTCCAATCAGAAGGGCTTGCTCGATCTCTTGACTGAGCCTTTACCCTTTACAGTTTTTCGAATAGGTGCCTATTCCGGCGGGTCAAAAGCTATGCTTTCAGTCCGACCCGAAGGAACTCAAGCATGTGCAGTCACTATGAGGCGCCGGAAACTGAGCGGTTGATCGCTGGTTATGGTGTGGCCCCCGAGGGGCAGTTCAAGATCGATCTCTGGCCCTGCTACGAAGGCCCATTTATTCGCCTGCGTAACGATGAATCTGATGAAGAGGAAGTGCCTGAATTGGAGGCGGTAGTCGGCCAATTTGGACTCTTACCTTTTTGGGCCAAAGCACGATCGTTAGGGCGTAACACCTACAACGCTCGCACCGAGACTGTAGCGACCAAGCCTACCTATCGAATGGCTTGGCGAAAGGCGAAGCATTGCATCATCCCGGCCGCGGCGATTTATGAACCTGATTGGCGATCAGGGAAATCGGTCCCCACACGCATCAGTAGAACGGATGGCGGAATCATGTCGATCGCCGGGTTATGGGAACTGTGGAAGACGCCTGATGGCGAGCTGCACTCCTACACGATGCTGACGGTCAATGCGGACGACCACGCACTAATGCAAAATTTTCATAAGCCAGGTTCAGAAAAACGCATGGTCGTCATCCTGCCAAACGGTCTGATCCAGGATTGGCTGCGCGCGCCGGTGGAGCGAAGTATGGATTTCATGCGGCAGTACCCTGCTGACCGACTCCAAGCCGAAGCTAGGGCATGAGCATTCTCAGTCGGAACCGCTCCGCTGGATGCTTTCAAACCCTAAATGGTGCCCTCACCTACACACGCGATGCGCTCGACAAGAAGCTCCTGACTAAGTGAATCCCCCTAGTGGCACAGGAAGACCGCGTGAATGATGGCCACCAGACGAGAGACCTTAGGAATGAAAGATGGTAGCTGACAGTTTCATGGGTATGTCCGCAGCCCTGCAGAACACCTCCGCGTTGACTGTGCTCCTCAAGCATTTGGCAGAATCTGGCTGGCTTCCGCATGAGGTACTGCGAGGAAGCGAGTGGCTGTACACCCCCGACGTAACGAAGGTCCAAGAAAAGATTCTTTGCTGCGACCCACCGGTGATTCGGCTGTTGCAGAACGGTAGCAACACTGCGCTGATTCGCCTGGATTGGGGCGAATCGCCTTCAAGGATGGTCGCGGATTACACCAAGTCTTGGGGATTTGAGCCCGTGATCCAGCAGGCCCTGGCAAGCATGAATGAAGTTGATGTCAGCCAGTAGAATCATCATCTACAGGCGTCTGGCGGGCGGCCTAGCCCTCAGGCTCGCCCTAGGTAGGAAGGGAGAGGACAAAGATGGTCTTGATTGAGATGGCGCTCCAGCGTGCGCTGAGCGCATATATGGGCAAGGTCGATAAAGCTGGCATGCCTTATATATTGCACCCACTGCGTCTGATGGCCAGATTCACTGACCCGTTCGAGCAAGCGGTTTCACTTCTTCACGATGTGATTGAAGACAGTGACACCACCGCGAAGGATCTACTCAACGAAGGCTTCCCGGAGAATGTAGTCGAGGCCGTGGTCCTCCTGAGCCGGCGCCGTGGGGAGAGCTACGAGGTATTCATCGAGCGGATCTGCCCGCACCCGCTGGCGCGTAAGATCAAGCTGGCTGACATCGAAGACAATCTAAACGTGCTGAGGCTGGCTAGCCTCGGGGAGTCGGATCTTCGTCGTGTGTCGAAATACCATCAGGCCTGGAGACGCTTAAAGAACTTCGAAGCAGGTCAGTAGTCGCAAGGCAGTGGCTTTTTTGAGGGGTCACCTCACAACAAAACCTTACCGATCGAGGGCTCCAGAAGAGTCTTGATTGTCATGCATTTCGTCCAACTGGCTCTGGATGTGGCTGGCAAGCTCTGAAATGCTCAAGCCGAACACTTCGCTAAGGGAAACCATAGTGTCGAGCGTGGGCGAGCGCTCCCCGCGCTCAAGGACCGAGATGTAGGTGCGATCTAGACCAGCTTCGAACCCAAGGTGCTCTTGAGTGAGTTTGGCAGTTTTTCGCAGGTTTCTAAGTGCGCGGCCAAAAGCCACGTTGTGATTACGAAAATGGATAAGGCTGTCCCAGCTCGACACTCGAAAAGCTGGATTTTTCGGGATTCCGACTATAGTCGTCTTCCGCTTATAAACGGAATTCGCCCCTATTTTGCCCTGACCGCTTCTCGTATGGATGTCTTCACAAGATCGGCTTTGCATCCCCCGACTTGAATTTCATCACCCCCCTTTCAGCTGATCCGGCCCCCCCCACCAAGTAATCTGCAGCTCTATTCTTTTGTCTTGGAGCTGCAATGAACAACGACTATCTCAAGCGCGTTTCTCAGTGGATCGTAGGAGAAGATACGGGGCTTTCAGCGATTGCGATTTGGTCGAGCATGATGGGCGTCCAGCCCGAGGATGGCTTCTGCACACCGTCCGATCCTTCTGACCTGGGTCGATGCCTGCGCCTGTTGGAACTGGTACCCGAGTGGAAGGCGCGAATCTCGGAGATGGCCATCCACGGACGCGAATGGGCTGCTCTCGTTTCGCACTGGGAGGAACTCCATCAGCTGATGGACGATGAGGTGGGGATCGACTGGAGTAAGGGGAACAGTGCCCTGCGCACCTACGAACGAATGAAGGCCATTCAAGGACATCATCGAACCTGAATCACATTCGCACGGGTTCTGGCACAGCCGGAGCGCCCTGATCATCTCCGGGTGATCAATTGGCCAGTTGGCCAGTTCCATCGAACCGCCGCGAAAAGTCTGCGGCCGCGAGTGAGAATGAAACGATGCGCACCACCCGTCTCAAACACAAAGTCAGCGCCCCGGGCCAGGGCGAACTGTTCGCTGTCGACCAGATTGCGGGCATCTACAAGGCCAACCCCGACAAGCCCTTAACGAACACCGCGCTCTACGACATCGTCACCAGCCACCTTGGCGTTTCCACGGAAGCCTTGAACGAGCTTGCGCCTGTTGGGGAGAGTGGGCAGAAACACAGTCTGGTTCGCCGCGCTATCCGGTGGACTCAGCAATCTCTGAAGCAGATGGGTATCATCGAGCGCGTCAACGGAGAGCGCGGCGTGTGGCGTTTGACCGAAGATGCCAAACGCGACCTCAATCCAGCGAAGTCTGGTGTGAAGGTGCTCGGCTTTCGTACTGACCTGGGCCTGGCCATCTGGGGGCCAAGCGCCGATATCTTCAAAAGGCTCACAGTCCCGGTCGTGCTTGCGCTCCAATCTCCGCCGTACCCGTTGAGGAAGGAAAGGGCTTACGGCAACCCTGATGAGCGGGAAATCGTCGACTTCATCTGCGCCACGCTCGAGCCTGTGGTCGAGGCGCTGGCAGAAGAAGGCAGTCTCGTCTTGAACGTATCGCAGGATTGCTTCCTCCCGGGACTACCGGCGCGATCGACCTATGTGGAGCGCCTGGTGCTGGAAGTCTGTGATCGATTTGGACTCTACCTGATGGACCGGCTCATCTGGGAAAACCCCGCGAAGGCTCCGGGGCCGGTACAGTGGGCTTCGAAATCCCGTCAGCAACTCAATGTTGGGTATGAACCTATACTCTGGTTCGCGAAGAACCCGCTGAAATGCAAATCGAACAACAACCGTGTCCTCCAGCCGCATTCCGAACGGCATCTGCGGTTGATCCAGAATGGTGGCGAGAAACGCCACACGAACTACGGTGATGGCGCATATCGCCTACGCCCGGGCAGCTTCAGCCACGAGACTGCCGGATCGATCCCGAAGAACGTGATCACCCGTGGACACCGTTGCGCCTACGGCACTCAACACCGCAAAGCCGCGGAGACCCTTGGCTTGCCGACCCACGGTGCTCCGATGCCCTTTTCGATTCCGGAGTTCCTGATTCAGTTTCTGACTGAGGAAGGCGATCTTGTAGTGGATGCCTGGGCCGGTCGCAACATGACATCCCTGGCAGCCGAGTTGCTCGGCCGCACCTGGATGTCGGGCGAACTGATGCTGCAGCACATCCGCACTGGCGCTGAATTGTTCCGTGGACGGCCAGGGTTCTGGCTCAATCCACAGATCGCTGCTGCTTTCGGCCGCTGAATCCCACGAAGGTTTTTCGACTAGCCCCTTGGCCGTTATCCTCAAACACTGATGGCGTGCCGTGGGTTCGGCCCTCCAACTGGGGCGGATTGACAGCTATGCAGCCACCTAAGTCCCGAGAATGGCTGGGATTCAACACAACGGAGAAAGGCGATATGCGTGACACATGGGCAAAGGTCCTTCGCTTCAGTTTGGACTGCCTCGGGCATCCGGCCTCCCTTGGTCATATGCTGCAGCAAAACCGCGATCTGAGGTTCGATATACCAGGGCAGCCCTGTTCGATTGCCTCATCGGAGGTCGTTCGGTGGCACGAGTGGGGCAAGGGGAGCTACTTGACCGGAAACTGGCGAGCACCTGGGGAGCTGCTTGGATGGAAGGCTGTTGGAACCGAATTCTGCAGCTACCACCACACCATCGATGCGCTGGCCAACGTTGGCTACACAGAGATCGTCGAGTCCTGGGAGTGTGAGATCCAGGATGTCCAGGGACTTTGTGCCTCCAAGTCCGAGCTTCGAGATTTCGATAGCCTCGATGCTATGGCTGTGGCTAGGACGCAGTATCTCGTAGGGGAAATCACTCACGCGAACCTTGAAAAGAGCCTGGGCTGGTACGAGATCCGCATCCTTCATCGCGACTCCACCGACGACTTCTTTGCATGCCACCAGTGGGACGGCCGAGTTTTCTTGATGAACTCTGGGGGTTCCCATCATTTCGTGGCTGGCCGCTACCTGGCTGCCCGGTTGGAAGTTCCCGTTCCTCTGAAAGGCCTTCTGCGCGTCCACCGCCTTTCTCAGGCCGCGGTGTCTCGGCTGGTTGGCGAGTACGAGGTGTTTGCCCTGAGTGATGATTCAGAGGCTTTCCAACGATTCTTCGATGCAATGAGGGAATACCGGGCCGGTTTCCTTTGGACACCGTTGCCTCGCCACCTCGACGGCCGGGCGGTATTTCTCCCTCGAGGGGATGCAAGGGCAATGAGAATAGTTCCCTTGATGCGCGCGGCGGGCCACTTCGATCTGGGAGCGCATCTCCAGGAACTATCTGCCAAGCCAGTACGTCTCCCGCGCATTGCCTCAGCTCGCCGGCAGATGGAGCCTGTTGAGTAACCTATGGATAGCGAGACCCCGACTTGGAGAGAGTTCAGGCCGAGCAACTGGACGCGCCGGGATATGGCGGGTGCGGCCCAGCCGCATGATGAAAACGATCAGCCAGAAGCCGACTATTGGCTGGCGTGGCCGCCGTACATTACCGGTGACAAGTCGGATATTGGTCATCCCTCGAAGGTGATGCGCCGTCGATTCCGCTCCCGCGAAGCTGCGATGGCGTATGCCGACCGCACCTGGCCCATTGATTCTAACTCTACCTGGCCGACTTCGCCTTAACGGCCTCAAGCTCGAGAAGACTCATGAATCCCTTCGCCGTAGATGCAGAGTTCCTAATTGCGGTTGCCATCCCCGAGCAGGTTGTCACCTCCTCATTGAGCCCCATCATCGAGATCCACACCGCTGGCCTCAACGACCTTCCCTACCCCCTGTCCACCGCCACGCTTTGGGTAGCATGCTGTGAGTCATGGCCTCATGCCGATCCAGACTGGGAGGGGCTATATTTCATCAACCTGGCGATTAAGGCTGATCACCTGTTCTCCCAGGTTGGGCCCGACAATCAGTACCTGACGCTGGATGTGAGGCCGGGGACCGTTTTTCTGACCAATCCTCTGGCCCTTCACTGGCTGCAGCCGAGCGATAAGCAATTGAACCGGATCGCGGAAGGACTGCAGGAGCGACGTAATGGCTACATCGGCCTGCAGTGGGAGGTCGCCTATCACGAGATAGATGCGAAGGTTCTTTGGTTGAAGGAAGAGCTAGAGAAGCTCGGAAACGTCGAGCAGCTGGGCTGCGACATTGCCCCCTTGCTTATCCAACCGGAAGCGGACTATGTCCAGGCCCCACCTGGTCACGATTTCGTAATTGGCCCGGAGGTTCGGGCTTTGCCCCGCCGTAAGAGCTGACCAACCATACCAAGCGGCACCGGTTCTGGCACAACCTATCCCACTGAATACTGCGCCCATCTAGAAACTGATGGAGCGCAGTATGTCACCCGCAAAGCAGCACACCGACAACCTGGCCAAGCTCATTCATTCGGTGGGCTACCACCCACCCCGCGAGGTCTTTCAAGACTTCTGCGAGATGGCAGCCGTGGCGGTTTCAAACGCAGTAGACGTACTCCACCGGGAGGCCCGGGAAGCCCAGTACATGCGGCTGATCCAAAGGTACAAGCAGAAGGATCAACACCTATTCCGTGCAATGCTCGATGAGTTACAGCAGGCCCTGGAAAAAGACCCCAGCGATATCTTGGGAAGGCTGTTCATGGAGGTAGGCGGCTCGAATTCTCGGAGTGGACAGTTTTTCACCCCAGAATCGATTAGCCAGGTCCTTACGGACCTGACGCTTGCTGATACAGGACATGTTCAAAGTCTTATCGAGGAGCGAGGGTTCATCACTCTTTCGGAACCCTCTTGTGGGGCTGGTGCGATGGTCATCGCGTTTGCACTTCGCCTGCGAGAATTGGGCATCAACTACCAGCAGCACCTGCACGCCACCCTGGTCGATATCGACTGCAGGGCCGTCCACATGGCGTATCTGCAACTGAGTCTTTTGCATATTCCTGCCGTGGTAGTGCACGGAGACACGTTGACCCTCAAGCAGCACAGCAGTTGGTACACCCTAGCCCACGCTATGGGCCTCTTTGGTATCAAACTGCGCCGGGGGTTTAGTTTGGACAGTGCAATGGGGCGGGAGTTGATTGGCAATCAATCTGGTCAGGAGGACGCGGACTCTTTGCATGATCGGAGGTTGGCCATGGCGATCGGCTGATCAGCTCTCTTGTTCAGCGTCATCCAACGGACGGGGATTTGCGCGTGACCCTTTGACTTTGGAGCGTCGGAAGCGCCCGTTATCCTCCCTTCTTCGATGTAAACCCAGGGGGATCGGTGTGAACGAGAAACAGAATGCGCTGATGGCCGTTGCAGTTGGTGCCGTGGTGCTCGCGTTTTCCGCGGGCGGCTTTTTCATCGCTCTGGACGCGAAGAAGACGGCCGACCAGTACGCCAGAGAAATCGATAAGCTGAAGCAAGAGATTACTGATCTACAGGGGCGTGCCGGCGAGGCCGATGCCAAGATCGAGGGTGTAGTTAGGCTGGTGAAGGAAGTGGTCGAGCTTGCTCGCGGCCCTGCGGCAGCCGGCAAAGATGGTAACGGGAAGCCTCCGTCGTCTGAGCACGCCAGCCCGCTGGGAGCAACAACTGGCGAGGCCAAGTCTGCCCCAGGATCTACTACCCCAAGCGTCAGTACCGGAGTCAGCGGCCCCAAGACCAAGGCTCTGGCCGAGCTGCTGGACACTGAACAGAAAGTCGATGGGCCGGTCACTCCTGACAAAGTCGATAGCCTGCTGGTGGAGCGAATCAGTAACAACTGGCACCGTCCGGCAAGTGCAAAGAATGGCATGCAGGTCACCATCGAAATCGAGATGGATCGGAAGGGCGTGATCAAGCAAGTCCGTGTTCATCAGTCGAGCGGCAATAAGGCCTTTGACACCTCCGCGGTCAAAGCAATCCAGGACGTCAAGGCAATTCCGGAAATAGCCTCCCTTCCCACCGACGTGTACCAGAGCCTCTACAAGAACAGAAAAGTGCTCTTCACCCCCGAAAGTCTTGGGAAATGATCGCGGTACAGCCTAAGCCCAGTTCGGCCACCGCTGAAGGCCCAAGACGTTGACGCCTGAACACAAAGATCAGGTCAAAAAAAGAGGGGGGCATATGCCGAGTCCGGAGCATGACAAGCTGACAGCCATGGGGGCCAGGTGGTTCAAGAAGAACGGCTTCCCTGTGGTTACTACCGAAATTTGGGCAGCAGGGAGCCGTGAGCGGCCTGATGTTCTGGGATTCCGTTCCATGTGTTCCGGAGTGATTGAGGTGAAGGTCAGCCTCAGTGACTTCCGAGCCGATCGCTTGAAGCCGGAGCGGGTTTCCGGAGGCTTGGGCAATTACCGTTTCTACCTCTGCCCGGAGGGGTTGATACGGCCGGAAGACCTTCCTGCCCGTTGGGGCTTGCTGTACGCAAAAGGAAGATCTGTTGTGCCGGTGGTTAGCCCCCCTGGTAACCTTTGGCCAGGCGTCCCTCGTAACGCGCTCGAGGAGAACCTGGCGGCTGAGTGGCTCCCCTTCCTCCACAGCCCCGACCTCGATGCGGAACGGGCCGCCCTCTTCTCAATCGCGCGCCGGCTCAGTTGAAGTCCCCGCTCCTTGCTGCCAGCCTGTCCTGAAGATTACGGAACAGGTTGTCAGCATGGCGGACAGCAGCATCTTCACCAACAGCCCCGGCCAGGACCAAGTCCTCAGGCCTTTCCAGCGGCTCATCTCTACAGCGTCGCATATCCGGCTTGCAGCGCCCTACTTCACTCGCCCGGGCGAGATATTGGAAGCTGCGGAGCGTGGCGCGAAGATTGATCTCCTGGTGGGGCTCAATCCAGCGACGAATCCCGCCGCCCTGCGCCAAGCACTCGAAGCAGACAACTGCTCCATCCGGTACTTCACGGATGGGTTCCACGCCAAGATCTTCCTCTTCGATGGCGTGGCCATGTTGGGCTCAGCAAACCTCACGGATGGCGGCCTGGTCAGCAACCGAGAAGCAGTCGTTCTGCTCGATCAGCCTGGCGATGAAGAGCGGATCAGAGACCTCGAGGAGCTGTTCGCTGTGCTTTGGGACAGTGCCGAAGTTTTAACCAGGCAGGTCTATCTGAAATTCAAGGATGCCTGGGAGAAGGTCAGTCGGATGGACAGTCGGGATACCCCATTTCAAAGCCTCGCTGGTGTAGAGCCTCCAACTCTCCTTGCCGGCAGCGGACATAAGACCGCTCAGCAGCATTACCTCAGTGATCTGAGGAAGACTATCTATGAGCAATACCTGCCGGCGTTTGAGGAGGTCGTCGCAATCCTTCGTGAGCAAGGCACTCGCCGACCTGAATTCAACGGCCTTGCATGGGGACCGGAGGTGAACCGCTACTTGAACTGGGTGCGACTTGAGCACGCCCCAGGAGATGCCGCGTGGCAGGATGCACCGATCCGCCGGCCGCAAGATCGAAAGCCCCAAATCCAAACCTTGGCCCTGGAATGGCTTTCAACCGCTACACCTCGGATTCCAGAGGATTACTTCGAAATGCTTGAAACACTCCACGCTGTGATGGAGAGCCCGGAGTCGATCCGTGCTAGCAGCAAGGAGCAGATCGCTGCAGCGCTGATGTGTGTCCACGCATTCTCCGAGCAGCTCCGTTTCACATTGGGTGGCGCTGAAGCCCTGCCGGCCAAGTTTTGGAAAGGGAACCGGGAGGACCTCGGTCGTGTTCAGGACACCCTGATTTACCTGATTCATGGCCACGAGGAGTTTGCCGCACGCATTGGCTCCGTACTTTACGATCCGAAGTACAAACTCGCTTCCTTCGGCCGATTCTGTGCATTGGAGTTGGTCGGAACGCTGAAGCCAGAACAGGTGCCCCCAATCAACGGACGGATGGCCAAGGCGCTGCGGTTTCTCGGGTTTGACGTCCGCGCCACATAGAGACTTCGGGCGATCGAGCATTTTCTCTGGCACCGGCTAGTATCACATTGCAACCATCGAGAAAGCCGCGGCCGGCGCTGTGGGGTGACTGAAAGTCAGCGAGGACGGGGCTCATACCTTTACGTCAAGGAGGACAGCGCATGAGCCTGTTACTCGGCCCCATCCTTCATTTCCGCGGCATCCACAACGATCTGTACCAAGTCTCTGCTCTCGTTGTCCTGGACAAAGGTGACCCCAAACCGAAGCCTGAGCCTACAAACTGCGCGGTCGATAAGGTCACCCGTATCGCTTCGATCCCATTCGGAAGTCCGACCCAGGATGTCTGGAGGGTAGACCTATCGACGTCTCAGAAAGCTGCCAGGTCTCAGCAGTGCTCCTGCAGTGTGTCAGGAGGCAAGGCGAGCTTCTTCGTACCTGCCCTTGGGGAGTCTCCGAGGGTTGCCTATGGCTCGTGCAACGGATTCTCTGCTGACAAGTACCGCAAGAAGGTGAAGGACAGGCAGAACGAACGCTGGTTCGACATGGCTGCTCGTCACAAGATCAAGGGTAAAGAATTCCATGTCCTGGTCATGGGTGGAGACCAGGTTTACACCGATGACTTGATGGTGATACCCGGAGAGATGAAGGACTGGGCAGATCTGTGGCATAGCAAGCAGGTAGCTGCGAAATGGTCACGAAAGCTGGAAAAGCAGGTCGACGAATACTTCACCCAACTCTATGTCCAGCGCTGGAATCAGGCCGGGCCGCGCGAGATGCTGCAGGCGATCCCCTACGTGGCCATGTGGGACGACCACGACATCACCGATGGGTGGGGCTCATATCCTCAGGACCTGCATGAGTGCGACGTCTACCAGAACCTCTTCCGGCTGGCGACGCGGTACTACAGACTCTTTCAGCAGCAGCTGGCAGAGGACGAGGTCCATCCCTCTGCAGTACCCAACCAGAGTCCGCAGGCTAAAGGATTCAGCCTTGCCTACTCTGGTCTCGGCGAGGTCGCATTCTTGGTTCCAGATCTGCGCAGCGAACGCCACCCGGATCTGCAGATAGCTGGCGGCTTCAGCCCGACGCAAATCGCTTCGGAGTACACTTGGGACGCCATTTTCGCTTGGCTGGATCAGCTCGATCCCTCCAAGCACAAGCACTTGATCGTGTACTCGAGCTTACCTGTCGCCTACCTGGATCTGAATGCCGCAGAGGTGGCTCTCAGCGCCCTGCCCGGGCAGTGGGAACTGGAAGACGATCTCCGCGATCATTGGCGAAGCAAACCTCACCGTGACGAAAGGCAGCGACTGATCAAGCGCTTGATGAATTTCTCGGCCAAAGGCACTCGGGTGACCATTGTGAGCGGTGACGTCCATGTCGCTGCGGCGGCCGTAATCGAGTCGAGCCTTCCGCAACATGGGAATGGTGCAGGAGCTATCTTCCAACTGGTATCTACCGGGATCGTGCATACCCCGCCTCCAGCGGTGGCGGTGTACTTCATGGAGAAGTTCGGGGCAGGTGAAGAGGTCATCGAGTACGGAGTGAAGGCCCGCATGCTGCCGATCGGCTTCAAAGGTCATTACTTGGTACCGGAACGGAACTGGCTCAGCCTGGAGCCTGATGGGAAGGGGCGAATCTGGGCCAATTGGCACGTGGAGGGGCATGATCACCTGCTGACTCAGGTAATCGATCCAGTCGTCCTCCCTACAGTGCTCCAGCCTGTCGTTGTGAATCAGTAGGCGGGACTACTCGGCGACGATCTGGGCCGGCCAGCGAGCGCTGCCCAGGGAGGACTGAGGGAAGCGGGTGACCCTTCCCTCAGCGCTGGTCAGGAGGTAGTCACCGGACATTGGCTCAATTCGGAGAGTGCCGTGCAACTCGCACTCGGCGCTGGCGCAGTTTCTCAATCTGACTGTGGCGTTTTCAGCTTCGAAGAACATTGCCGCAAGCCGGTCCATGTTCCAAATGGCGATCAAGCCAAGGATCAACAGCGGAATCACCACCTCGGTTTTGAAGCTTTTCAGCTTGTCACCACGCCGCACTTCAGGGCTTCTCCGGAATCACAAAGTCTCCATTCGGCCGGCGAAGCGCGACACGACTCCCATCGCGCAGGACGCTCCATTCCTCCTTCTTCAGGCTCCCGCCTGCAGCTACGTCGGGAAACTTCACGTGCACCTCGGTCGCTGTCGGCGAAACCTCAACGCATTCCTTGCTGTCCTCATCGGGAGTGGGACCGAATAACTTGGCCATAACGCCGCCCTGCGGTGGGCAAGCGTCTTCGCCGATGATCGGTGTGGACTTGCCGTCGATCATGACTTTGTAACCCGGAAAGAACACTAGGCTGATCGGCTTTTGCAGGTCCGGGTACTGGGCGATAAACGCCTGGCTGACATTGGCAGCCTTTTCGGTTACGGCATCACAGCCGGCTACCGATGCAAGTACGAGTGACAAAACGATGGAAGGTTTCATAGTCGTACTCAGTATTGGTTGTGCCGGTGATGATAACGGCCGACGTAAAGATTTCTCGGGGAAATGGCGGCCTGGGTGATCTCCTACAGGAGTGCGTGGACTGATGTTGGGATTCTTCCAGGTTTGGCTTCTGGCACGGTGAGGGGGCCGGAGAATGGTCGTCACCGTTCAACAGCACCTCAGAAGGAGCTCCAAATGACTGGCTTCACCTCCGGCTTCAATACCACCAACCTCAAGGTTCTTCGTGGTTTGATCAACAGCGCACTGGCCAACCTCCATCCCGAAATCAGCATTGAGGCTGGAAAAATCACCTACGACCCGCAGGGGACCTGCACGATCAAGGTCGAGGCCACGGTCAAGGGCGCAAAGTCCAAAGCCCAAACTGAACTCGAACAAGCAGCCAACCTCTACGGGTACGACGTGTCCCAAACTAAACCGCATACCAGCCTGGGCCCCTGCAAGCTGGTGGGTTTCAACTCCCGGGCCAGAAAGTCGCCATGGATCGTTGAGTGTCCGAAGGGGCGCTATAAGCTCGAAGACGATGTAGTTGAGCGGATGTGGGGCCAGAGCAAGCAATAATCACATTCGTCACGCGAGGGCGCTGCCAGGACCACTGGCAGCGTTCAAAACGCGCAGGTCTGCGTTAGGATGCTTAAACCCTTTCAGCGACCTTGACTATGAGTAAGCGACTCGACAGCGACAATGCCGGCAATAAGCTGATGGCCATGGACTTCGAGTTGAAGTCAGCCCTCATCGATAGCGCCGCAGGTAGCCCGAACACCGACAAGGCCTACCGGCAGGCTCGTGAGCATTTCAAAAGCAATGGGGGGCTACTCCCGGCCACCGAGGAAATGGTGGATCGGTACGTCCGTACTTTCGCTGGAGAGCTCTCAGTTAACACCCTGCAGTTGCGAGTTGCAGCCATCGCGAAGTGGCACCAAGAGTTTGGCTTCCCTGACCCAACCAAGGGTAAGGTGAAGCGCACTATGAAGGGCATCCGGGCGTTGTTCAACAAAGCGCCCAAGAAGGCCCTCCCCATCGCGATCGAGAATCTGCGCAAGATGATCGACTACCTGGACACGGCTGAGCGCGCCGCAATTTCTGCCGGCGATTTCGCCAAGCAGCTGGCCGCTTCACGCAATCGGGCGCTGGTGCTTATCGGCTTCTGGCGTGCCTTCCGGAGCGACGAATTGAGTCGGATCGAGGCACACAACATCACGGTGATTCCAGACCGGGATATGCGGATTTTCCTCAGAAAGACCAAGCATGACCGTGATGCGCTTGGCCAGGAATTCATCGTGCCGGCCTTAATCGAGCTTTGTCCCGTCAGGGCATATACGCATTGGCTCGAAGACTCTGGTATCCACTATGGGCCCGTCTTCCGACCTATCACCCGCTGGGGGCGGATGGCGGATGAGGGGCTGTCGAGCTCCGCCATCGGTCCCATTCTGCGTCGAGTAGCTGAAGCCGCCGGCGTAGAGCAGCGCTATACCAGCCACTCCTTCCGACATGGCTTTGCCAATTGGGCGATCGATGAGGGCTGGGACCTCATCAGCATGATGAGGTACGTTGGCTGGAAGAGTGTGCAAAATGCCCAAGGGTACGTTCAGCCCAAGTTCAATTTCGGCAAGCTCTCAATCGGTCAGCCGGCCCCGCTCAGCGCGCCGCGCTGGGAGCCTGGCCATGGTGAGGTCTTCCCGGGCATCGTGGAGCGCTTGGAAGATGATTAAAAAAATCGTGACATCTTGCCTAGCCACGCTGCCCCCAAGATCTAAATAGCCTCAAAGGGTTTTCGGTGGACCGTATCGTAGCAACTCAGGAGTTGTCTGCCTTTCGGCTCTCAACCTTGGGAACAACCCGGACTTTACAGCTCATCGTCGAAGTCGCTGATTCGAATTTGCAAGCCTCAACAAAGGTCAGTTTGTCCTTGTTGACTTGAGGTAGAACGTAAAAGCCAGAGGACTCGGGGTCAGCATCGAAGAACACCTGTTGGACGGGATTGAAAACGCCAGGTAGTGACTGCACGTACCACCAGGCGGCTAACGCGACGCCTGCGAGAGTCGCCAGATCCTGCAGGAACTTGAATCGCACGAGCAGGCTCAGCGCAACCAGCAATAGACCAGCGGCCGTCACCAGATAGCTCAGAGATACGGCCGGGCCGTATAGAGCCAGCAAGGTGAAGCCAGCGACCATAGCGAATGCTGCTGCGTATGCGACCTTCTTCAACCAGTACGATTTCCAACGGCACTCGAGTACGTAGAGCCATTCGGTCAGCCGCCTCCACTGGACGGCGATTTGATTCTTCAGTTTCTTCAACATCAGTGAGGATTTCCTTTCTGAGAATGATGGAGTTAGGGGAATCGAATGAGATCCGGCGGTAGGGAGACGTTGAAATGTTGTGCCAACCCGCCGCGGAATCGCTCCCATTCTTCGGCCGCGGCCGGTTCGTGAGTGCAGTCCAGGCATTGGCCCTCCCCCGCCATCTGCTCTGCAATCGTCCGGTGAAGGTCAATGCCGGCATGCTTGGAAAAGCGACCAACGCTGTTGCCGTCCGAACAGTTGACCCAGACGGTACCGCCGTCATGGCTGACGAGAACCTCGTAGATCAGTTCGCTGCCTTCTGGCTGGATGATGATCTGCTGTTGCATGACCGCGTCCTTCAAAGAAATTAGGGCTATTCAGCTTGGGATGATTGGGGGCTTCCGCTGATGTCGCACTTGAAAGGCAGATCCCTTACCGCACGCCATGCGTCGGCGTAGCCGCGGTCGTGAGACGCACCTGGCACCACGACGGTGGACAGGCATTTTGCCTGGACCTGCAGGCTATACGCTCGTACGACTTCAGCAGGCACCACCTCGTCGTTTTGACCGATCAAGTGCCTCTGGGGGATGCCGGCGAGGCGAGCCGAGTATTCCAGTGGCGACAGCGATCCGAGCAGAGGGGTGATGTTCTTGAGCTTCGTCCAGGTCACAGGATCGACATTCCCTGCGATGGTTTGAACTTGCCCAACGTCATCACGCTCGCCGGCGAGGATCAACGCTATGGCAGCGCCGCCGGAATATCCCACCAGGTCGAAGGACTCAGTCCGGTACCGGGTTTTCAGGTTGTTCAATGCGGAGTTCATGGCATCAACAGACGCCCGCCCAAAGCGTTCGGACGTCCAGAGCGCTGGTTTGCATGCGTCAGTGACGACGAACTGGCAAGGCCGGGCCAAGTACGCTGCTGGCGCGGGATCTTCAGCCGCGAATTGAGCCATCAGAGACGTGTGAGGTGTTGGATCTGTACTCGGTTGTGTTCGGGTGGCCCAGGCATGGCCATCGCCCTCGATATACACCCGAAGTGTGCGGTACCTGGTACCGGCGGGCACTAAGGCCTGGATATTGTAGGTGGATGAAGGCAATACCTCAGGGTGCAGCCTGGAGCCGCTCGAGATTTCCTTGAGGTTGACGTTGCTGGCGCAGCCTGAGAGGGCTAGGAGCGCGCCGGCGGCGAGGATAATGCGGTTAATGGCGCTGTACATCGGCTTTACTCGGTCACATGGACAATGGCCCGCACGAGGCGGGCCAATGTGATTTGCTTTTCGACTTCCTGGTATCGCTTAGAAGTCGTAGCGAGCTTTCAGCGTGAAGGTATCGGCGTTGAAGTCGGCTTTGCGCAGGTAGTTGTACGAGGCGCCGAAGGTCATGGCACCGACGCTGTACTCCGCGCCTACGCCAGCCTCGTAGCTGTTGCGAGTCGGCTTGGCGGCGTTGCTGACAAAGGCGTTGCCACCCAGGACGAATGCGCTTGTGGTGTCAGCCTGGTCGGCGGCGAAGTCGTGGTAGGTCATCAGGGTGACTTCCGGCTTCAGAGTGCCGTTGCCGACGCTGAAGTCCTTGGCGAAGCGCACACCTGCGCCCAGCTCGGCAACTTCGATGCGCTGGCCACCTACCGACAGTGCCGCGGAGGAGCCCTTCTCGGTGTAACCGTCGATCTTCAGGTTGCTGTAGCGCAGGGCTGCACGAGGTTCGACGATGTAGCCGTCACCCACGTTGAAGCCGTAGCCGCCCAGGACGTTCAGGCCGAACAGGTCGGAGTCGTAGTCGCCCTTCGCAGTGGTGCCAGCGATGTAACGCTTGGACTCGTTGTCGTTCTTGCCGTAGGTCAGGCTGGCGTCGACGAAGACTGGACCTTGTTTCCAGCTGCCGTAGGCGATCAGAGCCTGGCTCTTCACATCGGTGCTGTTGCCATCGTCGGAGTCGACATCGCTGGTGGCGTAGCTGTAGGCCAGACCGAGGGTGGTCTGGTCGTTCAGCTTGCCGTCGGCGCCGATGATGATGCCATCGGTATCGGCGTTGAAGCCTTCGATCTGATTGCGACGGTTCTGGTCAGCGTCGCTATGCAGTGCCTTGATCCATACACCGGTTTCCTGAAGAACGTCGCCGGAGGACATGCCGGACGAGGAGCCCAGGCGGGAGTTGATGGCGTTGGAAACCAGCGATTGGGTACCCATCGCAGCTTGGGTAGCGCCGCCGTTCACTTGGGGAGCCAGCTGCTCGGCCAGTTTGGCGAGCTCGGCCTCGGAAGCGTTGGCGAAGGCCTGGAAAACCTTGTCGTCGCTGCTCATGTTACCCATGACCGAGTCCACGAAAGGAGTGATGGCGTTCAGCGCGTTATTGCTGGAACCCTGGCCTTTCAGGATGTCATGAGCGGCACTACCGGTCTTTCCGGTAACGACAGCTGTGACCAGCTGCTGGCCGATTTCGTAGGACTTGACCTGCAGCAACGCGGAGCTGCTCTTTACCTCGAGGCCGGAGTTTTGAATGTCGTCTGCAGATACCAGGGTATAGGCAGTGCCCTGGCGGGTGCCGGTGAAGTCGCCCGGGTTGGCGGTGACATTCAGCTTACTGCCGGCGGCGAAACTGGCGGTACCGCCGACGCTGACCACCGGAGTGTTCACGTTGGTGCTGTCGCTCAGGCGGACCTGCAGAGCTGCGCCGGAGGCGATGCTCAGGTTGCCGGTCAGGTCGGTGTGCAGATTCGACAGGTTCAGTTGGCCGCCCTTGATCTGAACATCATCGGCTTCGATTTCACCACCGATGAAATTGGCGTTGCCATTGACCTGCATGGAGTCCAGGCCTTCGATGTCGCCGGCGATGGTACCGCCGTTGAAGCGAAGGATGGTCTGCATGTTGCCATCGATGGACTTCTCGCCACCCTGAATCAGGCCGCCGTTCTGGGTGATGATGAAGTGGTCGGTACCGCTGCCATTGCCCGGCCGATTGCCGATCTGGATGGCAATGCCATCGGCAACGATGTTGCCGCTGTTCACGATGCCGTTGTTGCCCAGATCGGAGTTGGGGCCGGTGGAGTCCATCACCAGGATGCCGCGGGAGTCGGCACCGCGAGCGATGATGAGGCCGGTATTGACGATGGCGTTGTAGTTGGTGTCGTCGACGGTAATGCCAATTGCATTGGCGCCGCTGGCAGTGATGCCTCCGCTGTTCAGAACGTCATGACCGAACTGCACATCGTCCAGCTCGATGCCTATGGAATTGTCGCCGGACACCGAGATGTTGCCCTTGTTTTCAACATCGGCGCCGATTTTGGTCTGGTTGTTCACGTCAGCGCCGTTGGAGAAGGCGGTGATGCCCTTCGCGCTTTCACCAGTCGCGACGATGTTGCCGCTATTGATGACATCGCCCGCCAGCTGGGTGTTGCCGATCTCGATACCACGGGCTTTGTCGGTTTCTACGCCGTCCGGATCATCCAGTACGTCGATATTGCCGTTGTTGATCAGGCTGTTGGCACGGACGCCGTCCATCACGATACCGACCGCACCGGCGCCGGTCAGATCGATGTTGCCGTTGTTGGTGATGTCGCCAGTGATTTCGGTTCGAGTGGCGTTCTGGTCGTCGCTGATGTCCAGGTCCAGCCCGTCGACAGCCGAGCCACGCGCCGTGATGTTAGCGTTGTTGACCAGGTTGCCGTTGATCTTCACGCCTTCAAAGCCAACCCCATCCTCGCCTTCGATGCGCTGAGCATTGCCAGTCAGGGTGACGTTGCCGTGTTCGCTGAGCGACAGGGATACTTCGGTATCACCGCTGACGTCCTGGGTCAGCTCGGTTACGCCCGAGGCAGCGTATACGTGAGTGCTTGCTGCGATCGATGCCGCCAGCAGAGTCTTGCGCAGGGTGCTCTTGTTCACAGGTACTTCATTCCTTGTCTGATGGTCTTCAGCCTCCTTGCACCTGACGAAGTCTCTACTTCGGGCATCGTAGCAGTGGAGGTGAATGGCCAGCATAACGAGGAAAGCATTGGATTCAAGCGAAGAGCAGTATTTTTTGACGTCACTTTGCCAGCAGTTCATTTCTCAGATTTGGGAATGAACCGCCTGAGTGTCCATGAAAAATCAGATGGTTACCGATGTAACCAATCAAGATCATCTGATTTTTGGCAGAAAATTGGCGCCCGATATTTGGATGTGAAGCTTTTCACAGATGGCATGGCCTAGTAATATCACTGCCCGATGTCTCATAGCAGACACATAAAGCTCCGCGCGTATGCGATTACGCAACCGTGGGGTCCGTTGAAATGAGGGGGGAGCAGTGCTCTCTACTAAAGCCGGTACCAGCCTGTGGCTCGGTTCCTTCGCCTCCATTCGCCGAGAGCGAAGGGACGGTTTCTGCTTTAGTAGAGCGCACCTTTTTGGGTGTTCCCCCCTGATCCATTGGAGGGGGGTACCATGCTGTCGAGTGCGACGATTTCTGTCGATGATCTTCAGGCCAGGGCGTTGGCCGCGGATGAGGCTGCAAAGCAGGAGTTTCGAAATAAGGTTCTCTCTTATGCGAACGACTACAGGTTCGCACTGAAAGAGGCCAGCCGCCTGTTAGGGGTTAGTGCCGGGTTCCTACGAAATTATGCCGCCCGGAACAACATCGAGTTCTCAGATCCTGATCTCCGGACCAAAGAGGAGAGCAAGTCGATCTTCAGGCAGTACGAGGAGATCCGCTTGTCCAAGGAACCCAAGCGCGTTGAGCCGCGTAAGCCATTGCTCAAGCCCGACGAACTCCAGTTACCGCCGCAACTCGACCTGCTTTCCAAGAAAGCGCACTGGGAACGCCAAAACAAGTTTTTGGAGCGAGTCCAGGAGCTGGCCAAGACCATGACCATGAAAGAGGTCAGCAAACTGGTTGGTGTCAGCCTTCGTTTCCTCAAGAACTTCTCCTACGAACACGACATTGAGTTCGTGGGTTCCAAAGCCCGGCCGGTTAATGAGGCGCTGTCCCCTGTCTTCATCGCCGAAGAGCCGCCTTGCCCCAAACTCATCGAGTTCCTGTCCCGCCCCATGCCTCGGGCAACCGACATCTGCGAGGACGAAATCACCGAGAGCGAAGAAGTCCCGAACACCGAGCTGGTCGACAGCCACGCGATCGTAGAGGACGTCACCACCCCCGAATCGAGCGAGTGCGCAGCAGCCACTGAAGCTCAGGTGGAGGTCGTTCAGGACCAGAGTGTGGGTGGGAATTCAGAGTTCGATCGTTATAGTCCGAAAGCTCCTGCACTCCGGAGTGATACCGACTTGAACATCCTTACCCTCCCCCACAATCGGGCTGATGAGACAATATCGACATCAGCTTCCGTTGACCAACTAACCGCCGCCGGAGCCTCTCCAGGCATCAACGGTGAGCGTTTACTGGGCAACCTTCCACTGCCAGCGACATTTGTGAAGCAGAGGAGCCAGGGTGCAGCCTGGACGGCCTGGTATGGTTCAGCAAAAGCGGTGGCCAGCGTATTTGAACAGATATGCAAAGCGAAGATCTCCGCCCTCGGCGATACGCGGATGCTGATGCGTGTACCGCCCCACGCCGCGCTGACCTCGTTGTTCATTTCTCCGCAGTGCTTCACCGCGATCGTGGACGCATTTCCGGCCGATGAAGCAGCCAATCTTTTCCCCGCTAGCCGCTTGGAGGCCAACCTCAAGCATTTGCTCGGTGCTGAAGTGGGAGAGATACGATCACTCAGCAATGGAGGTACCGCAGCGGAGGTTGCCCGGGCCGTAGAGTCGATCTGGCCTTGGACATCGCGTCTCCATGACCATGGCGGCTTTTCTCGGCACAACTGCGTAACCCTGCTAACGATTGGTGCACTGCTGAAGGCATTCCACCGGCCCAATCTCGCGTCGACGGATGGGTTCCGCATCGACATGGCCATCACGACACTTCTGTCGCTGCTTCCTGACCCGCTGGATCGTCTGATCGCCACGTCGTCGACACGGGTTCGGCAGATTGGATATGCGGGCCTAGCGGGAGTCGAGGTGGCTGATGAAGCTGGTGCTGGAGAGTTTTGGCAGGCGGTAGGGACTGAAACCTTTATTGCCTGTGTCAATGAGGTCAAACGGCGGGCTCCCAAAATTGAGTCGGGCCTCACTCGCGTTTCGTCTTCGGAGCTGAAGGTTTTCGAACTGGAACGAACGCTTTTGGCGGCGCGCCCCGACTCCCAGGTGCTACACGAAATCTACTCCAACTTTGTCAGTAATACCGGCTCGCCCAACTGGAACAGCTTGCTCGACTCTCTGGAGTCCTACTCGGCCACAACCGAGATTCCGTTGGACGCCAAAGTCTTCACCCGTGATCTGTTCAACAAGCCTATTCAGAAACTGCCGACTCCAACCCTGGAGGCAGTACAAATCTTGCGAAAAGCCATCTGTACCAGTCTTCTGCAGGAGGAGCCTCTGGCGTTCCAACAGCGTGCAGAGAGGCAGATGGACGCAGTCCAGAAGGTTCAGTCGCAAATCAAGGATCTGGGTGACAACCTGACCGCGGCGAACATGCTCAAGCTGGCTGATCTTGCAGAGCAAGGCCGGACTCAAATACTGGCGAGTCGTGAGTGGTTTGAATCGGAAATAAAGACCTACGCGGCCGAGGTTCAGCACTGGCGAGAGTTCTTCGCAGATTGGCAACGCCTGGCGGCTCCTGCGGAGCAACTCAAGGAGAAGGCCAAGTCTAAAGGCAAAGAGCAGCCCGTTCAGGTAGTGGAGCCTGTTCCCGAATCTGACGTGGTGAAGGAGCTGCGAAGTGAGCTCGCTGATGCAGAGGACCGTAACCAGCATCTCGAGCAAGAGCTGAAGGATGCGAAGAGCGAGGCTCATCGCCTTCGCCAGGTAGTGGATGCCCGGCCACTTCCCACTCAACAGTTCGCCCCTGTAATCGAGCCATCTCTCCTTCGCCGTATTGCCACCCGTAAGGGCTTCACTCCCGTCGACGTGCTTGCGTACCTGCAGGTGGTTTCCGGCGATCGTGTGGAGATCCTGGAGTCAGCGTGGAAGTCGGCGAAGGCGTCGGAAAAGTTTGCCTACTCCGAGCGCATGCTGGATCTGCTGGACACCCTGGTCAACCCCTACTTCGACTCCCTGGCTGCGGGCAACCCGGACTCTGTGTCACGCGAACTCCTTGGCGGCGCCTATGTCGCCAAGGAGTCGGATGCGACCAGCAATTGCGGCAAGATGCGCGCTCAGCGTGAGTTCATCTACCAGGGCCAGCGGATGTATTTCGAGCGTCATCTGAGGGTTGGCTCGGGCATCGGCAATCAGGTGTGTATGCGCATTTACTTCCAGATCATCGATTCGAAGATCGTCATCGCGTACGCCGGTGAGCATCTGGAGATTGCAAGCACAAATTGAGCGGTGATACCGCCTGGCTGGCCATCAATCGATGGCCGGCCGGAGCGAGAGTCTTTTCGGGGACGGTGCCCCCGATTTCCCCCCATGATTTTCCCTTGCCTTGAGTTTCTTCAGCGCCTGATTCTGTCGCTTCCGTTGCAGGAAGGTTCCCATTCCGCGATATTCCAGGAACAGGTCGAGGTCCTCGTCCTTGTTGGGCCGTATTAATGCTATGTAGCCTTTGGAAATGTAGCGTGCAGGCTTGTCCCCTCGCTTTCCCCCCAGCAGAAGGGCTTTGCGATCATGCTGAAGCACAAATCCGATGAAATGGGTTCCTGAAATCAGAATGATAGAGATCTCTACCTTGTGCTTCAGGCAGTAATCGAGATAGCGATTTTGCTCAACTTGGGAGCGATCAATCATTGGCGTTGGTGTCTGTTGGGGCATATACGTCCTTGTGCCCTTCACTGTGGTTTTCATCAGGCAGCATAAAGCCGCACCACCTAGCCGGGGGCGGCTTCTGAGCATTTTTCATACCGGATACTATCGGATTGCCATCGGTTTTTCCCCTTATCTCACATGCCAGAGGAGAAAAACCTAAGCGCCCCCTCTCTGTCTACGAACGGTCTGTAGAAGGTTTTCGGCAGGTTCGACCAAACCGCTAGAAAAGAATTCTACGGATCTCTGTCTGACAGGCTGATAATTGTCAATTAATCGGTAATTGCAGGGTTGCGGTTGACGATCGGTGTTTCAGCGGGCCCGAGGAAGCTCCCGCCAACTGGTCGTGTATGAGGGGGAAAGCATTTCGCGTCGCATCTCCCAGCCAGCTTCCATAGGAATTGACGCTACGCGCAAGGCCCCGCGTCCGAATCGTTCATTCACCAAGTCCATGGTGGCCATGAGACGATCGACGTTGCGCCGCGGTTGCGGGGCGAACATGTCGTGAGTCATACCCTCACGCTTGCTGAGTCGACAGAGCTGGATGCTGCATTTCGAATATGCGAACCCGGCCCGGTAGATATCGTGCAGACCTTGGTTCGCGGCCTGAATAAGGTCGCGGGTGTCTGCAGTTGGTGCTGGAAGGACAACACGGGCCCCGTTCCAGTAACGGTCTGCAGGATCGGCAAACTGGCTGGTTTGAACCGAGACAACGAGCTCGCGGCAGACGGAGCCCTGTTCCCGAAGTTTTTCCGCTGCGCGAGTGGTGTACGCGGCCGCTGCCTGGCGCAATTCCTCCAGGAGGTAGACACGCCGGCCGAACATCTTGGACGACATGATCTCTTTCTTCGGATCTGGTTCATCGTGCATCTTCAGCCACTGCTCGCCGCGGAGTTCCCGGGCCGTCCGCTCAAGAACCTTTGAGAACATCCTTCCGATGTGTCTCGGGTCCGCGTTGGCCAGGTCGAATGCAGTCTTGATCCCGAGAGAATCGAGTCGACTGGAGAGACTACGGCCCACCCCCCACACCTCGCCCACCGGCGCCAGTTTCATGAGCTTCTGCTGGCGCTGATGGTCCATCAGGTTCACCACGCCGCCGGTTGCCGGCCAGTTCTTCCCTGCCCACTGTGCGAGCTTGGCCAATGTCTTGGTCGGCCCGATGCCCACCCCAACTGGGATATTCACCCACTGTCGAACTCGCGCCTGAATATCCCGGCCCAACTGCTCCAGGTCGCCGGGCATTCCAGTAAGGTCACACCAACATTCGTCAACTGAGTAGACCTCGATGCTGGCGACCAGAGTGCTAATGGTTCGCATCACACGATTCGACACGTCAGCGTATAGCGAATAGTTGCTCGAAAAGGCTGTCACGCCCCTCTGATCGAGAAATCGCTTCACTTTGAAATATGGGTCCCCCATCTTTAGGCCCAACGCTTTAGCCTCCCGACTTCGAGCGATGATGCAGCCGTCGTTGTATCTGAATGATCCTAACAGTTAGTTTGTTGTAAGATATTGATTTATAAGGGAATTAACCCACTAACATTTTTTGATTATTTTCCTTCGTTCCTGATGGCGATACTCCTCGACTAAGCCTATTTCAGACGTGGCTTCGCAAAGCAGGGCGGCGGATCGCAATCGACGATAGCTTCACTGTATACTTTTGGCTCCGCATACCCCTTGAGCTACAGGAACACCAGCATGACTGTACTCCAAACGCTCTACTGGCAGCCTACGCCGCCTTAGCGCTACGCCCCCTCGCAACACCTCGCCTCCGCCAGTTTCGCTCGCGGCTGCGTACTGCTGTACGCCCGGTTCTTACACCCAAAGCGCACAGCAAAATAATCCTCACAATTTGAATTCGTATCGACGCGCTCGCCATTTCCTGGCATGCGTGCGGTGCATTGCTTTGGATATTCTGATGCTACAAACACTCAAACAAACGTGGTTTTCCAACGTCCGTGGCGACGTGCTCGCGGGGATCGTCGTCGCACTTGCGCTGATCCCTGAAGCCATCGCTTTCTCTATCATTGCGGGCGTCGACCCCAAAGTTGGTCTCTACGCCTCATTCTGTATCGCCGTAGTGATCGCCTTTGTCGGTGGCCGCCCAGGCATGATTTCAGCCGCGACAGGGGCCATGGCACTGCTGATGGTGACCCTGGTCAAGAACCATGGTCTTGAATATCTGCTGGCCGCCACGCTGCTGTGTGGCGTGTTGCAAATTGGTGCTGGCTACCTGAAGCTCGGCTCGCTGATGCGCTTCGTTTCGCGCTCGGTGGTGACCGGCTTCGTCAATGCGCTGGCGATCCTGATCTTCATGGCTCAGCTGCCCGAGCTGACCAATGTCACCTGGCACGTCTACGCCATGACAGCCGCAGGCCTCGGCATCATTTATCTGTTCCCCTATGTCCCGAAGATCGGCAAGCTCATCCCATCGCCGCTGGTGTGCATCATCGTGCTGACCGCCGTTGCCATGTCGGTTGGGCTGGATATCCGCACGGTCGGTGATATGGGTCAACTGCCGGATACGCTGCCAATCTTTCTCTGGCCTGACGTGCCGCTGACGTTCGAGACGTTGGCCATCATCTTCCCTTACTCGGCAGCACTGGCCGTGGTCGGTCTGCTGGAGTCGATGATGACCGCGACCATTGTTGACGACCTGACCGACACCCCTAGTGACAAGAACCGCGAGTGCAAGGGCCAGGGCGTGGCCAACATTGCTTCGGGTCTGATCGGCGGTATGGCCGGCTGCGCGATGATTGGTCAGTCGATCATCAACGTGAAATCCGGCGGTCGCTCTCGCCTGTCGTCCCTGGCAGCAGGCGTATTCCTGCTGCTGATGGTGGTATTCCTCGGCGATTGGCTGAAGCAGATCCCAATGGCTGCTCTGGTAGCCGTAATGATCATGGTATCCATCGGCACCTTCAGTTGGGATTCGCTGCGCAACCTGAAGAAGCACCCGTTGTCGACCAACATTGTCATGGTCGTCACCGTGGTGGTCGTGGTCGCCACCCACAACCTGGCCTTCGGCGTGCTGGCCGGCGTGCTGCTGGCCGCGATGTTCTTCGCCAACAAGGTTGGCCATTACATGGCAATCAGCTCTTTGCTGGACGAAGCCGGCGAGCATCGTAGCTATAACGTCACCGGCCAGGTGTTCTTCAGCTCGGCAGACAAGTTCGTCGCGGCCTTCGACTTCAAGGAAGCCCTGAACAAGGTAACCATCGACCTGAATCGCGCCCACTTCTGGGATATCACCGCTGTTGCAGCCCTGGACAAGGTGGTTATCAAGTTCCGCCGCGAAGGCACCGAAGTTGAAGTGCTGGGTCTCAACGAAGCAAGCGCCACTATCGTGGATCGCTTTGGTGTTCACGATAAACCCGACGCCATTGATCAACTCATGGGCCACTGAGAAGGAGAACAACGATGACCCAAGTAATTGCCTGTATCGACGGTTCCACCTCGGCTCCAGCTGTGTGCGACTACGCAGCATGGGCCAGTCTGAGCCTGGAAGCCCCGCTGACCTTCTTGCATGTGTTGGATCAGCGCCAGTACCCAGTTGCGGCCGACTTGAGTGGCAATATCGGCCTTGGCAGCCGCGAGCATCTGCTTGATGAGCTTGCTTCCCTGGATGAACAGCGGGGAAAGTTGGCCCTTGAGCAAGGGCGGATCATGCTTGCGGCCGCGAAAGAGCGGGCCATTAAGGATGGCGTGGCCGCGCCGGAGTCCAAGCAACGTCATGGCGATCTGCTGGAAAGCCTGCAAGAGCTGCAAACCGAAACGCGCCTGCTGGTCATCGGTCGCCAGGGCGAGTCTAGTGGCAATCTGAGTCAGCAGGTCGGAAGCCAGCTGGAGAGCGTGATTCGTATCATGCACCGGCCAATCCTGGTTACCCCGGCCAGCTTCCAAAAGCCCAAGAGCGCGATGCTGGCATTCGATGGCGGCGCTACTACCCGCAAGGGTGTGGAGATGCTGGCAGCCAGCCCGCTGCTGAAGGGGTTGCCGATCCACCTGGTCATGGTTGGCCCCGTAAGCGATGAAGCATCTGCACAGCTGGACTGGGCGCAGAAAGTGCTGATCAACGCCGGCTTCACTGTTCGTGCCGAGACCCGGAGCGGTGAGATAGAGCCTACCCTGCACGCCTATCAGAAAGAGCATGGCATTGATCTGCTGGTGATGGGGGCCTATGGCCATTCCCGTATCCGGCAGTTCCTGGTCGGTAGCACCACGACCAGCATGCTCCGCACCACCATCAGTCCGCTGTTACTGCTGCGCTAATGGCCATGGACGACGCCCTCGATCTTGCCCATTTCAAGACCCTGCTGGAACAGCGGGCTGCCGAGCTGGATCGATTGCTGGAAGACGCTGAGTCTCGCTCGCAATCGGTAGAGCTGGATCAAAGCAAGGTAGGGCGTTTGTCGAGGATGGATGCACTCCAGCAGCAAGCAATGAACGATGCCATCCGCAGTCGGGCGCAGCATGAACGCGTCCGCCTCCAACTGGCCCTCAAGCGTTGGCACGAGGGTGAGTATGGCTGGTGTAACCAATGCGGCGAGTTGATCGCCTCGGGCCGCCTGGAATTTGATCCGGCCACGCTGCTGTGCATCACCTGTGCGAGTCGCACTGAGTCGGGTTGAAATCGTCACGATTCGTGGCGTCAGCCCCAATTAACGAGATTTCTATGTATTTGTTGGCAAAAAACTGGCTGGGCCGAACACGGAAAACAAGCGCCTGGATGTGGGCACTGCTGTGCCTTGTATTGCTTACCGTATTCCAAGTCCGCACCCATCACCTTGATGATCGTTTGTACTTCTGGATCAAGACCAGCTGGCACACCGACGATTGGCAGGAGCGCTCTGTGTGGCTGCCTGGCTATCGGGTTGAACTGGATGCTAAGGCGGTTTCCGGTGTGGACAGCAATCTTTCGGGTCTGACCTTTGACCCTGACCTAAACCTGCTGTGGGCGGTCACCAACGGCCCAAACGAACTATTGGCCCTTAGTCGTGACGGTGATGTGGAAAGGCGTTACAACCTGGATGGCTTCCACGATGTGGAAGCTGTGTCCTATGCCGGCAATGGCCAGCTGGTAATCGCCGAGGAGCGCCGGCAGAGCCTGGTTATCGTGGATGTCCCCATCGCCGAAGACGGTAAACTTTCTCCTGGTCGACCATTGAGCCGAGACCAGTATCCAGCTCTCACCCTGGCGTTTGGCAAGGAAGACAACAAAGGCCTTGAAGGGCTCGCCTACGACCTGAAAGGCGACCGCCTGTTTGTGACCAAGGAGCGAGATCCTCGCCAATTGCTGGAAGTGAGCGGCCTTCGTGCCAGCCTGGCCGGAGGCTTTTCCTTGCACGTGCGTGACCTGTCCAGCCTGGTAAAAGACAAGGTGTTTGCGACTGACCTGTCTTCAGTCGTCTTCGATCAACAGAGCGGCCATCTGATATTGCTCAGCGACGAGTCGAAACTGCTGATTGAAATGACCGACGAGGGCAAGGTGGTGAGTTTCCGCTCCCTGGCGAGAGGTTTTGCTGGTTTGCTGAAAGGCATACCCCAGGCCGAAGGCGTAACCATCGACAATGAAGGGTATTTGTACGTGGTCAGCGAGCCGAACCTGTTCTATCGCTTCACCCGTGAACCAGATTGACCAGTCAACAAGCTACAGTCGGGCGTGATCGTGGCGCTTGAAGTGGTGGTCTACGATTTTTGCCGAATTCAGTGGGCTCCCCATCAGGGCCTAGTTGGGCCCTGGTTTCAGAGGGAGTGCGGTGACCTTACCGTTGGCAACCGCCTTCAGCTGAATCATCTCGAATATTAGTCGCTGGTTAACCGAAGCCAGCCGAGCTACCTCCGCTAAAAGCTGATCATTCTCTGCACGGAGCACCCTGTTCTTTTCTTTCTCGCTCATCAACGCTTGATGCTTAGAGTCTCGCTGGGCTCGCACCGACTTGCCAACGATGTTGCGAATCCTTTCCGCTATGCTTGGGTAAGTGTTATGGATGAGTCCCGGAGTCACACCTGCGGCACGGGCAACGGATGTGATGGAAAGCTTTTCGTCACCAGCAATTAGATCGTCGACGACCTTGTTGAGCGCGGCGAGTGTCTTCGACCTGGAGCGAATAGGAGAGTCAGGGCCCACCGCCTGTCTAGTCATTTGCCGCCTCCTCCATTTCCTCAACTGGAGAAAGGCCAAGGCTGGTAATTACATCTAGTGCAACCTGCAAGTCGCGTTCTGCGCGCTGCCTAACAGCGGGGCCTGCATCCTCAATTTTTATCAGCTCTCGCTGTTGAATGTAGATGTCCTGCCAAGTGCTGGCGAAGACTTCATCGATCACCGAATTTTTGCACCCTGGACACCGTGTGGCTTCGTATAGACCAGCACCTCCGCAGCCCCGCTCTGTGGCGATGCACCAGCCGTGTCCAGTCGCACGAATGTTGGCATGTGGGGCGGTCTGGGCAAGCAAAGCAGCTCTATCCTTGATTGGAATCGCCCGCAACTCCACAATCTTTTCGCCAGCGCCCCCTGCCAGTGGCTGATCATCGAGCCATGATTCGATCAGGTCAATTTTAAACTCTGTCATCTGCTGGAAGATCTCATCAAAGAGAGTCAGGTCTTGCTGCGGATTGGATGCATAGAGTTGGGTCATACTCATGCTGCTGTGTTTGAACTGCCATTTGAGGTAGATCAATGAAGTGCGGCCCATACGGGATTCTACAAAGCATCTTGCATATGTTCGCCTGCATTGATGCGTCCTCAACGGCCAATCGCTTCCAGCGGCTTTAGCTATACGGTCAAACGCAGCATTGGATGCTTGCCCGCTGAGAGCCTCAACGTGATGGCTTTCCTGAACTTTCCCTCCTTGTGTGTTTCGTCCCAAAAATAGTTTATTCGCGTCTTTTCGGGCTTTTTCGAGCCTAAGGAGATGTTCAGTTGAATACGAAAAATCCCGATTGCTTGCAAGCTGTCTAATCTCTTCATCCAGCTCTTTTCTGATGGGTACTGAATATTTTGCCAAAAGACTTAAAGCTTCAATCGTCAGTTCTGGTACAAGATATTCGACTTGGCCTTTACCTGTCTTGTGCTCGATTGTGGTCACCCAGCAAAAGGTAACCCCGTTTTTTAACTCTTTGCGCCAAGCGCCAACCTCAATTCCAATTGCCTCGTCATTGCGCATGCCGCTAGTGATTGAAACTATATACAGAACAGCATCTCTGCAACGAATTGCCATCCGTTCATCACTAGGATGATATCCAATACCATTGGCTGCCAATTCGGCCTTCATCTCCCGGACAATGCTTTCGCAATAGTTGAAAATCCTAGATTGTTCATCATGAGGAATAATATCTGTTCGCCCGACGTTTTTAGTGGCAGCACCCAACCCTTTTACATTCGCGACCCCACAAATCCGCCACAATGTCGAATTACCCCAAGGATAACTCTGAATGGGAAACATCGTGTCGGCAGAAAACACCCAAAGAAAATCAATAACCCGTAATCGCCCATACAGCGGGAGAGGCTTTAACTTCAATTCATATTTGCAATGATGAACGTAATTGCTGACATGGATCGGACGGACATCTGCAAAGCTTGAAACTCCTAGATCGTTTAACCAGCGAACAAAAGGCATCGCGCTGACGACGGCGAAAGTAGTAATGCCCCGTGCGATAGGAGGTTTGGATCTAGGCATTCCTCTTTTAAACCAAGCATAAGCAACAGCTTTGCAGTCATCAATAAGCGCCCGAGGCATGCCCATATCCCAGTTGATGAATTTATAAGAATGAGCAACATTGGCCTGATCAAAAAACGGGCGAAGATCCCACTGTGCATCGCCAAACCTGCTAAGAACGAAGGTTTCTCCATCTTCATTAACGATAGCGCTGATCACGATTGCATCCCGCTCTGCGGGACTTAGGCCATTCGCTGAAACTGGTTGTGCGATGAGGACATCATATGCCTTTAACACCGCACTCGTGGTTCTTATGCTCAAATTTCACCGTCCAATTTTTTCTTCATGAACTCGATTTTTTTAGCC
Organism: Pseudomonas sp. On1; assembly: GCF_033783325.1. Taxonomy (NCBI): domain Bacteria; kingdom Pseudomonadati; phylum Pseudomonadota; class Gammaproteobacteria; order Pseudomonadales; family Pseudomonadaceae; genus Pseudomonas; species Pseudomonas sp. On1. The sequence continues at coordinate 270,704 of NZ_JAWPOA010000001.1, read as the reverse complement.
CAGAACAAGTGCGGAGATGACTCAGCCTGAGCCCTTGCTTGCGAAACCAATGCAAGATCAAACTTCTGGGTGAAATCATCTATCAATCGAATATAGTCAAACTGACGCTTGCGCCATGCGCCCCACTCGTCCGTGAGAAAGTATTCGACTTCTGCATACAAGAATTGTTGGTAGCTGAACAGCCGGTATAAGTCCTCCAAGGTGCCTACAATTGCATAGCTAGGGCAACCGAGGCAGTGGATGAATTCAGAACAATGATTGACGCCATCCTTTGGTGCCAGACTACCGTAAAGGCTATCTTTGCAGCCGCCTGGCGGGGTTGGTATAACGTTTATGCCACGTAGTTTGTCCGGAAAAGCCTCCCCAACAAATGTCGCCCCGTCGATCTTGATCTCATCGTTGATTTTCAAATAGTGATTATCGGCGACACCAGGGGTATGACCCATAACGGAGGAAACTTCTATAATGTCGCCACCACTCAGTTTCCACAAACGGCTTTCCATAGTCTTTCGCAGCCGACTAAGCGTGACATTTAGCCGATTGCCTTGATCATCCTGAAGCGCATGACGCTCACAAATGCTTTTTGCCGTGACATATAAAGCACCGGGTGTAAGGGTAACGATGTCGTTCGAGCGGCCAGGCTGGCCCGAGCGATATAACCACACACATGAAGATATTTCATCAGGTGCCAGTGCTACGAGTGGCTTAGAAATCTCCAGCGCCTTATTGAGGACTGCCACCCCATCCAGGGGAATAGCACTGTACTCATCTAGCAGATTAGTCTGACGGATTGTTTTGCTCTGTGCGCCTTTACCTCGACGTTTGACGGTAGTAATCAACCTGAGATTAGGAATAAATGGGTGAGGCTGTAGGGCATCCCTCTTCATCTCCAAGAGCGGCGTAGTATTGATTCCAGACCTTGCCGCAGTAATTAGTAGCAATACAGCCATCGCCTCCGCGCCATTTCCAAGGAATGCACCCTTATGGATGGCAATAAGATCTGACTTCAAAGCGCCAATCAGCCTTTGCATTTCACCCAAGGTGAGCGGATCTGCATCTTTAGTGCTCTGCGCATTATTAGGAAATGGATTGAGGGGCAAAAGATCGTCAAGATTGACTTCAATAAATCCATATTCAGCCAAAACAACAACTAACGACTTGAAGCTAGTATAGTAATTCTTGGCTGTCGAGCCGTTAGGGTATTTTAGCCTCAGCCAAGAGACGTATCGCTCCAAGTGGCGTTTGGTAAGACTGTTTGGCGTTGCAGGTGGCGACTTGACCGAACCGCCACTCAAGAAATTTATAAAAAATCTTAGTCCGTTCGTAGAGTAACCAATCAAGGTCGTCACTGAGAAGTTTCCTCCTTGTAGCAAAGCTTTGATAACGTGAAGACTTTGAATTGCCCAAGCATCGAAGCCCAAGCCTAAATATTTCGTATGATCGAGTTGCCTGTGGTTTCTCGGATTTCTCGGCAGGTCAATCTTGATATCATCTTCGACAGCCTCGAATCCTTTTGTAACCGACCGCATAACCGCCTTGTAGCTTTTTTGCCGAGCCAATGGTGCTACCTCAGATACGCGAAACCGAATCAGTCATAAACATCATGTCAATTTCGTCCTCGTGAGCAAGGACGGATTGGGCTTCAAGCTGGTTTATGAGATGCAAATAGATCATAGTTGTTTGCACATCTGAATGCCCCAGCCTATCTCGGACATACAACAATGGCTCACCTTCAAACTCTTTACTTTTTCGAAGAGCAAGCAAGGTATAAGTCCCATAGGTGTGGCGTAGCATGTGGGCCCGAACATAGAAGCCGCACTTTCTTTCATAGGACTTCATAACGTCCACTACGGAATCTTTTGAATAATGCCTGCCTTCATTAGTCAGCAGCAGCGCGGTAACACGTCCATCACTATTGGACTTACGAACCTCTCGTTGGTGAAGGGAGTAAGACCACATGCTCTCCATCAACGACCATGGCACGTCGATAGTTCTAGGCCGGTCGTACTTGATATGCATGTCTGAAGGATCAAGAGCAACACTGATCATTTGCCCTGGGCGCAGTCCCTTCTTCAACCTGGGGTTGAACACATATTTGAGAGGAAAAGACCTCGCCTCACAGGAGCGAAGGCCGGTACGCACCATGAGGTGGAACAATATCTGGTGGCTTGGATCGGTATCCAGGGCAAGGCATACCTTGACTTGATCCTTGGTCAGGAATTTGGTCAAGCGCTTTCGGTCGCGAACCATCACCGAAACTTTCGTGCTCTCGGCTCCGGGCCGAGCGATATGACTGAGAAGACCGGAATGTTGGGCAGCTCTTACCCTTTTCTCACCGAAGGGCAGCACAGTTATCAGGTTGCGCTGCTTAGCCCATCGGTAGAACCTCACGATCAAGGCCAGACGATTGTTCACCGTGCCGGGATCAAGTGCTAATTCTCCGCTCGACCAATCCCTATACCTCGACAGAGCACTCAGACCGTGAGCCGGGCTTTCCTCGTCCCAGGCCAATCCATTGGCTTCCAGGAAGGCAAAGTAATCGTACAGACGCCGTCCATAGGCTTCCCAAGTCAAATCGCTTAGGGCCTCACCTGACTCGATAAGCGTGTGCCAAAGGAAGGATTGAGCTGGCTCGACTGGCCATCCCTCTGACCCAATCAGCAACGGAAAGCCTTCAAAGGATCGACCTGCTAATGCTAGGTCTTTTGTTGCGAATACCAGCCTCATGCCGCTGCCCTAAACCACTTCCAATGGATTGCCTTATGAAGCCTGGAAACTGCTGCTCCAGAGGGGTTCAGAAGGTGGCGCGGACTCTACAGGATTTACTAACGATTCCCACCCCTCAGATCGTTGTTCGAAAGGACCACAACTGCCTTCTGTGCCAGGTCCGGACGGAAGATCCGCTCACATGAGCAGTAAAAGCTGTTGCAATCGACCAGGGCAAAGACGCTCACAGCATGCTCCTCAGCAGCATGCTGATCACTCCCCATAGTTCCACCTGGTCTTCGTCGGCCAGGATTTCACGATGGCGGCCGTCAGCTCCTACCTGGGCAAGATGTAGTCGTTCCGGGGCTACTCGCTCCACGAGTGCCAGGCGATGCTCATGGTTCGCTACCACGATGACTACATTGCCGGCGCTAGGCTCGAGGGCGCGGTCGACAACGAGTACGTCATTCCGATGTACTCCGAGGCCGACTAGATCCTCGGTGTCGACTAGCCACAGCCAAATGTTGGGTGCGCCCCATCCCACCGCGGCGTCAAGGGAGGGAGGAAATAGCGAGTGATCCTCAGCCGGGCTCTGGAAACCAGTAATCTTCAGGCGCTGCTGCGCCAGAGCGAGACTGGACAGCCGCCGGCCGGGAGACGTAAAGCAGTCCATCTGGGCGGTCGTCTCAAAACTGTATATGCGTACAGTATAGAGATCAGCCCCGGGTTGGCGTCAAGCTGCGCGCACTGGGTATGTCACTGTCAGCGGGGAGGATTTTGCTGAAGGGGGGCCATCCATGGCCTCTACCGTGCAGTATATGGCCGGTAAATGTCCCAGGCGCGACTGCGGGTTACCGCCGGTCAGTTCGAGTCAGCGGGCATCGATTGCTGCGAAACGTGGAGCAAACCTCAATATGTGTTGGACAGGGAGCGTGGGCAGGATGGACGGAAGGAATGGGATTTTCGGTGCAGGCTGGTCGGGGCTCATCCTGCTAGGGGTGGCGCTACTTGCGCCTGAAGCCGCATACGCTGGGAAGCTTGGACAGGCACTGGGCTCTGCTGCTGGCAGCATCGGAGGGACTGCGGTTGGAGCAGTATCTGCAGAAGCAACCCGACAAGCTCTTGCTGCCAAGGGCATGACCGAGGATGATTTCTTCCGAATGCTGTTCGCTCGAGGCATCCCTCGCGCAAAGCAAGATCTTCCCAAGATGGTCGACGCAGAAACAGAATTTTATGACGTGACTGGTAGCGGTAGGGAATGGGGATACTGGTATCGATTCCGTCGGTATGCATCTCGAGATCTGGACCCAGCAGCGGTGAAAAAGGCACTCGGCCCAGAGATCATTTCGAAAGTCTGCGCGACGCCGAACATGGTCTCTCCGTTCTTGGAGATGGGGGGGACCTATCGGTACAACTATGTTGGAAGGGATGGCCAACTGATCATGTCAGTTCGGGTGAGTCGGCAGGACTGCAGCTGAGTCCTGCCCGACTCACGAGTTCGACTCTTTACTGCGGAACAGAACAGGCCTCGTACTCCTCACGACTCGATGCGCAGTTGTCGGGTGACCAGGCGCTGCAACTGTACGGGGCTCCAGAGTCCTGCCAGGCTGATTCAGGATTGGTCGATCGAACCCTATAGCGCAGACTCGGAAGCTGTGCGATGAGGGTAGGCTACGCCACGCGGTGCAGCTTCAGTTAGGGATGCCGGAAGGGCCTGTTTAAAACGGAGGAACCTGCGCTGAACTGACTTTCCCAGCGGACGGCATCGCATGGCCCCGGCGGCTGAATCGTCTGTGATGGAAAGCGATCAGGACTAGGGCCAGGTAGATCCAGATCGAGTGAGCGACCGAGCAGAGCACGTAGAACAGTCGCAGGATCACCCGGTGCGCGGCCAAATCGTAGCCCGCGGCCGCGAGGCCAGTGAACTATTCAACGGCGACCTCGATCGCTTCCTCAGCACACCCCAGCAGACCGGGTTTGCGTTTTAACCACTGGAGACAACCCGGGGCCCGCCTGGTGGCGATTGCCACAGCTCTCTCGTTGGTTGTGCCAAGGTCGGCCGCCACTGGTCAAGCGTCGCGCGGGCGGTATCATGGCTCAAACCATTGACCACGTTCAGAGAGACAAGCATGCCAGAAATCCAGGAACTCCCTCCTGAGGAGATCCCGAAGCAGATCACCGCCAGGCATGTTACCCGTAGTCTTGGGCAGCATCTGGAAGCATTCCTAGCTGCGAACAACTTGGACGGGTGGAAAGCCGAGGAGGAGTATGTACTTCGGGACGACCGCCTGGCCGATCAGCTTTTGCTGTTGACCCAGGTAACCGGCCTCTATATCGGGCAGTTCAAGCGGTACAGCACCCGCTTGCTGAAGCTCGCACGAAGGAATGGGGCTGAGATCAGGCTGACTGAGGTACAAGGTATGATGGCGCGCGCCTTGGGTTATAACTCCTATCATGTCGCCTATAAGTGCCGATCGGTTGACGATTTCATCGACAACCTCTGGCCCCAAGGTGCGGCAATGAGTCTGGTGAGTCTGGACGGCGCCGTCGCCGGCATGCGTCAGCAGAGCGCAGTGATACAGCGCCTGATCGATCGGTACCGCTTCAACAAGGAGCGCGACAGGATGGTCAACGCCGGTGCTAAGCCGGGCGGCCAGGCCGATCCGAAGATGGCCAAAAAGATGCAGGGTGAGCGCCGTAGGCGCCATAGTCTGCATCGGAGCGACGGGATCAAGCTTCGCGATTGACACAGGTGGTAGCTGCGAGGCCTGTGACTTTCAAACGCTGCCGGACTTTGAACCAAAAGAAATGCAGAAACCGGGATTGAAGCCCGGTTTTTGCATTTTGGCGACTCTGTGACCGGGCCGGCGGTTCGCCTGCTAGTCTAGGCTGACCAGCCGCGTTTCGAGGGTGTACTTCTTCCCGGCCGCCGTCCAGAAGATCGTCGACTCGCCGCCGTTTACGGCCGCCCCAGTACCCGAAGTGGCTAGTTGAGTTGCCCCGATTTCAGGAATGAACTGGTCGACGACGAGGTCGAAGGTCACCGCTTTTTCGGACTGCCGCTTCCCTGGGACGGCATAGGGGTGGATGGCCACGATGTATCCCGAGCGTGATTTCTCGAGCGCGCCCTCTTTCACGATATGCAGCTGACGCCATTCCGCTTGAGTATTGAGCTGCGCGGCAATTCGGGGCCGCTGCAGCACGCGCTCCTGCTTGTTGGCATCGATTTCCTTGATCACGAACTCGAACGTGGCCACCTGTTGGGCGGGCGTTTCATTGAAGCAGGTGGAAGAGCAGCCGGCCAGCGTCAGTGCAGCCGCCAGGGCAGTGAGAGTGGCAAATGAGCGTTTGACCATTGTTACCTCGGGTCTATGGGGAGCGATCGAGGCAAACGGTATCGAGCAAAAACAGCAAATCCCAGTCAAGTTGATGGCGCGGATTCCTTGTTGTTGTCGGATTGCCGCGACATGCCAGGAACAGGCCTACACTTTCGATAAACTGCCGGAAGCACCGCGATGCTTACCCAACACTTAACAGTCGCGCAGAGCAAGTATTTATTCATCGGCAAGGACTGCATGGCGTACCGGTGCACCGATGGATTGAATCCGCAAGATCTGGAGCGGCACGAACTACGTCCGCTTGTGGTCGCAACGCTCAGCGTTGAGGGGCTTGGGATCTACTGGCAGCGCTTGTACTTCGGTGATGAACTCATCCCACTCGAGTCTTTTTTGTACTTGGCATGGACAGAGTTCCACACCCTCGGGGGCATGCCTGGGCACCTTCTTGTGGAACCGGAATTGCTGGACGATTACCCGTTGCGGCGGGTCCTGGGGCAGATGGATAAGGAGAAAGTCATCAAGAAAGTGGCCATCGGCCATGGGCACCCATTTGGATCAACCAGGAGGCAATCACAGAACCTGGTCAAGCACAGCATGGTTTCCCTGGAGGAGTTGACGGAGCATCGGCTTGAAAGCCAAGAGGCGGTATTGGCTCGACTGAACCAGGGCTTGGAGGGTTATCACCGGGTATGGGAAAACTCGCCGAGGCCTGGACATGCAGAGGATGCTTTCCAGAACCACCGCCTGAGACCGGTGCACCTTCCGCACTGGCCGCACCACCTGGTGGGGCTGGATATTGCCGATTGGATGAAGCGCCAGGCGCGATCGGTACCACCGATGGCCCCTCATGAGGAGCTCAAAATCAAATACCAGACGGGATGGATGGTTTCCGTGACCAAGAAACCCGTTGCAACTGAGATGCTCCGTAAGGCACTTCGCACCGTGATGATGACTGGTGACCGTGAGCCTGCAGGGCTCTACGACGTAGACGATCTCCTCTGGTTCAGATCACTGGTCCGGGGGTTGCCCTTCCCGCCTCAAGAACTGTTTGGCTCTGTTCTGGAGCCAGGGAAATGGCCCCCTTTTCTGAACAGAAGCCTGGCCATCAATGGCGCGACCGCGGATCGACTGGAATCCTTGCTGGAGCGCAGCATGGAGCGAAAGGGTTTGGTGCTTTTTCCGGAAAGCGAGGATGCGTTCTGTGATTCGCTGAACCTGCTTGGTGGGGGTGGTGATGAGCGCTGCTGTGCTGAGCTGGTCGGTGGACCGTACCACGGATCGTTTCGCGTCTTCGCACTGGACGATGATGTCTGGCTGAACCTCTTGGCCATACCCCGGGGATCGCTGGCAGACACGCCAGGCTTGGCTGAATGCCTGCATCAGACGCTGGGCGAAATCGATGTTGGAGCCCCGGGCCTGGCCGCCATCAACTTCTGGTTAGAGAACCTCATCCAGGGGCACTCATGGACCCAGAGCCTGCTCCTTCTGGGTATGGTTGAGAGCATGCTGGCGACTATCGCCGCATGGCGCGAAGCTGATCGGCCCGCGGATCACAGGTAGCTCAAAGATCGAGGTCGGCTTGCTGGGTGGGCGCGATCGGGAAGGTATACTCCCACGTCTCAGCACATCGAGGTCGACCAGGTGTACCTACGCCAACTGTTCTTGAAATTCACCCTGTTCTTCAGCCTGATCATGCTAGGGCATTTGCTCATCCCAAAGGAGGTGGCAGAAACCCTGGTATTTGGCACCTTGAGTTACATCCTGTGTTTTGCCGGGTGGGCGTGCGGGCTCTGAGATAGGATGACTGTCCGAGCTGCAGAGCAGCGGCTCGACACGTCCAAAGGAGCTCGCGTGAATTTTCTATCCCACTACTGCCGGCATTTCACCGGCGCCTTCAAGTTCAAGAACCGACAGGGTCGTACCTTCTTCTGGCTCTGTCTGCTTGCCGATGTGTTCCTCGTATCCGTTCTGCTCGCTTTGAACCCCTTTGGGCTGCTCGGTAGACTTCTGATCCTCCTCGCGCTTCTGGTCATCGCCGGCAATGCCATTCAACGTCTGAAGGACGCCGGCATCACCCCGTGGGTGCTTTTGCTGTGGTTCATCCCCTTTGTTGGCCAGGCAATCCTGGCCATCCTGCTCCTCCTTCCCGGCCGTAAGCCGGTCGACCTGCCGGCGGCACTGCCCTCCTCGCCCTATGTTGGCGGGAAGTGAGCGCTGATCTGGCCGCAATGCGGCCAGGCTATAACAACATAGCCGATACCCTTCGGACCGGTGGCGCACTCTTTCCTTTCCGCGCCGGCGCCACCTCCGCCAAAGCCAAACCTGGCCTACCCTCGGCAGTTCACCCGAATCCGGAGCAACCTATAACAACATAACCTGCGGTAGCTCTGGTGGCGGCGCCCCTCCTGATACCCTCTACCCTGTCCAACCCTTTTAAGGGCCCACCCGCCGGTGTCGGGTTGCCTGCGCCGCGCGTAGAAAGAAATGGGGAAAAGGAAAGAAAAGAAAGGAAAGAAAAAAGGAAGGGTTGGACAGGTAGGGGGGCATCCGATGCGGAGGTCCAGGCGGGTGGAAATGGGCAGGAGGAACGCGGAGATTGTCTGAGCCTCCCCGGTTATGTTGTTATAAAACAGTGTTCAGTTTGCGCCCTTTAGCGAAGGGGGCCCCCGCGTAAATAGATGAGGTTTTGCAAGGAGGTTCAGGATGGTGGTCGTCGCGTCGCACGCTATGTTGTTATAGGGCGGATGTGTCGCGGGGGGGTCGTTGGTTTCGGGGTTATTCGCGCTCCCTGATGAGGCTTCATCGACGGAACAACTGGCGCGGCCTACAATTTGATTTGGCTCCCTGCAGGCGCCGGCTACCCGTCCTCGCGAAGCTGCACGAGCAGCACTGCCAGTTGTCTCCACCTTCGGTCCATATCTTTGGCCTTGGTGCGCAGCGGTGGACGGGTGACGCTGCACAAGTAAGGGCCGGAGATAAGTCATGGCAACCGAACAGACTCGCCCTACCACCCTTGCAGGCATCAAACGCCTGGCCAAGTTCATCAAAACTGCGCGAGGCATTCCGCATCATGCTGCCTTGGATGAAGCTGCACAGAAAGCTGGATTTCAAAACCTGCGCCATGCCCAGTCAGTTTTGGGCGAATCCAAGTACGAACTACACCAGGCATTTGTGACGTTCTACTGGGCGGAACGAGAAGACGTCCCAAGTTCTATTGATCGCGGCTCTATCCTGCGATCGGGGCGGACAACCGTCAAATTCCTGTTGCCTGTCCCCTTGAAGGAGATCCTGCCCGGTAGGGCCCTAGATCGGACGCCGTATATAGACGACTTTCGACTGGAGTCACCTGATCATCTCGAACGTAGGGGTGACTATTACGACGAGCTCGACGGCGTGAGGATGGCAAAAAAGGTGGCGCTCGCTCTTAATTTTATGGCTGTGACAGGCCTGCGCGCCCCCCTTGCTAATGAGATGCCTTGGTCGTCGAGATTGAAACTTTCTAACAATGCAGACCACTGCTCTTACTGGTATGACAATGAGTCTCAATGCATTGTCATCCTAGATGAACCATATCGACCTCTGTTTCAGGACGAGATCGCTTGGGCTAATGATCACGGGTTTCATACTGTAGGCGTCCCATGGAGGGGTATTTATGAAGCAGGCTATACACCACGACTTCATGCCACATCTGAGGCGGCACTATCGCGTTTGATCGTGAGGCTCCAAGCCTTGGAAGCCAGGTTGAACGATGAGAAATGGACGTACGACTCCCAGGGGTATGAAACCCAATTCATCAGCCCGGCCAGGCATCTCAGCGGCAAGAGAAAGAAACCAAGAATCATGCCTCCCCCTCAAGGGGTTGAGCGCTCGGGCGCAGTCCCGTGTGGCCCCGGTCTGCCTGGGTATCCATCAAGTTGGCGACCCGCTCGCCGAATGGACTTGGATAGGCACTTACACATCGGGCCGATCATGAGCAGCCTGATGGCTTCAGTGATCATGGGCTGGTCAGGAGCTGGCTTAGGTCAAGTCGCCTGCACCCTGTGCTCTTGGTTCCGCTCTGAGTACAACGATGAGGAGCTTCCCAGCGAGCTTTCGCGGCAAATCTACGACTTGCCAAAACCAACCATCATCAGGGGAACAAAAAAACAACTGACTGCACTTGCCGAAGTGAGGCAGACAATTGTGGAGGGCTATCAGGAATGCAAGCCCAAGAGGAGGCTACTGGAGCGCATTGATAGAGCGGACAGGTGGATTCGACGGCACGTTTCACATCTTGAAGCGATGGAAGCGGATATTTCAGCGCACAGACTCGCAGAGTCACGCCGTGGGGATGGAGTAGCACAGTAACGTGGGGTTGAAACAGTTTGTGGTGTCGTCGCGGCGAACAGAGGCCACAGATTGACCGAGTTCGCCGCGGCAGTTTCTATCGCATAGCTGGTGTCGTGTAGGCCGTAGTACGCACCTGCAGATGGCTATAACCTTCCCTATCAGGGCCGCAAGGGAATTTTAAGCGACTTGTCTATCTTCACAGCATAAGATGAAGCCGATCTGGCGCTGAGTCCGCTCGACGGCGGGATGCTGCTACGGCTAGCTGGCGCCGTTCATGACCTTGTCTACGTAGGCCTCCATAAACCAATCAGGCTGGTCCTCGACCTTGTACTCAAGACTGGTGCCGTCAGTGATCTCCGCAAGCCAGACAGAGCTTTCCCCAGAGTTATCGAAGATGTAGGCCCGGTTGGATGCTGCGACTGCCTCCGGCAGTAGCTTAAGTGTCCGATAGTAGCGCTGAACGATCTTGTCGGCCGGTACGTTGTGACCGCCATCGCCCACGCGGTTGGCCACCCGGTTGATGTTGATGTTTGGGTTGTCAGTGGCCACAAAGTAGAGGTAGGTGCGGTAACCCAGCTCCTGTGCACGGCGCATAAACGCGACCTTATCTCCAGACGACATCACGGTCTCAAACGTGAAGCTCACGCGGTTTTCCAAGAGCTTCTGCCTGATGAAGTCAGCAATTACCGAGGCATGGTAAGAATTGAAGTCGAGACGCCGAACGTCGATGCGAAGGCCGTTCATGTCGAACAGGGATGCTTGATCTTGAATGTGCTCTTTCTGGATCAAGGCATGACTGGCAAAGAAGGTACGTAGTTCGTCGCCGGTAGCCTGGACATTAAACTGAGTGAGATCGACAAAGCCGTCAGCTTTCGCTGCCTTCTCAATCTCGTCTGCGTTCACGTAGGTGTTGATCAGATTGGGCGGGACTTGCTCTTTGATGGTGCTCTTGCCCGAGCCATTTGGCCCCGCAAAGACGCGGAGCCTAGGCGTTGGCACTGGAGCTTACTCGGCGGACCTCGATAGTCTGGCCGACGCTCACCTTGCGGCGAGGCCTGGCCTCCCCGACGACGGTCGCGGACCCATCGGCCCTGGACTCAACGAGGTAGCTGCCCTGCACCTTCATGACGGTATGCCCGGCTGCGAGCGCTCGCAGATAGGCAGTACGAGTTGCACCTGCAGCGACTGCAGGAATCTCGCCTTCAAGGTTCCGAATCTCCTTTTCGGTGAGGCGCTTTTTACTCGGCATACCTTTCTCCTGAGAGGAAATGGATAGGGACTCCCTCATTCTAGCCACGTCGCGCGTCTTTCTGAAGCATCGGCGCTTTACGGCTACGAGAAACCGCTGTCCTCGCCGGTTATCATGAGGACCTAGTGAGTGATTCGACGCTTGAGCACACTGAACTGAGAGATTATTCGAGCCGTATATGCTTGGTCGATAACCCAGATCCGACAAGGTGAGTCCATGGATCAAGTCCAGCTCGAGGTATTAAGAGCAGAAGCATTAGCGGCCGACAGGTCCTTTTCCAGAGGTCGACTTCGGGACGAGTTCCGGATGAAGCCGAAACCTGATGCGACGCCGGTAGCGCATTACAAGAACGGCTATGGCGGGACCTTCGGCGTGTACCGGATCGCAGACTGCCTCCCAATGCGGGACCGCAAGGCCGTTGCCCCCTCCCCCAAGCAAGTCCGGGCGGCGGCCATGCTTGCACTAAAGGGCCGGATGCAAAGCAAGTTGGCCAAGGCCTCCCAAGTCGCGGTGCAATGGCTTGCCAATGCACCTCTGGTGCTGGATGCAGAAACCACAGGGCTTGGTACCGAGGCTCAAATTATCGAACTGGCGATCGCCGACGCCGACGGGAATCTCCTTTTCAACTCCAGGATTCGGCCTACTGTTCCAATCGAACTAGGTGCTGCGGATGTACACCGAATCCGAGCTGAAGAGCTCCAACATGCTCCGACCTGGCTCGAGGTTGCCGGCAGAGTCAAGGCGCTTCTTACCGGTCGTCCCATTGTGACCTTCAATTCAGCGTTCGATCGGCGACTGCTGATTCAAACCGCGAACGCATTCGAGGCTGACCATAGCTGGCTTGCGACGTGTCAGGAGCATTGCGCAATGGGCCTGGCGGTGGCCATGTATGGGGCAACCAACCGCTATGGGACCATCTCACTTGCGGCAGCAATGTCGTTGGCCGGCGTAACCTGGCGTGGTCAAGCACACTCCGCAGTTGGAGATGTGCTGGCCACCGTGGATCTCCTGCAAGCAATGGCTCAGGTCAGACTCAATCTCGATCAGGAGCTGAATCGGCTCCAGTCCTGGTCGGATTAACTCTCGACGCCTTCTCTAGTCGTAAGGAGCGTATTCCGCAGAGTGCAATCTGATGGTATCGGCAAGCCCTTCCGTTAGAATCCCATGGCAATACATACACAGTCACGAGGATCAAGCTGCATGCCCCACTTTCAACCGTTCCGCGCCGCTTTCACTGCCGTGATTCTGACACTGCCGCTACTGGCCCAAGCTGGCGGCGCTGCGGCTGTTACAGTGACTGCAGCTGCGGCGGCCGCAGCTTCCGACTCAGGCCTTCCAAATGCCGGTTATTCATACGGAGCAACCGGATACTTGTTCGTGGACGGGGTGGGCTATTCCGGGGGCAAAATGGTGTACTGCCCGGCTTCAGTCGGGTTCGTTAAACCAGCATCCAGGTCTCGATCGAAGAACACGATAGTCAAAGGGGATTGTCAGTATAAGAACGGAACCCTACCTGCCGTATCGTCCCAAGACTTTATTGACGAGGTCCTGGGCAAGGACGTGGCGACTGTTGTCAGCGTGGCTCCTGTATTCGTCCAATACGGAAGTCCTCTCGGCGTGATCTATTACAGAGACAACGGCAATGGCACGGATGTGGATTCGCGGCCGAGGCAAACAGAAATCTATGAGTGAGTCCTTTTGCGCCGGCCAATACAGCCATCGTGATGTGGTGTAACTACAGCACCAGGTGACCACCTTGTATCCTATTCATGTTTTCCTTGATACGATCAGTACGCCAGGTCTGCAAGAAACTCGTGTCCGCACTCAGGGCAACCCAACTCGACATTCCGGCTGTTTTCCGTTGTAACAGTGATTGTCGGCAGCCGACTGCTTGAATCGGCTCTCGACAGTCACTGGTCGAAGCCGAAGTGCACCGACAGGATGCTGCGTATTTGCTGGTACGCTTGCGGGCTGCTGCTTTGGAACGCCAAAAAGTGTTATGCGCTGGCTTTTTAGACAGCGCTGCGCAAAGTGCGGCTGACTCTTCAGTTCAATTTGACTATATATTTTATAATTTCTACTAGCGAGCAGGCTTCTCAATGAACAGTTATGCAGGCCTTTACATTCAGCTGAAAGAAGAACTAGACCCAGAAGTGGCGCTGCCGGCGCCGCTTGACGAGCACGTGTTCACTCACTGGGAACACCCTCGAAATTGGTACATAAACTACGCGATCAAGGATGCCAGAGGGCATGACATCATTGATCACTGCGTACCGATCACAAGGAAAATCGACCTTTCTTTGCTGGATGAGCAGCGTGCAGCACTCAGGGCCGACCCTCGCGTTAAGTCGGTTCTAGACTTCTTGCAGAATACCCATGGCGAAGAATTCGCAACCCTTGAATTCGGCATCTTTGTTTGGGATGAAGACTGATTGCATAGGGGTTCGGCCAGTGCTTGTAGGCAGATCAAGCACTGGATGCTAACGGCCACAGACCGTAGGACAATGACAGTCCTCCATGGCAAAAAAACTGGTTGAAACATCACCCCGGAGCAAAGGGGCCACAACCCCAGATCCCTCGGAATCCTCCAGTCCAGCGATTTTCCTCCCTTGATGCCCAACTGCTGATGATCCAGCCCCCATAATGCAAGCATCTCGCGCCTGGTCAGCGGCTGCTCCTTGAGCGTTGTATAGTCGATCAGGGGTTCAATGAAGTGGCTATTCGGATTTAGGTGTGGAAACCTGCCTGAGGCTCAAATAGCAAAAACCGGACTACTGTGTGTAATCCGGTCGAGTTTTCCTATCGATCCGTATGGATAACGACTTTCGCACCCGCTCCCGTGACAATCGGGCTTCCGACACCATACGTTGAGACATTGGTAGACGACGGAGCGCAGCCAGAGCTTTGCGCTGGTGCGTAGGTCTTGCCATTGATGACTACCGCGCTGTTTTCCCCGGTGACAATTGGCGAGTTAGGCCCGGTAGTTGTGCATTTGTCAGCCTCGTCCGACTTCGCAGCCTGTTGAGTTGGACCCTTCTCAGCAGCGGCATTGCAACCAGCAAGGATGGACGCCGCAAGCAGGGCCGTGATGGTGTTCTTCATATCGCTTTCCCTGAGCTACTTGGCTTCAGTATCCAATTTTGCTGCCTGCTCAGCAGCTGCATGCTTGGCAAATTTCGCCACTTGATCGGCCAAGCCTGGGGTACGAGTGTTGTAGGCCCACGAGTAGAACCCTACGGCGCCGATCACCAAAGCAACCGACACCGCTCGCAGGGCTTTCTTGCGCTGTGGGCTACGCCGGCTACGGCTGGCAGCGAGCGCGGCCAGGGCAAGCAGTACAGCGATGACAACGCCAGTCACGAATGGATGTTCCTGGGTAAATCGCAGACCGCTAATTACGCTTACTGGAATCACGTTTATCTGTGCCTATTTTCGATGATGTGAACTCCAACGCGGAGTCCTCTACGTCCTCGGCCCCGGCAACTGGTCAGGGCTTGAGGTGCAACTGAGCAGGTTTCCCACTGTCCGTCGGGGTCAACCGCGACACGCTTTCGGACGTTGTAGTCGTCGCCTTCGGCCAGCAGATCAAACCCGACAACCAAACGAGGGTGGATGTCGGGTTTGCGTATTTACGCCCTCACTCCCGAGCGAAATGGCTCTTGAGGGCTCCCAGCGCACTTCGTTGGAACCTGAACTTCCGTTTCGAAGATCCGTAGGGAGCGCCTGGCACGATCAGGCATTCGCCCCGACGTCCATTCACCATTTCTTCCAGCTGGAGTCGACACTTATCCAAAATCAGATCGCGGCTGCATATGATGTGCAGGGAGAATGGATCGCCGACTGATTCATCGGGAATGGTTTCGTGTTCCCATGGCCTCGGTTGTTTGCATAGGATCAGGCCAACCCGCCACATGCGGGCAATCTCTGCCACGTCGATCAGACTTTGCCCTTTAGCGGAGTGGTAGCGCTCATCGAGCACGACTAGGTCTCCCCTTTCAGGTTGCGAATGAGTCAAATCAAGAGGCCCTACCATATACATTTCCGCCGTACGCTCAGGGCAAACGACGCGGACGCAACGTCCAGGATACTTCAACGAAATCCGATCCCAGACATCCATCCAGCACCCCTCCGAGACCTCTTCGACAGTTGATGTCTGTTGAACGTGAAGAGGGCTCACCAGGTGAACCCGGCCGCGGCAGGAAGCCAGGTACCGCTCAGCAATCAGCAATGCTGTGGTCGACTTTCCTGCTCCAGTTCGCCCCGTGACTGAAATCATGGGGCGTGTCTCTGTGAGAGAAACAGTGAAGACGCCGCCGGCGTACAGCTGGAGAGCAAACCTGGCCAGCAAAGTCTCGTCATCATCGCCGGCGAGGAACTCCTGGATGCGATGCCAGGGGACCTGAGCACCATGCGCGGCGGCAGCTTGGTCCAGAGCCTCATGGAGACTGAGCCCCTCTGACTTGGCCAGCTTTTTAGCATCCTTCTTCACTTGGTCGATGGATGCCCCGGAAGGGAAACGATTGGTAATGGTCAAAGCATGCTCCTTGGCGGCAATCTTGTGTCACGCCCACTAGACACATTGCCGAGGGGCAATGCTTGGATGAAGTGAAGTCTTGAAGCCATGGCCTAATCCGGCCTTCGCCCAAGGTGGGCGTGCGAGCGCTGGCCAGCGCTCCACAGCGATACTAACCCAACTCCAGTGCATTTCCAGCGAAGCGCCTATGGATGATCCACTTTCCGAACTGCATGCAGACTTCGAGTGATGCAGGCTTTCTGATTACTGTGGGCCTGTGACCTGGTCGGCCGGGGATGTTTGGATCAAGGGATGAAGCTGGCTGGTGGCTAGACGATGACCGCTCAGCGTCGGAAGACCAGGTCCGAGACCTTCTACAGCGAGCTAGAGGCAAGGTAGATCTTCATGGCTGCGGCCCCCAGCGCCCCAGGTAGGGTTCGCAACGTAACCTATTGATAGTCCTTCCCACCTTGGTGAAGGAGAGGCTGGAAAGCGGACCGCGAAACCAGCCTGGGCCAGCGCCCTTTCACAGTACGATCAGTCCTGAACTGGATGAGGACTGAAGCCATGGATCACCTCGACATACATCATCCGCCGGCAGCGACTGAAGCCGACTGGCAAGCCCGATGCGGTGTACAGAAGATCGTGCAAACCGACCGTTATGGTTGCGGGGTAGCGTGTTTAGCGATGGTTACCGGCTGGACATATCAACGAGCTCGGGAGCATTTCGTAAGCCAGGGGCTTGGCCAAAAGAGACATGGCCGACCGCCCTTCTCTACTAGCTCGGGCGAGATGAGGATGGCGGTGGCCACGGTAGGACTTCTGACATTGACTCGCCGGTGGCGGGGATGGGCCGATCTTCACGGCCTGGCGATAGTCAAATTGCGCGACATACGTCCCGGAGAAAGGGAACGATGGCACTGGGCGGTGGCGTTTCGACACCCCGAGTTCGAAGTCGTAGTCTTCGATCCCCACCGGGAATGGCCGGGGTTCATTAAACCGCCAATGGACACCCTCTGCACCATCTTCGAGGCATTCCAGCCGAAAGGCGAATGGTTGCAGGTCGAGCAGAGCTTCCCCTTAGCACCAGCTATCTTGTGACGTTTATGGTGCATGCCTCCCATTCTGACTTGATGGGAGACACTCGTTCTGCAGAGCCTCAGGCCTGGGGCAGCTTCACAACTCCCCACCCGCTGCCGCCGGCGAGGACCACCGGCCGGTCAATGTTGGGATGGTGCAATTCAGGAAAATCGCAGTAGCGCTCCATTGCACGGGCAAATCGCATGGCCAGCTCGAAGCCATTATCACGCTGCTCGGGCACAGGAAGAGCCTGGCCCGAGACAATGTCGACCACCACACTCCCCAACGACGTTGAGTTAGACGACAAGGTGAGATGCCATGCGCTCTGCCCTTCAAGGAAGCTGCCGAAGATGGAGGTTTCGACTTCATCGAGCACTCGAAGCTGTGGTTCCCTGAAAAAGACCACTGCCGTTTGTGCCTTCGCTCCCTGAGGCGACGTGATCCATTCATAAATCGCACAGCAGGTCTGATCAGGGTTCAACTCAGGGTTAGGGGCCAAGCCAGTCATGAATACAGGGACAGAGCCGAGTTCGGAATCGCTGAGATAGCCCAACCGTGCGACAGGTAGTCCAAACGGTACGTCGTAGTCACGTCCGTCGCTGAGCTCCATGGTCCAGCCGAGATGCTGGAACATCGCCATGTACACCCGCTCATTGGTGAAGTGGCAGCCGCGGCGGTGGTTTTCTTCAGTACCAGGAACAAGCGCTCGATTTTCATGATCCAGAGCGATGAGGATTTTGTCCAACCTCGAGGAAGGCGACTCACCCAGCTGATAAAGGGACTCTTTGACGGCCGCGCGAAGCGGCACGAGTTCAAAAGAGCCCAGGGGGTTTGCCCATAGGAAAAAATTGGCGGTGGCCGGCTTCACACCGAATTCATGGATCAGTATTGAGCGATGTTCTGCAAGAGTCGCAAGCCGAAGTTCCGGACTCAAATCCTCATTCATGAACACGCAGTTCTGATCCGGGTTGCAGGCCTCGACCATTGCATTCCAGTGATGCCACCCTGAAAGCCTCAGGAACACTTCACGACTTCGATCTTTCAGGCCTGGAAGGAATCCGGCCAGGCACCCGACCCACGCACGAGCATAGTCCTCCGCAGGGAAGATCATCGGCTTGTCCAGCTGGGGGGCAGATGTATTGGTCTTGATCACAAAAACTCCTAGAGGCGGTGAGCACTCTGCTCACTCGCCATGATTCGACAAGCAGCTCTTCTGCCAGTCCGTGCCGTGAATTCGTACAAAGGCCTCCATTTCAGGAGACAGCGGACTCTCGATCCTGAAGTCTCCATAGGCCTCAAGGAATCTCCCCCACCGTTCTCGCAACAGCCCGCCGCGCCTGTATTTAGGCGCCAGCCAGATCCAGGATAAAGTCCAGGGGCTGCCTGATGGGTTCGTTTCAGTCTCGTAAAGGAATGCACAAGCGCCTGCAATCGTGCCGTCAGCACCAGCTGGAATCAGGTAGCCGTGCCAGTCAACCGTTGCTTTAGTCGACATCGTTCCAGGCCACTGGACAAAGTCGTAGCCAAAATCCGCGCGGAAACGCTGGGCGCGCTTCAATACCTCCTGATGCATCCACATGGGCACAGATGCGTCTACCTGATCGGCGCCAGCGACACACTTTAGTCTGGCCGCGAACCGCTTGTTCGGGCCCGGGTCCAGTAACCGCTGTGTTTCTCTATGAACCTGACGATGTGCTTCACGCTCATTACGACTGCTGGGCAGGTAGGTCGTACCGCAGTAGGCGCAGGTTTTAAGTGCCGAGTTGACGTCACGATATCGGGGCCCGGCTACTTCCAGCGACAACACATCCTCCCCTTGGAGCACCAATGTGAAGCGGTTTCCTAACTCATCCCGGTGGCGCTTGGTCGTTGGAAATGCCGGCTGGCGCTCCACATCTGATCGGAGGACTGTCGTAGTACAGCCGCGGGAAACCTCATAGGTGAGAATGAGGTACTCCGATTCCGTCAGCATGGGCTTGCCTGCCAGGTTGCCCTTTATCGCCTGCACCAGCTGACCAGGTGAGACAGCGAAGCCCAGGCGTTCCATGAAGATCAGCAGAGCAACGGCATCGGCAACGGCATAGCCATCCAACCACAACACATCGTCGTCGAGGCGCCTGGGCTTCCGGCACAAGCTGACTTTAGGGATTCTGAAGTAGGCAGCCAGTGCCTCTGCGTATCGGCCGGCCGCGGCAAACCCGCGGTACTCAGTCGCGATAATCAAATCATCAAAGTCGGATCTCGAAATGCCGCCACACTCCAACAGTGCACGCTCAGCCGGAGTTAATCCCATCCGATCATCAAGCCGGGGGCGCTTCTCCGTCAGCAGTTTGTAGATCCGCTGCAACTGATCACTGGAAAGCTTGCCGGTCAAAAGCTACCTCTCGTGTCGCGGCTGTTTGGGGAACAGGCAGTCTAACGACCGCCGGGCAAATTCAAAGGCGAATTCCCCGAGTGGTCACGTGCGGGTAGAAACGGATCAAGCTACTTTGAGGTTAACCATCCCTCAGAGGACCTCCAGATGACAGCCACAAGGAAGAGGCACAGCGCTGCCTGGTTGATCTCTACGGCTTGGATGCTGATGACTACCGCTTCAATGGCGGCAGAGAACCCTACCCAGGGCGACCCATTCTCACCAACCACACTCAAGGACTGGGTATCAGTCATCAGCACCTTGATCACCATGGCCCTGGCGATTTGGGGTATCTGGAGCGGCTTGAGGTCAGCCCGAAATGCGATCCAAGAGAAGCGAAAGGAACACCGTCAGAAGCAGCTTGCCGCTGCACGGGACATGATGAAGGAGATTTTCACAGATCCACTCGCCCGCTCTGCGATGCGAATGATGGACTGGTCAGGCCGGACCTTCACCCATGAAGGCCAGACCTACGTCGTTCACTGGAGGGACCTCAAACCAGCCCTTGTCGTGCATGAGAAGGGGATGGGGTTCAGCAAGCAGCAGGAGTTCATTCGTGACTGCTTTGAGGCCTTCTTCGATCACATGCTGGTGCTCGAGCACTTCCTTAATCAGGACTACCTGCACGAAGCCGACATTGCTGTGCCCTTGGAGTATTACGCCGGGCGCGTCATGTCATTTCCTGATACTTATGACGGGTTCCTGCGGGCTTATGGGTACAGCGAAGCACGCGCATTGATGCAACGCCTTGCGGAAGGCGGAAAATAGGGCCGGCACCAGGGCGAAATCCCACATTTCGTGCAAAGTGCCCTTGCTTACACGGCCTACGATGGGGCTTTGTCCCTTGCTGTCTGCTCTGCAGGAGTCCGCATGAAACTGAAGGCCTCCGCTGGGGCAGAATCACTCCATTGGCGGGGGGAGCAGGATGTCAGAGAAGGGCTCAGGCACCACCACATTGTAGGGTTTCAGCTGTTCGAGGAGCCCTTTGTAGCCGAGCAACGGAATGGTTCGAGCAGGTTCACCAAGGTCGTTGCCAAAGAAGTTTTCCCAGTGCCCCAACAGCACAAGACGCGGTTTGGTCACCCTGAGGAGCCCTGTGGGGTAGTAACTGACTTGATTCCACCCTCCCCCGCAAAGGATCTCGACGTCGACGCGCTTTGAGTCAGAGATTATGGGTGGAAAGCCCCATGGAGGTTCAGCGGCGCTGTCTTGATAGTGAATGCGGTAAACCGGCCGACCATCCTCCCCGAGGAGGTCAATCATCCAGGCCAGAGTTACTTCACCAAGTCTCCAGTCCAGCAGACCAGTCGGCAAATCGTCGAGTTCCCAGTCGTACTCACCTGGGATGAAGTTATGGCCGAAGAGGTGCCCGGCATGCATGCTTCTAATAGGCATCACACGGATCGAACCCACGGAATTTGCTCCGTTTACGTCCCCATCAGTGATGACCTTCCCGTCGGAGTAAAACCATGTACCAGATCGGGAGGGATCACGATGGTCGGTTATCTGCTGCTGACTTGGCACCACCACCGCGCCAGCGCCAAAGATTCGCTGTCCTGAGCTGTTCTTTGCTGCATGAAGAATGTGCTTAACCGTTTCAGACCCGTATACGACCGCTTTCGGAGAGTGCTTATCTACGACCCGCGGCACATCGAGAAGATGATCGTAGTGCGCATGACCCACCAGAAGCATCGTCACGTCTGCTGCAGGCGGCATGTGTCTGTCGACCTTCTCGTTGTCGGCTACCACTCGGGCCGGGGGTATCCCAGGAATGCCGAGGCTGGCCGGGTTGGTGTACGAAGGCGCCAGCAATAGCCCCTCCCCACGCCAATGTATGAGCCAGCCACCTACGCCAAGAAACTGAATCTTCGGCTCATCGCCCCAATGGTGATTCTGAACCGGTAACCCTTCTGAAAGCGGCTCATGAGTACAGCCGACCAGCAAACTCAATCCCAGTACGATCGATAGCCCTCGCATGGTCGGCACCCCTGCTGTCAAGGTTCGAAGCGGTATACGCGGTGGTAGAAGGCCCAAAGCATGGAAAACATCGCGACCAGCAATACCCAGTGGGTTACCTCTGGCTTGAACAATGGCAAGAGGAAACCAAGTTTGAAGTAGTCGACTCCAAGAAGGCATACCAATAGCATGCCAAGGACCAATAGCCCCCTGGGCCCCTTCATCATGCGAAGTGGATGGGCAATAACAGCAGAGAGGGGAACTCCAAGCAGTGCCAAATAGACAACCCAGACCTGCTCCGAAGGGATCGGCTCGTTTAAGAAGCGAAGACCAGCGAAACCCAGTAGCAGCGTCAAGCAGTCCACCAGGTCAGAGACGAAGGCGCGCCTGGTGTAGCCCTTCCCAAGATCATAGTGCCTGACCATCAGCCTGCTGAATTGCAGGCAGTGGTAGCCAATGAACCAGGCAGCCATACACAGAGACCAGCCGTTTGGGGACGCGCTCTCGAGAAATACCCTGGCATGCAAGGCACTAACCGTCCAGACAAGAGCGGCTCCCAGCGCTGCCGGGTAAAGCAACCCTGAAACGAGAAAGTACATGCGGGGACCGACTTCCATGATGCAGCTCCTAGGTAAGAGATGTTCAGCCTGCATTTTGACTGATCATAGAACCTGAGGAGTGGGGAAGTAGGAAGATCGAAAGGAGAGTCGAGGGGGCATGCCCCCTCGCTGGAGGTCATGCTACACGCTGGCGCTGCGCACGACGTTCCTGAATCTCTTGAGCATCGATGCAAAGGCTTGCAGTCGGCGCGACCAAAAGGCGCTTGAGCCCAATCGGCTGCCCAAACTCAGCGCAGTAGCCATATTCTCCTTCTTCGATCCTTTTCAGTGCAGCCTCCACGTCCAGCAACTCTGCCTGGTCCCGCTTCAGCATCCGCATTTCCATCGCGCGCTGCTCTTCCGCGGAGGCAGTATCCGCCGCATCCGGGAGACGCGCCTCGGAGTCATCGCGGAACGCCTCTGCTCGTTGAGCGAGCAGGCCCTGTAGGTGCAGTTTTCGATTGAGAAGAAGTTCCTTGAAGAAAGCCAGTTGCTGGTCGGACATGTAATCCGACTCCGGCGCGGAAAGCAGTTGCTGCTGAGTGAGTAAGCTGGACATAGGCGATTCCTTGTGAAGAGGTGGATGGCCCGAGCTTAACGAGGCCTCTCCCCTCTTCAACTCAAATGCCTCCGCTAAATCCCCGGCTACGCAGTCTTGAACCACAGGACTGCACCGTTATGGTCACCGTCCACACCAGCAGGAGGACATTCATGGAATTCAAAGCGTTGGGCACTGGCCGTTCCACATTCGATGAGCACTACGGGGCGGCAGCCTATTCCCTGGGCGATCAGCTCGGTTTCATTTACTTTCGCTCAACCGGCATCGAGCCGAGCCATTGGGAAAGCCGTATCTATGAGAACGGCCTGGTAGCAATGGCGCCAGTGGCTACTGACACGGCTATCCAGGAGGCATTCGACAAAGTGGATCTCTGTGCCGCGCATGCCAGAGCTTTCTCCAGAGCGATGGAAGCTCTGAGCGCGCATGGTTGCTCCGATGAGGTGCTCTGTTTGCTAACAGCGGCAGAGGGGCAAATTCAGGAGTTGATTTCCGCTGTTTAGCGCTGAAAGAGGCTGCTACCCTTGTCGTGAGAGTCAAGAGGAACGCGCTATGCAAACCACCGTCAAAAGCGCTGCAGAAATCGAAGTCGGCCCATTCCGCTATACCGAACGAGCCTTCCTAGCTACCTTGCTTTGCCTGGCCATCGGAGCGCTGGCGTTGGCATCGATGCTCGGGAGTCACCCCACGAGCGATGCCACCTTGGGCACACGCATGCTGTCAGTGCAGATGATCGCTGCCTACCTGATCGTACCAATCACCAGTGTGGGCGGTTTCCTGTGCCACAGAGCCGGCTCTAAGGCCCTTGCCGGAATGCTCCCCCTTATAGGAGCAGGCTTCTTGGCCGGCGCGCTGGGCGCAAGCTTGATCTGATTTCCCCTTAGGCTCGGCATTGCCGAGCCGTTTTCTTTTTGTGCGGCGCGTCCATGGAATCCAATCGCTGCAGAAGACCAGTTTCACTTGGAGGCCACCAGGCCGCCGTTATACTGCTTACTTCACCCCCTGATTTACATGGAGAAATGCGTGAATAAACAAGAACTTATCAACCAAATCGCCGAGTCCGCGGACATCACCAAGGCTGTCGCTGGGAAAGCACTGGATGCGGTGATCGAGTCCGTGACTTCCGCGCTGAAGGCCGGTGACACTGTGACGCTGGTGGGCTTTGGCTCATTTTTGGTAAAGGAGCGCGCTGCGCGCGAGGGTCGCAATCCTCAAACCGGGAATCCTGTCCAGATTGCTGCTGCGAAGATTCCTGGCTTCAAGCCGGGCAAGGCGCTCAAGGACGCGATCAACTGATCGCTCCATCGCAAGACAACCCCGCCCTTCGGCGGGGTTTTTTTTGATATCCCCCAAAAAAGGGGCACTCCCTTTCCATTATTGGATTGAACAAGGATTTCAAGACATGAAATACATCCACACTCCTGAAGCGAAGGCATTCCTGGTCGACGGCAGCACTTGGCCGGCCACCATAAACACTTCGCTCCCCCATTTCCTCGCCAAGGCATCCGGCATGCTCTTTGGCGGCAAGAGCAGCCAGGAGATCCGCCTGGCTGAAGGTCAAGTTCTACCCAAAATTGAGCATGCGCGCAGTCTGGTACTACGCCAGCTCCGCCCATTCCTGTTTGTCGACCCGACAGGGCTGTTCAACGGCATGGAGCCGGTTGCTGCATACGATAAGTCGCTGATCGTCGCAGACCAGGTCCTGGTGGCTGTTGATCTGCTTGAGGACTTCGACATTTTCGTTGGGCTGACCCGCCTGTATCCGGCCTTGGTGAACGATGCTGCGGCCGTGAGAGCCGAACTCGCCAACCAGATTGCCCGTAGCTACAACGGCGTCCACAAGAGCGTACGGAACGTGAATAGCGGCCGCGCGCACCCAAGCGGATGAGCATGACTGATCTAATTCCTGACGGGGCTGAAGCCCTCACCCGCGAACGCGGCACCCTAGTCGATATTGTTTTCCGTGATCCCGCCGGTCCTTGGTCGGTTTGTACCTTCCGGCGGGAAGACAACACTTCCTTCACCGGTACCGGCAATTTCGGCAACGCAATCCTCTATGAGGACTACATCCTGTACGGCAAGCGCGTACCGGATATCGACGGCGCTGATTTCGATGTCAGCCAGTTCACCTCGATGCCACCAGCGAAGGTTGAGTCACTGGTTGGATATCTCAGCGTCCTCACTGGCGTCCCTCGCAGCGTTACGAGCAAGGCTGTCCAGCACTTCGGCGAAAGCCTGATTCCAATTCTGGACCAATCCCCAGATAGACTCGTGGAAGCTGGAATCCCCCCGCAAGAAGCCCAGGTCTTAGGCCAGGTTTGGGCTGATCAACGAAGTGAGCAACTCGCACTCGCACAGATCGACGTCGAGGGTATTCCGCCGGCGAAGCTGGCAACCCTGCAACGTCGCTTAGGCTATGCCGCGAACCTCAGTGAGGTTTTGAAAGAAGACCCTTATCTGCTCTACGTCCATTTCGAGGACATTCTCTTCACTTCCGCGCTGAACCTCGCGAAAAGGTTTGGAGTGACCAACAACACAGTCTCTGCAGTTAAAGGCGCGGTGGTCGGCGTGCTCCGCCGGGAGGCTTGGCTCGGGCACAGCTACGTTGAAGGTAGGCCGCTCATCGAGTCGGTCATGAAGATGCTTCGACTCACCAAAGATGAGATCAAGCCCCTCATTGCTCAGGCCGTAACAGACCTCGCCATGGCCAAGGTTGTCCATGCCAGCGGCGGACAGCTACAACTCCTGAGCCTGCACGAAGCAGAAAACAAACTGGCCGGCCTCGTGCGGAAATGGGCAGCACTGGACTGCAAAGACGCCGAGGACCTGGTGCCCACCGAAAAGATGGCCACCAAGCTCTTGAAGCCACTGGGCCTTGAAAACGGGGCTGCGAAGACGTTGTCAGCAGGACTCCGCTCGCTCTTGGGAGAACGTTTTGCGCTTATCCAGTGCGAAACCCTCACAGACCAAATGCTGGTTATCAAGGGGCTTCAACTCTTCCTGAAAGCCTTCGGCGCAGACGCCATCTATTCCGCATATACCAACGAGATGGCTGATGAAGTCAGCCGACTGCTCGATGACGACAGTGTCGTCGTCACGTACTCGGCCTTGATAGGCATTGATCCAAAGACAGGGGTGCCTTCACAGCATGGCAAAAGACCGATCAACGCGGATGTGTTGATTCTTGCCGGGGCGGACTCGCTTGGGATAGAGGAAATGGTGAACGTCCTGCGCGCCGTACCAGATTCGAGCAGGGTTTTCCTGCTTGGGGCAGCGAAGGACCTACCAGCTCACTCCATTGGCCAACCGTTCGCGGAGCTCACCCAAGGCGGGACGGCGCGAGTTTTCCAGGCGAGCTTTTGGTTGCCAGCCAGATCACCGCAACGCGAAGCATCGCGGCGTATCTGGAGCGGGACGCTCAAAGCGAACGACGAAACCTTCGACCCAACCCAAGCGATATCTTGGCTGTCGGTGCCATCCGAGCTGCTCATCGAGACCTTACCTGTTGTGGTTAGGGAGTTCGCCCAGCAGCTACAGGTAGACCCGCTGCTCGATATCAGGGTTGTAGTCCCAGCCGCCAAGGGGCCTCGAGGTGAGGACATGGTGGGCCCGCTGTCTGCAGCGATCGCTCGGGAGTTCACTGGCGAGGAGCACCTGGTTGAGTTCCATGGAAAAGGGCTGTTCAAAGGATTGCCTTTCGTGGTTAGGCAATCCGTCGCCAGCACAAACCATCCACCCTTTTCCGTATTCACCGCTGCTGAAATCAATCCAGAACGACTGAACGCTGTAGACCGAGCTGGTAACCATTACTTGCTCAGCCTGGCAGAGCGCCTCGATGTGTTCCAGGGCGCTGTCATGACGCCGAAGCTCATCCGGGGGCGAGTCTACGACGTTGTCGTCTTGGTGGTCGGCGAAGGCCAGCAGGACCTCATCAACACCACCCTCATCTCGACTCTCCTGAACAGTGCGAAGACCACCTTGCTGGTGGTTGGGGCACTCGACGGATTGCTGACGGGATATTCCCTGCGCGAACCGACTGTTGCCCGGTCTCTTCTCCCTAAACGGATAAATCCAGATGTCGATCAAATCAGCGCGCCTTGAGGCGCTTGCCGCCGAGCATGCGGAAATTCAGCGACAGCGAAATATCGCAATCAGCCTTCCGTTGGTAGGGGCAGCAATTCCATTTGTGCCGCTCCCCCTGACGGTGGCCATCGCTGCAGGCTGCGCTATCTGGTCCCTGCTGCTTGATCGGAAAGAAGCAGAAGCGTCTACCACGGATATCTGGGACGCCGGTTACATCGAAGCCCCGATTCCGGATTGCGACTTCCGCCGCTCTACCTTTCTGGGCAAGGCCATTCCTTGGACAGAGTGGAAGGATCGCGTTGACGCGATCACGAGTACGAAGGGCATCGCCACTGCTGACGATGTCCGGCGGGAGTTGATCGACACCTATCCATCAATGATCCCATTCATGCTGTCCGACGACATCATGACTCGCCATGTAGCGCTGCTCGCTGCAACCGGGACCGGCAAGACCGAACTGCTTCTGGCAATCATCCAACAACAGATAAAAAAAGGGGCTGGCCTTCTGCTTATCGAAGCGAAGTCAGACTCTGATTTCTCGGGCTCGATTTACGGAATGATGGAAGCGGCCGGCCGTCTCGATGAGTTGCTGATCATCAACTTCGAGTTCCCGGAAATGTCGCATACCTACAATCCGTTCTTCTCGGGTGGGGTACGCGCAACCATTTCCACTGCGATGAAGCTCCAAGCCAACTCCAAAGAGGAGTTCTGGACGGACATTGCTCGCTACTCCCTGACTGCCGCGGTGCTGGCGCTGAAGCTGCAGCCCGGGGAGCCAGTGTTCCACATCAAGGACATCATTGCGGTCCTGTCCGACTTCGACCTGCTGCTGAGCTTTATCCGCAACATTCGGGTGTCCGACTCCATCTACCACAGCGATGGTGTCGAGTGGCTGCACTCATACCTTCGCTTCTGGTTCGACGAAGAAAAACAGGTGTGGAATCTGCGCGGGTACAAGCAGTTACTCCAAGGACTTGTGTCCAAGCTTTCGGCCTTCGCCCATTCCGAATACTCCAGCATCGTCAACACCTACAGCCCGGATGTCGACCTTAAAGAGGCGATCCTCCAGAACAAGGTTGTGGTGTTGTCCATGTCGTCGCTTGCCGACAAAGATGGTGTGAAGCTATTCGGCAAATTGTTCATTTCTGATCTGGCTCGAGCGGTCGGCGAAATCCAGCTCTCGAAAGCCAAACCGCTAATGATGTGCCCGGCCATTTTTGACGAGTACCCATCTTTCATGGACGAGAGCCAGGTAGACCTGTTCCAGCTGGCGCGGTCGGCGAATGTGCCCATCATCATTGCTTTCCAAGGCGTTGGCTTCCTCCAGAACATTTCCCCTGCCTTCGTCGAGATGGTACTGGGCAACTGCTGGACACACCTGTACTGCGACATCCGGGATGCCCAGACGCGGGAGTTCGCCGTCAAGCTCGCGGGGACGATGATCAAAAGGTTCGTCCAAGAGTCCTCTGGCAGCAGCACGGGGCAGAGTTACGCATCCGAGCAATCAGGTCTCTACACAAACGACTCGGAAGGCGCCAGCTCAAGTACCGGATACAAGGCGACGCGGGAGGACATCCTGCAACCCGAAGACTTTGCGTCGCTCGACCAGGGCGACGGGATCATCGTCGCGAAGTCGGGAACCTATCGTGTCCGCATGCCGTTGGTGAGGAATAGCTTCCCGAACGTCCACTTCAAGGACATGCGACTGGTCCGCAGGCCACGTCGAGCGCGCTCTGGCGTCAACGCCTGGCAACGATTCCACGAGAAGAACAAGGCAATGCTGGAGAAGCTGACTCAAGGCTGAATTTAGCATGCGAAACTCGACCATTGAGGAGACGCCATGAATTGGCAAGACAAACTGCGGCAGTGGGATTGGGACTTCGGGGTTGTATGGGACTGGTTTCTCGATATTACCCAGTTCCATGTGCAGCGAATCGGTTGGCCCGCTTACTTGGCCATCGGTGCCGTGATCATCTGCCTCGGGCTTGCTTTCCAGCCTACTCGAGGCCTCACCTCTCTGCTGATTAACGCCTTCGTCCGAATGATTTTCACCTACGTGCAGATCGTACTGTCGTTGGTAACCGTGCAGCTGTTCGGATTCCTGGGCAAGGTGCTCCTTGCACAATTTCATCGAACCAGGCGCTGGGTTGGCCAGCTGTTCGATGAGAAAAAAGCCTCTTAACTCTCTGCTCCCCTCCCCTCGGGCCGGCCCAAAGCCGGCCTGTCACTACCGACCCTCAAAAAAGGGGCACTCACTTTCCACTATTTGGGAAAGGAGGGCCCTTTATGAACTTTCACGCATGGGCTTTAGGGATCGGATATCTGGCGGCCATTGCCGTCCAGCCAGCATTTGCTGAATCCGACCCGTACGTAATCGATCAGCGCGATCCCCGGTATCAGCGTGCCATTGAGCACCTGTCTCTCGCTGCTCAAAACCTTCGCATGGCTCAGGACGAACTCAAGAAGGCCGAAGCCAGCGCCCCACTTCCAGGGCTGGATCTCGTAAGGATGCTCGCACAGGTCCGGCCCGTGGAAGAGACCATCAACGTAGTTCTGCAACCGGAGCAAAAGCGGCTCCGTTACCAGACCGTTACCCCCGATGGCCTGTTTTTCACCCCAACTCGAGTCGGAGATTGACCCATGCAAATGACTGGCCTCGCGCCGCAACTGAAAACGGAGGACCTCAAACGCTTTGCGTTGGGGATTCTCGCACTGGCGGTGACCATCTTCATCGTCGCCATGCCCGATATCGCCATGGCTGCGTTCGACGGCGATTTCGCGCCGGACGAGACGATCGCGAAGAACTCCAACAACAGCTTCCTCTACTGGTGGCGTCTGATTGCCAGTTACGGTCTCTGGGCCGGGTTGGCGCTTCTGCTGCTGTCGGTGCTTTTCGCAGGCGCACGCGGCTGGTGGGTATTCGTGCTCGTGGTTCTGATTTCCCTCTTCGGTGAAACCGTAGTGGTCAAGGCCGGTAACCTGGCCGGCTTCAACATGGCCGGTGGCACTGGTTCCAGTTCTTCGGGGACCAAGTAACCATGCGCTTGAGAGTCACAACTGAAGCACCGACTTATGCCTTCGCGACGAGCCCGGTGAACTTCGGAGGCCTCACTCAAGAGGACCTTCTGTTCTTCATCGTTCCCTTGGTGATCGTCAGCAAAACCACAGGCGAAAACCTTTGGGCCTTTGCCGTTGCATTTTTCTGCCTGTGGCTCTTCAAGCGTTCCACGAGAAATAAGCCTCAGGGCTTCCTAGCCCTGATGGCCTCAACTTTCGTAGGCGACCTCTACGTAATGACGAGCGAGTTCCCTGCCCTTCAAAAGGCAGTCGGGAAGTTCGGTCGCTTCACTGCGCGGATCTGGCTCGAGATCGGGCTGATTCCCTCACCGTCTTACTGCAACCGATACGAGCCCTGACATGAGTGAGCAATACGGCGCACCGTTGAAGTATTTCAATTTGCTCGGCGCAAGTGATCTTCGTGCGGGCAGAGCCATCATTACGCTGATCGCCATCTCAGCGGTTTTTGCAGTCGTTATCGCCGTGCTGGTTGGCATGAATAGGGAACTGCAGGAAACAAACCGGAGATTGCAAAGCGAGCGAATCATGTATGGATTCCCAAACTCTGAGGGGATCTTTATCAGCGAGCGGCAGATTCCACAGAGACACATCATTGCATTCGTGGCTGTCTTCCTTGACAACTACTACAACTTCACTCCTCTGTCAGCTCGAACCAATGCCGAAGAAGCATTGAGAATGATGTCGCCACGTCTCCGCGCGCTGAAGGAAGATAGTTTGAAGATCGTTGCAAACCAGTCGGTTGAGCAGCAGATCACACAGGTATTCACAAAATCTTCTCCATATCAAGTCGAAGTTACCCCACAGGGTTATGTGGTGTCCTTCACTGCTGAACGCCACAGGGCCACTTTGAATAGGGTTTTCAACAAGGCTAAGTACAATGTGAAAATTCTAATCAAGCCAGTCAAGCCTTCGAAGTTCTACGAGTGGGCGGTTGTGGCTGATGACTTCGACATCCAGGAGATTTAGGGTTGAAGAAGCGACTGATAGCTGCCGGCCTTTGCGCAGCCATGTCAACCACGATATTTGCGAGCGACGAGTGCAACCGGAATCCGCGCACTGTTGTTTACAACAACTCGCCAGTTGACATTTACATTTCAAACGACACCCAGCGTGCAGAGGTTTTGTTCCCCGAGCCCTACCTCGACGGTATTTATGTAGAGGTAACTCAGGGGATGGACTTCTATCCGTCCCCTATCAAAAACAAGCTCGCCTTTCAAGCGACAGATCCGCTGTATACGGGCCTTGTTTATGTCGATGCGCCGTCCAAGCAAACGTACATTCTCAAGCTAATAACCAGGCCTGGTTGCGCAGACAGCCAAGTCACTATTTCGGGCCAGCCGATTGCTGATAGGTCCGCCATGGCGCGAGACTCCCGTGGAAGAATTAAAGGTCTGATGAACTATCTCTACGATGGGAAACTGCCTTCGGGATATCGCGAACAGGACTTTTCCCGACTTTCAGAGGCTGATCGTATCGTGTTTCGGCAGGGCTCGCTGGAATTCAAACTTCGCTCCCAAGTTGTGGGTCCGAAGTACATCGGCACTACTTACGAAGTCATCAACAACGGTCGCACGTCAACAAAAGTCGCCATTGATCAAATCGACTATGGCAACAAGGCCGTACGCGAGTCCCTTGGAATTGCCAGACAAGTTTCCATGCTCCCTTCCTCTCGGATTCTAGGCCCCTCCCCCGAATACATTACCGAGGTCTACGGAGAGTCACATCGCGGGTTGCTATTCATCGTATCGGAGAAAGTAAAGTGAGCGCCGATAACGATCAGAAGAAGAACGTAATAACGAAGCAACGCGGCCTATATATCGTCGCTGCAGTTGGTGCGCTTGGTGTTGCCATGAACTTCATGGGCGGCAACAGCGAAACCACAGGTGCGACTTCGGTTGACGCACCCAAGGCAGTTGAGGTTGGCAGTGACAAAGTCAACTCGATCACCATCCAGGATAAAGATGCTGCACTGACTCAGTTCGCCAAGAAGATCGAAACCCTTGAGGACAAGATCAAGCGCGGCGAGGAGGATCGCGAGGCTCTCAAGGCGAAGATGCTTGAGGACCAACGCAAAGCAGAGCAGAAATCGAACACTGAGATTCGAGCTCTCAGTGAAGAAGTTGCGCAGCTACGAAAAGATCAGGTAGACGGTGTTTACGGTGGTATCAACAAGCTGGACAAAGGGTCCAGCATGCCATTGCCACCCTCCTCTTCTGAAGGGCTAAACCTCGAGGACTTTTCACTCGAGCCGCCAATGCCGGCAGTTTCTGCAAACCCATCGAACTCCAACCGTTACGGACCGAACTATTTCCTGCTCAATGGAGGGGACGCGGGCGGTCAGCAATTCAACGGAAAAAGCGGAGGAGGCGCGGGCTCAACTGCTGAGACCGAGCAACAACTGTTTGCCAATATGACAGCTCCTGAGACGAATGGCATTCAGCGCGCGGGCGTGAATACCTACAACGAGACCGACGCGACCCTGGCAAAGCTGAACGGCCGCCAGCCGAACCCTGACCCGATGCCGGCAGCCCAGTCTCTCAACGCCTCCCTGCCAACCCAGATCCAGCGCGAAACGTATGAAGTACCAGCCTTCTCGTTTGTTGAAGTCACCACGCTTCACGGGGTTGCGTGCCCGATCGGCGCCAATGCGCCAGGGGCGTCCGAAGAAGGGAAAATTCCCGCACGACCGGTAGTCCTTCCGGTGCGCGGTATTTTCAAGGGTCCCAACGGCGCCGAACGAGATCTCGGCACTATCCACCTGATGGGTCTCTGCTCTGGTAACCGCAATTCCAGCTCGAATACGGGCCGCGCGACCATTCGCATCGAGCAACTCTCCTACTGGGACGAGACCGGTGGTGCCCAGACGGTCCCTGCAACCGGGTACATCGTCGATACGCGGGACAACGAGCAAGACGTCTACGGCCGCCTGGACAAGGCCTCAGGCCGCACCCTCGCACTCCAGTCAGCTGCAGCAGCCGCAGCGGCCTATGCCTCCACCCTGAGCCAGGCCGAGTTCACTACGAATAGCGCGATGGAAAACGGAACCAGCTCAACCACCAGCCAGTTAACCGGGAACGCCACGAAGGCGGCGGTCAACGAGGGCATCGCCGGGATGTTCAAGAAGATCTCGGAGCGATTCGAGCGAGAAGCAAACGCTGCGGTAGACACCGTCATCGTCGAGCCGGGCATCAAGCTGCGCTTCGTAACTGACCAAACCTTCCGTGTTTTGAAACCTGCTGAGGCGTTCGACATTGACCCCGGCATGTACGACACCCTGATCTAGGAACCAGCCATGAACATCCGCCCATTCTTGGCCTTGGCCACCGCATTGCTTCTCAGCGGTTGTGCCAGTGAGGAACCTTTCAAAAACAGTGCTTCGATGGACCAGATCTACGATGCGGTCCATGGCAGCGCCAGCAGAGACACGGTCTCGCTCCTGCGCCAAGGCCTGCGTGCGCGGCCAGAGCTTGGCTCGTCGGAACCGTACTTTCCGATCCGAAATCCGGACGTTGTAGCGCCGGTTTGGGTAGTGCCATACGCCGACGCTAAAACCGGCGTGAAGCATGGCGGCCGCTGGGATTACATCATCGTGGAGGAAGCAGATTGGGCAAACTGACCATCGGCTTCTGTCTCCTGGCAGCGGCATCCACGGCTTTGGCTGAGGGTGTTCCCCAGATGTACAAAGATGCCATTCGCGAACACCACACAAAGATGATCCTGGGATCAGGCCAAGATCTGACTGTTCTTCAACCTGACGTCGTTCTCTATCGAAAAATTTTCCAAAAGGAAAACACAACCGATCGCCGCGAGCTGATTCAGGCAGACGAAATCCCGTGGGCTCAACTCTTCAAGAACCAGGACCTCACCCTTGGTGAAATCGTCCGACTCTCGGCCGCAGCGTCCGGCTACGACTCTCGCTTCGATCCGCAAGTCAACCAAGACCAAGTGATCAAGCTTAACTCGCATCCCAACTCGCTGCGCGACCTTGCGGAATACCTCACTCGAGTCAGTGGCGCTCGTGTGACCGTTTACCCGGAAGGGCGCGTGGTTACAGCAACACTCAAGGGGCAGGGTTGATGGCCAAGGTAAAAATTGACGACCTGCATCTCTACGACACTGAGTTGGCTGGCTTGGCTCGCCGCGGGTATCAGGGCGGCATGCCCATCCAGTTGCTTTCCGATGCATTCCTGTACGAGAAGCATGGCAGCTATTTCCACACCATTGATGGTCGCTTCGCAAAAATCTGGAAGCTACGAGGTATGGATGCCTCGCTCCTGAACAACGATGACCTGTGGTCCCTCAGTAAAGGTCTTGGTGATGTACTGAACAAGTACCCATCAGGATCGGCCGGCCAATTCATCCGTCACACCCATCGAGATATTCGCGAAGTTCTCGGGATCTACCGTGCCGGCATTGAAGGCGGAGAAGATGAGTTCGCCCTAGAAATCGCGAACTCGATCGTCGAACGACAGATCGTTGCGGCAAGCTCGCCTGAGGGTTTCTTCACAAAGCTCTCCACCGAGGTCCTTGAGCGCATGCGTGAGGACTCTCTGGCCGAGATCGAGGATGAGAAGCTTCGAAATAATGTTCGGACTCTTCTCATGGGCGGTGACCCCTGGGCAGAAGAGGGAGAGGATGACGTTCGGGCCAATGTCACCGAGCAGATCGAGCGCGAAGTAAGCCAAGGTCGTTACCCTTTTGTAACGGACTTCTATCTGGTCTTGCTCTGGAGTCCGGATTACCTCTTCGGCAAGTTCATCGACAACACCGCGAAGAACGCACTGGCTTCGATGGGGCTTATCGACGCCAACAAGCTGGCTCATAAGGAATACACGAAGCACGCAAGACGCTTTGGCCAGCTCTGTCATGAGATCGGCCAGGCTCTGGCCACGTTCGGGTTCCAGCCGGGCTCGCTAAACGGCCAAGGCCTCATCAACCTTCAGTACCAGCTTTTCAACCCCGTTCGCTGCTTCAAGGTCGACCCGCCTAAGTACCGGCCTGACTTGCCCATCCTGGAATGCTTGAAGAACCCGAGCCAAGTCGCGTACCGGGAAACGCTCAACAATGCCCCGATGTTCGCCTCTGTTGAAACCGAGGAGAAAGGCTGGACGATTCACGATTCTGGCGTCCCCTACTTCATCCGCCCAGTCTCGGTACTGGGTAAACCAACCTCAAGCTTCCCGGGCATGCTGCAGGTAGCCATGTCGGGCATCGAGAGCGAATCGCTGATCACCATCAACTGGAGCGTGCCATCCCCAATAGCGATGATGAGCCGCCTCTGGACTCGTGGGCGCATGCAATCCGGGAAAGAAGCCATGAAAATTGGCGACAAGGATCTGCTGGCTCAACAGCGCAATGATCTGGAGAAGGTCAAATCCAAGATCAGTGCGGAAAACGCCAACAACCGCGAGCAGTTTTTTGACGTGTCGCTTCACATCAACCTGATGGGGTTCGTCGAGGCCCAGGTCGATGATCAAGCCATGCAGTTGGAGAACATGCTTTGGCGTGTGGGACACAAAGAAACACTTCGCGGCGACGCTGCTGTCAGGAACAGCATGCCGTTGAACTTCCGAAAGAGCAGCATGAAGCTCTTCCGTCGTGACACCCCTCACCTCACGGAAAGCTTGTCCCATCTGTGTCCGTTCTTTGTTGAGTACCAAGGCTGTTCCGACCCTGCAATTCTGATGAACAACAGGGCGGGACAGCCGATCTATCTGGACCTCTGGGGCCAGATGACGAACACAGCGCACAGCCTGATTTGCGGCAGTACAGGTACAGGTAAGTCGTTCACCTTCAACAACCTGTTGATGGCTTTGAGGGTTAAGTACCGACCGAAAGTCTGGATCATCGACAAGGGTGACTCCTACGAGAGCCTCTGCCTGGTTCTCGATGGCAACTACATTCGCCTTGCGACCGAGCCGTTCAAAGAGCCGATCACCGGGCGGACCATCAACCCCATCTGTATCAACCCGTTCTGGATCGGTAAAAACGACGACGGCAACAACGAAATGCCGACGTTGGAAGACATGTTCTTCATTGCTCGCATGCTGGTGATGATGATCACCTCCAGCGCTGCAGAGCAGTCCAGAACATCGGTCATTACTCCAGTGACAGTGCCTCTTCTGTACCAGGCACTCAACGAGTTCTATACCGACTGGGTAGCTACCAAGCCGAAGGACGAACCTCGTTTCAGGGACTTCATCCCTTACCTCGACAAAACAGAGTTCACTGAACAGTCGGGCAGATCCCTCGTCCAGGCGCTCACCCTCTACTACGGGGCCGGGCCTTTTGCAGCTCTCTTTGACGGCTTCCTGCAGGTCCAATGGGAGAACGACTTTACCGTTCTCGAAACCCAGCGGATGGCAAAGTCTCCTGCCCTACCCGTAGTCACTCTGGCCCTGTTCCGCCAGATCGACTTGTACTGCAAGTTCAAGCTTGAACGTAGCCGCAAGAAGATCGTGGCTGTCGACGAGGCGTGGGCAACCCTTTCTGACCCGACTGCAGCATCGGCGCTCTCCAGCTTCTATCGAGAACTCCGCCGCTATGGTGCCGGCTGCTTGCTGATTTCTCAGACCGTGAAGGACTTCGTCAACCTGATCCGTGCTGAGTCCGGTGGGAATGGCGAGTCACAGGACGGCATCCTCGAGAACACAAGCCATTACTTCTTCCTGGCCTGCTCGCAGTCGGACTACGACATCGCGAAGGAATTCCTCGCATTTACTGCCGAGGAGATTGAGCTTTGGCGATCGCTTGCATCTCTGCCCCCGCTGTACAGCGAAGTCTTTTACCGGATGCGGACAACCAAATCCGAATACTACAGCGGTGTCTTCCGGCTCTTCGCCAGCCCCATGGCGCTTTGGATCGCCTCGTCCCATCCGGACGACTACCAAATGCGCGAGCGCAAGACCCAGGAGCTTGTTCAGAAGCACTCCATCTCCGAATCAAAAGCTCGCCAGAAGGCAATCTCCGAGCTCGCAAAATCTCACCCATATGGTGCTCGATACCATGTCAATCAAGCTGCTTAAAACCCTCGCGGCGGTAGCCGCACTCGCCTCGCTCGCAGCTTGTTCGTCGAAGTACGAACCGCGCGAAACGATCATCGAGGAGCAGGCCAAGCCTATTAAGCCCCTCTACGCCCCCAAAACCGAACTCGAGCGCCGCGCTTACGAGGAAGGTGTCACACAGGTTCTCACAGATCTGAAGGGAAAGATGCGTGCACGCGATCGGTTCACCTGGGACCCACCGATCATTCAGTGCGGTGTTGATATTCCTGCACGGGTGCAAAACGGAATGCTGGTCCCGGGCCACAAGGAATGCGTCCAGATCGCTCCAGGTCGCTGGACCGAAGAAGCACCAACCTATCTGCCGGTATTGGGAAATTAAGCCATGAGCAACAACGAAGAAAAACCTTCCCTGAAGGACCTCGTCAATAAGATCAGCTCGGGGGTTGGCAACCTCGCACGTAAAAAGCCAGGACAGGACAGCGCCAGCCAAGGCACAGAGCCCACCATTGACCTTGGTTCGCCGGCCGCGAAAGAGCCGCCTCAGGCCGACGCGCCCGACGATAACCTGGAGCCGTTGGAACCGATCATTGCGGAAGAAGATGATCAGAAGCCCAGGAAGACCAACAAGCTTTCCCAACTCACGATGGGGCAAAAGCTGATTGCAGCGATCCTGGTCGTGGGACTTGTACTCTTCGCCAAAGGTCAGCTGGAGAGTTCCAGCACAAGCCAAGCGCCTTCTGAGAATGAAGCAGCGCAGGAGGCCCCTCCCTCCAGCGAGGATGGAATGGCCTTTGGTACAGAACCCGCCGATCACACCCAAGCAGAACCTGGCGCCCAGGATGATCTGTCTCTGCCTATTGATGGTCCCGGTCAAACTTCGAGCAGTCTCAGTTCTGAACCAGAGCCATTCCAAAAACCAACTGAAATCAGTTCGGCTCCTCCAGCATTCGGTGGGCTGGACCAGCCATTGAGCGAGGCGGCACCCCACACCACCGCATCCCCTGACCTGGGGGGCCCTGCTCCTGCTCCTGCTCCTGCTCCTGCTCCTGCTCTTGCTCCTGCCGCGGAGCCTTTCTCGCCGCATGAGGATTCGCCGGCAAATCCTTTCGGTGCTCAAGCACCAATAGCAAGCCAATCTGGGGCCGCAATTACCTCTTCAATTGGCGCGGAAAAGCAGCCCCCCGTTTTCGCTGGAACCCCCAGCGTCAACCCGGATAGTGCTCCCGTAAAGGAAGCGCCGAAAAGCAATGAGGCTTTGACAAAGGCTAACGCTGACATTGCCGCTCAGGCTGAAAAGATCTCAGCCCTCGAGCAGAAGCTCAGCAAGATGGAAGCCCAACTCAAAGCTGAAAAGGCCAAGCAAACCAAACCGGCTGTTCAGCAACGCATCACCAAAGCGCCGACAAGAACCCCAGTGGCGAAGTCGTCACCAGTCGCGATAAGCAAGGCTCGTCCGCGGATTTGTGTGAAAGCAGTAGCAGAGGCGGCCAGGAACTGCAGCACCTGTGTTGCACACGCCTTCATCGTGCACGCGGGAACAGAGGACATGGTTGGGCAAGGCGATTTCCTTGACGGGTACCGCGTTTCAATCGTGGGCGATCGCTTGGACCTGCAAGACAAAAACGGTCAAGTGGCCCACAAGTTCTGGAGTTCACCAAATGGCTGTAGCGCGATCTAACGTCCTCCGTCAGGTCTCACCGGATGAGCAACTCAATCTGGAGCGCCTGGCCGACGAGGTGAATCGCAGCTACTTCGGAAATTCCATCAACATTCGCCCGCGCTGGGGCATCCCCAGCGCCTGCGAGTCCCCAGAGCCTAAGACTGAGATCAATCATCTATCTCCACAGGAGCTGAAGGACTTGCAGGCGGGTGTTGAGGCCTACCACAAAAAAGATCTTCAACAAGCCAAAGCACTCCTGGAGCAGTTTTCACCTAACGGCCCAAGAGACGCAGCACTGCTGTACGTACGAGTGCTCACCCTGCTGAAAGATCCAACCTGGCCGGATGTGGCCAAATCGGTGAACAGAGTTTGCGACGACACGATCTACGTCGCCCCGGGCAGTATCGAAATGGTGAGCGGCGAGGAGTCGCTTCTGGTTCATCCGATCCTCTCAAGATCGGCCGGCACTGGAGCACCGATTTTCGTGATCCGGTACATCATCCATCACGAGATGGTTCACAAATTCCTTGGTACCTCCTCTACAGACCCTCACCCGGAGGCTTTTCGACGTCTTGATGCCTGCGCACGTGATCGTTCACGCGCTTTGCAGTGGCTGCGCAAGAACCATTTCACAACGATCGAGGATTCGGTCCGATGAGATGGATTTTGATTGCACTCCTGTGGATCACCTCGGCCACTGTCTCGGCTCAGAACTATGACTACCTCATCGACGCTACGGCAGCCAGATACGGAAATGATCGACTCGTGTTCCGGGCGATGGTGCAGAAGGAATCCAGGAAGCAGCCGTGGGTATTCAACGTAGACGGAGAAGGATTTTGGTTCCAAACCAAAGACCAGGCCGTCAATGCTCTGTGGGCGCTCACTTCCGCGCCCTGGCTTGTGAAGATCATCCCGGACAAAAACTCCAAAGCAATACGACGGTTCTTCCCCTCTGAACGAGCTGCAATGAGTTTCGCGAATAGCTATCAGCGCACAAGACAGGCCCAGGGCTTCCCCGCTCTCCTTCAACGAATGGATGACGCGAAAGAGGTTCTCGATGGGCAACTTCGCGTGCGCAAAGTCTGGCTACTCAATACCGATCTCGGAATCGCGCAAATCAACTACCGCTTTCACGGCAAGGGCAAGGCCTCTGTCCAGCAGTGGCTCGATCCTGCTTTCAATCTTGACTACGCAGCCCGCCATCTCACCGACCTGAAAAAGCGGTACGGATCAGATCTTCAAGCGGTCGGCTACTACCACTCCAAGACCAAGAAGTACCGGGACATTTACATGAAAGAGTTCATGCCGATCTATCACGAGGAGAGAGCCCGTGCGGGTATTTCTATTGCTGCTAAGTAGCCTGCTGATCAGTACCTCACTGAACGCAGCGGAGAAAGGTCCTTCAGAGGATCAGCGCGTCGGCGAAGGCCTGGTACTCATGCTCAAAGGGGAAAATCAGAAGGCCTGGGACCTTCTTTTCCCCGAAGCCAAAGCAGGCAACGTAACTGCGATGTACCACCTCGGGATGATGATGATGCGGGCAACAAATACCCCGGATCATTTGCAGAAGGCAAAGACCTTCTTCGAGGCAGCTGCCAAGCGTGGCCATAAGGGCAGTGAGGCAATGCTCCTGCAGGTACAGAAATCATTAGCTGCAGCCACGCCAGGCACCCTCCCCTCGATTGCCGGGAAAAGCGGCCTCCCGGTCCCGGCAGATCTGGAAGGAGCTAAACGGCAAGCAGAACGCATGAGGCAACAGGTTGGCCGTTTCATAGATCCGCTACGTGAAGCCGCTGCAGAAGTGACGATCATGTCGTTCGTGTCCGACAACTCGGATGCGGTCGAAAAGATTCGCTCTGCGATCGACGAAGTCCGGGCCCGTTTTGGTGATCGAGTAGACGCCCAGTTCTACGTAGTAATCGATCAGGCCACATGGGACCCCAAGCGAGTTTTTAATCAGCAATCCAGCCAACTGCCAATGTTGGGGTTCACCCCTGACATGGGTGGGCGGATTGCCAGCCAGTACGGTGTGCGAAGCACGCCGGCACTGGTCCTCATTCCCAAGAACGGACAACCCAGGGTGGTCAACAACCCTGCCTCATTGGTTGCCGATCTCACATCGTTCCTGAACTGAGGTCACCCTATGAACCACAAGCTCAAAATCGGGCTCGCCTTCGTCGCCGGCGCACTGATTTCCAACGCAGGCACTGTCATGTCCAACGTGCCCAATGGCCAGGATGTTCTGGCGGAAGCCTTGTCTTCGGCGCTGGATAAGGTGAATCGGACGGCTCGGGATCGTGAGAATGAAGAGCTCGACAAACTCCCGAACATCCTCGACTGCCAAAACATGCAGTGGATGAAAAACTGCACAGAGCTCAATCGAAATGCGAAGAAAAACCCGAACGCGCCTTTGCGAATCACCAATAACAAAGGGCTCGAGTTCAACTTTCAACCGGGAACTCCGAGTGCAGTCATTCGCCTACAGCTCGAGCAGTCCCCCGAAGCTGCCAACGAGTTGGTCAGCTACATGGACCAGACTTGGGGCCAGTACAAGCAAGCAGCGAATCTCTACCAGATGGCGATGTGGCAACGCGGCGACCTCCAACACATCAAGGGGCTTGACGCGGCCATGGAAGAGTCTGCGGCGAAGAAGCCCATCGACACTGACTCGTTGAGCATTTCGGTATTCACTGAATCCACCTGCCCTGTCTGCGACCGTCAGTTAGCCACTCTCGGCAGGCTGGTTCAGAAATATCCGAAGCTGAAGGTGCGAGTCTTCCAACTCGATCGCGATGCAAAGGTCTTCGCAGAGAAAGTGACCGCGCGTGGCTTGACCGGGCGGATGCTCAGCCAGGCTGAAAGAGACAACGTCACGAAGATGGGCATCACAGCCTGGCCCATCACCTGGATCGACAACATGAAAGTGAGCCGAAGAGAAACTTTGGTTGGCAACAGAACCATGAACCAGCTGGAGGGCCGGCTGATGGCTATGACCTACGTGAAAAATAACACCGTTGCGAAGAAGGACTCCAAATGAAATTCAACAAACTCGCCACCTTCTTTCTCGGTCTTTCCCTGGCCGCAGCTTTCACCACCGCTAATGCCGCCGATGAATCGGCGAACACCGATGGTTCAGATTCTCCCTGGTCCCGGCGGATGGACGATGTAACCGGTCTGTTCGGCGCCAAACTCTCTGGAAGTGCCGTAAACAAAGCCGGGCGAGGCGGAAGCGGAAGCTTTGACACTTTTACTCCATTTCAAGATAAGCAACAATTCATCGTAGGGGCGTACGGAGCTACCCAAGTCGGAGTAGGTTGTGATGGTCTGAATTTGGGGACAGTGCTTGACGGCCAGATTGGTCAGTACGGCGACATGGTCGAGCAGTTCATCCAGAACGCGCCGGCGCTCGCCATCATGTACCTCGCTTACAGCCAGCCAACCGTGAAATCGGTGATCGACGAGTTGAACGGGGTAGGCCAGTTTGGCCTTGATCTTTCGAACCTCACCTGCAGTGGTGTACGCCAGCGAGCCGACAAAGCATACGAAGAAAACATGCAGGTGATGGCTGAAGCTGACTGTACTGTCGAAGAAGGTTACAAATCTGCGAAATGCATGTCTGGAGACGGAATCACCAGCAGTCTCATTACCCGCATGAAAGACACCAAAAACACGATTAGCAGCCGAGCCTCATCCTTGATGAATGGCGTGTCTGGGATGACTGGTGGCCTGGTTGGTGTCAAAGGGGGAGGCTCTTCAAATGGGGGGGCGTCGGGATCAAGTGGCGGGAGCGCTGGAAATGGCACAGGTTCTGGTGCGGGCTCCCCTCCGCTGCCCACGAAGAATTGCGGCGCCAAGCCAGAGGATGGCAAAACCTCCCTTGTGCTGGCTGCATCTGAGCTCGGCTGTGAAGACATCAAGAAATATTCGGGCTTACTGCCAAATTACAGCACCGAAGAGGAC
This sequence comes from Pseudomonas sp. On1, assembly GCF_033783325.1. Taxonomy (NCBI): domain Bacteria; kingdom Pseudomonadati; phylum Pseudomonadota; class Gammaproteobacteria; order Pseudomonadales; family Pseudomonadaceae; genus Pseudomonas; species Pseudomonas sp. On1. Next base: position 228,180 of record NZ_JAWPOA010000001.1, on the reverse strand, counting down.
GCGCATACGGTCACTCCTCGGACCATTTCGCTCGAAGATGAATCGAAGAAGCTGACTCAGGAGTACCAAAGCCTCTACGCGAACGTATATCAAGCAGACCCAGCAACCTTCGAACAAAGTGACGCTTATAAGGAGTTGGTGAATCGCGGCGGCATTGTTATCACCGAGACTGAATTTAAGTTCATGCGGAAACTGGGCACTACAAATCCCGCATTGTTTGCCAAAGCACAACAAAATCTCGCCACACTGGCCATGATGAAAGAGCTAGACGAGGTTATTTCCAAACTTGAAGTGGGGGTAATGACTGGGCTGGCGAACCAAGTTGATGACCAAGCAATAAGCTCCAATGATCAGGCTCGGTATTCAAATGCACTATCCTCACTTCGCAAAGAATATGAAATGCTCCAGAACAAGATCAAGCATGACATGGAGCGAAATAAACTAATCGAGCAGACAGCTAAGGCGGTAATAAATGGCTGATGTTGATGTCGATAACTCCGTCAAGGACTACGACTTCCTCAAGCTCGTAGATTCAAATTTCGCTGACCTGGTTGGTTACTACCTAGGTCTTTGGCAAGACTACCACACTCTTCTGGTTAACTCCGCTGGAGTTATTATCGGAGGTCTAGGTCTTGCCTGGACCTCCATCCTTATGATGAGGAGCCCTGAGGATAAGCTGAGGTCGGTTTTCACCGGCCTCACGGGCACCTGCCTGATGTTTTTGCTTCTTTCAGTCTCTACATTCACATTCCCCGGCACAGGTAGCTCTGTTCAAATGGCCCGGGGTGGGGGATGGTCGTTGACTATAGTCGGCAACATCTACGCAATCTTTAAGTCTGCACTTGACAAGGTCAATGAAGGAAAGATTACGGAAGATGCATTCAGCAGGGCTTACCACGTAACAAACCAAAACACCCTAAAACGTTTTGCTGACAGCCCTGTGTATCCACTTTATTCGGACTATTTGAATAAGTGCGAGCCTGCATTCATTGCTGCTAATGGGAAGTCTCCCGAAGCGTTAAGTGCAGGACGATATGTTGGATTCTTTGGCTCTACCGGAATCGGTGCAAATGAGATTGAGTTCGAGGACAGTAGAGGCTTTCTGGACAAGATCACGGGCAGTGGCGAGGCCAATTACGATAACCCTACCAACTCCACCTGGCTGAAGCGTGATGGTGGCAACGCAGTAGTAGAAGGTACAAAGAAGGGTATGGCTATGCTCGACAAGATCGAGGGTGATAGCAATCCTTATGACGGCACGAACCCACCCCAAGGCTTCGAGATCCCAACCGAAGCTTATTGGGTTCAGAAGCTTTTCCCTGACAAAGCTGGGGAAGTTGCTGACCAAGCATTGTCTCTTGACGCTAACGACTCAAAGTACAAAAAATACTTGAACTCGGGCTTCAAGGAAGCACCAACTACTGGCGGAAAGCAGAATTTCTATCCCAAGACCTGCAAAGACATGTTCTTGATGATCGATATGGCTCAGAGAAACTTTAACTCTGCCGTGCAAAAACATGCTCCCGCTTATCAGGAAAACTCATTCAGACGGGATGGTGATGATGCGGCGGCAATAATGCTAAATCACATACGGAATGAAGCCGCCCAGCGGAAAAAGGGACAGTCGGAGCTACTTACCTATGGTGGTATGTACTACCAAGATTCCGACGTCCGCGATCCTATGACCATGCTGTTCGAAAGCGGAACAACAAAGTTCATGGACATAGGCAAAACCTTCCGCGAATGGATGCTTACTGTAAAAATCCCTATGATGATAAACGGCGCTGCCATGCTCGCCGCACTAATGGGAATTACATTCCCCATCTTTGCAGTTTTCGGTATATTCTGGTCGACGAGAGTAATTTTCACCTCTGTCAAGATTATTGCTTTTTGCTTTATTGTTGCATTTGTGAATGATCTTTGCTTAACGATGGCATCCACAATGCTTGCAGTTAATGCTGAGACCATGCAAGGCTACAACATGGGCAACTATGCTCAAAACTCCACTCTATTAATATCGGCCGGAACTGGTCAATACATTATCTTTGTGGCGCTGACCGTAATTGAAATCATCTTCGCTAAACTTTTGCTCTGGGACGATGTTAAGAGTCTTGGAGGCTTCAACCCTGCCGGTGCAACTACCGGATTGGCGGCAACCGGCATGGCCGTAGTGGGAGCAGCGATTCGACTTGCGGGGGCCGCTACCGGAATTGCAGGTACAGCTGGGGCTCTCGCCAGTGGCGGCGCCAGTGCTGCAGGTGCCCCTTCTGGAGGTAATCCAACACCTGGTGGTGGGGGCGGTAGTAGCGGCGGTGGACCAGCGCAGCAGAAAGTACAAACTGCAGCCCAGGTTGCGGGTGGGATCGCCGGGGGGCTGGGAGGAGGTGGAGGTGGAGGTGGCCAAAATGGCGGTGGCACAGGTTCATCGGGTGCCAACGTACGTTTGGGAGTGAAAATTCCAACTCCGCAGGCTTCTCAGTCTTCCAAAGGCCAACGCTCGAGCCTGGATGATCTCATCTGATAGACCTAATCCTGCTCAGGGCCCATATTGGGCCCTTTTTTTTGCTTGAAATCCCAACACCGGGCGGTATAACGATCGCCATCCGAAGATGGAGAATGAACGATGAAGGGAAAAATGATGTTGCTAGCATGCCTCCTGGTAAGCGCATGCGGGAATGGGGAAGTCGAGAACAATGCGGCCGGGGTTGCCTCCACAGGCCAGGTGGATGGGCACCCAGACTGGAAAATGCCTAACTCAATCGTCTACGAGATAGTGAACAGTCCAAACAAGAAGGCTACGTATGGCTATGAATTCCGTGCCAAACGAACCAAGGACTGGGAATCGGAAGGGTGGACAGTTTGGGTTGCTTCCAACACCTACTCCGATGCAAAGGCACAGCTCAATAATGCCGGCCAAGCCGAGCAAAGCCATGTACGAGCTCGCCGTGAAGGACGGGCTATGTGGGATCTGAAGCTGCTCCTAAAAAATGCAGGGCTTCCGGTGTCCATCAATTATCTGTCGTATGGCCAGATGCCTATGTCCACTGTACGAACAGCTCAACGTGACCATGGCGTTGGGATGACATTCTTTGGAGACGAATGTGGTACTGGATTCCGGGAGTGTGTCGACCACTACTACTACTCGCCGGCCCTACGGCTGACTGAGCGCGGTAAGGTATCGTTCAAAGAGTGGCTCGCTCCTTACAGCTACTTCCCTGACAACGAGTGGGGCCAGATGAATCAACGTACGATGCTGGCACAGGGATTTGGTGCAGACGAATCGTCGGCGTTCTACGACTGGTGGCCAACGATGGTATTTCTGGTCAACCCTGACAATGAGGTCGTACGCGCTTGGCTTCCTCAAACCGGTAACGCCGCAACACCTCATACCATTCTTCGCGCTGTAGTGGAGGAAATGGACGTGGACCCGAAGACAGTCTCATTGACCGGAGCTCGCCCAGCCCAGTACACCACCTTCCCCAGCCATGCATACTTTGGCACCAGCATGGAAGACAAGGCGATCCAAGATATCGCCAAGATCCTTGAGGACATTTCAGGATGATTGGATCGCTTCACTTTCAAATCAAGCAAGAGTCGGTTCCCTGCTATGTCCTTGACATGGCTGGGAACCTGATTCGCCGCGCGGCCGTCGGTTCTCCACTTACGCTTATCCCCTACGCCGTTGAGTTGGTGACTCCGGCGGCGGAAGTGATTGCTCCACGCCCCTGGTCGATAACGCCTGAAACGGTAATGTCCCGTGTCACAAAGGTTGCTCCTCTGATGCCAGAGGTCGGCCGTGCCTACCCACGAAATTCGGTTGAACAGATCCTCATGCCGTTCGCACCTCAGGTAGAAACGGATGAGGCTGATGAATCGATAATTCAGGCTATCGACATGCTGCCCGGGTTGGATGAAGAGTCGGCCAAGGCGGTAAGAGAGACTCTTGCGATCCACGGTATCCACCCAATCCCGGTGAGTGGTAACTACAACGAGAATCTTCATCAGGCCCGCGCCGGCGAGATTTGCGTTGGGGAGGTCGTTAAGGTCGCAGATGGCTGGTTTTCAAACATGAAGGTGTACCGGAAAGCACTGGTTCGTTCTGCTTAGGTTACGGGTCCGAACGTGTGCCACCAGCCCAACACATGAAATTTTTTGGTGAATCCAATGCGCAGCATTCAGATGAACAACGACTTCGATTTCGATACGGACACCAGCTACCTTCAGCAAGACGATGCATTTTCGGTGAACGAAATGCTCTCGGAATGGCCTACGACCAAGAATGCGTTTGTGAAACGCCTGGCCAACACTTTGGGCCAGGGTGCGTATTTCGAAGCTCTACGCCTACAGGACTTCATGGACCTGGTTGGCTCTACGGCCGTCGCTCGACCGCGTGAGACTGTCACATACGAGGTTCACCTTCGCGATAGGGACACCCTGCTTGTCGACGTTGCCATCACCTCGATCGCCGGCACAAATCCCCCGATCTCCGCGGACAACGCTGGTTTCTTTAAGTACGCCCTTCGCTGGTTTGCAAAAGAGCGTCCGAAGATCAAGCTCTCTGCTCGAGCTGACGGCCTTTTCTGGGTTCACCTGCCCGAGTAATTTCAGATCAAAAAAAAGGCTATCGGGAGATCCAGATAGCCTTTTTTATTGCCAATTCTCAGAGGCCTATGTCTACTGATGCCATGGGGTCGGGCACGAATAAAGGAGCCGGCGGTTCTGGCGTAACGTCTTGCGGAGCAGACGATATAGCGCCAACGACCGAGTTCGCATTCCCCACTGGCTCATCAGGCCTGGGACTTACGGTCGGCTCAGCCACCCCAGCGGCAGCATCTTGACTCAGCACCTTCCGTGTAGATTCGGAGCACGATCTGGCAAGAGCATAATCTGTCATTGCCTGCATGACCGCTTCTGGAGCACCAAAGCTCAACGACACGTGGCGGTTGAGCATGTTGAGGAAGACAGTTTGCCGATTGCCATGCCCCAAGCCTTTGTAGAGGCGGAAGAGTTCGGGGTAGTAATCCTCTCTCAGAGTCATCTTCACCTCGACTGCGCGCTCGTCAGAATGCGCCGGCGGGGTGAAGTCACTCAACGTGACAGGCCACTGTTTCTGGCAGGCAGCTGAAATGCTGAACACCATCTGATTTCCGGCTCTGGGCCCATGTTGGCCCAGGGCTTCGATCAACGCATCGTGGTGGCCAGGGATGAGCTCCGCTCGGATCACGACTTTGCTCATCTGTGCGTTACCCCTGGCGGATCAAAGCATGCTCTTTGAAATACTGGCTGACCATGAAGCGGTAGTACCCGCGGACAATCGACTTGTCAGGGTCCTTTGCGCTGTAGATCGGGCAGGTGATGTGGCGCTTCAAGAGTGTGCGGCCAAGAACCGTAGTTCCACCGCCAGCGGCTACCATCCCTTTCAGGAAGTCAGTTGAGCCCCACAACTGCTTGATGAAGCGAGGGATCGTCTGATCGGTGAAAGCTTGGCGTGCGTGAAAGCTGATCGGTTCCATATCGATCTTGGTTCCACGCCAGATGAAGTGCCCTTCCCTCAGCCAGACATCCATCGTGTACTCATTGATCTGGTTGTCCAACGCGAAGTTTTTCGGAAGCTTGGCTCCTTTCTTCGTGATGAGCTCGTTCAGCTGTTCAGGGTTGCTCAGGGAGGTGTAGATCGCTTTGTGGATGTCAGAGACTCCACTGGATTCGCCGTATCGGATATCACTGACACGACCATTATTGAATTGCCCACCGTCGATGGTGCCGTAGCCGATATCGATGATGCCGTACTTACCCTTGACCATTTCGTTGGGATCAAGCGGGTTACCGTCCTCGTCCTCGAGTTCTGGATCGAACCATGGGCCAGCGAACTGAGGAAGGATCTTGACCAGCTCTGGATGGTAGCCGTCTTCTCGCGCCCACTTTTTCAGATCGGCCTCGAACTCAGCCGCGTGGGTGGCGAAGAATTCGGTCGGCAACCCTGTAGCGATGACGGGGTTCTTGATGTTCGCGTCCTTCAGTACCTTCAGAAAGAGCACTCGAATCTCGTCGGATTTGTAGAAGCTCGAGTCTGTGCTACGAGAGCGCGCACCCTCTTCCCTGCAATCATCACCCACCAGGTAGCGACGACCGTTCTTCGTGGTGAAGACTTCCCGACTCAGGGCTCCACCGAGACTGCTGCCGGCATAGGGAGCAACCAAGGATGGATATTCCCCGCTGGCAGCGTTACCGGCCTTGTAGCTCGTCGAGCCGTTGCCCAGATCTATGGCAACCAATTGCTCAAGCTTCATAGACATTAAATCCCCTCATGGTCGAAGCAACGCTTGAAAAATGCCCCGTAGTGCGAGCCATTCATCCATAAACGCTGCGATAGTTTTTTGTTGCCTAAGGATGCTGCCTGAGTGCTTACCCAGGTAGCAGTGAGAAATGACATCACTCGTGATCCACTGCGACGGCGGCCTCCTCTTTTGACGCTCTATTGCTTCAGCTACCTCACCAGGTGTTGGGTTTCGACCCAACGTCTTAGCTAGGCTCGCTTTCATCTCCGCGCGGAGCATGCTCCGTTTGAACTCTTCGATCGGCTCAGTTTTCCGGGCCCCTGTGACCCGATTAAAAATTCTGACCACCCTGAAGATCGGCTGCGATGGGCCCAGCGGATCACTTTGATCGACATCCTGGCGGCAGATGATCGACCTATATCGTACAGGCTGCCTGGCCTGGTTGAACTCGATTAAGGCCTCCTGAAGTTCTGAGTCGACCAACTCGAAACGGCCAATCAAGGTCTCAACCTTCGATGGAGCGCTTCTCCCCAACCGTTCAATCGAACCAACCCAAGCACTGATCACCGAGCCAAAACGATCGACGTCGATGTCTAGAGACATTTCCAACGTATGCGCCCATCGACTCACTCGTTCTGAAAAGTGGAGAAGGTCAGCCAGGTCGTTGAGAAATTCAGCTGTAAGCCGTTTCCCCAGGAGCGCAATTAGCAGGCCCATAACGTCAGGCTCGGCATCAGGAAGGATGACCTTTCGGTAGCTCTGCAGTCGTCCCTCAATCCGCTCATTGCACTTAAGGTAGAGCCGGAGAGAGCCAGCTGATTTTCGTGAGGTTCTCCATTTCCAGAAGGTGGAGAAGGTTCTCCCGTTTTGCTCAATTGGAAAACGTGAAAGAGCGATTTCAAGTCGCATGAGCTTTTCGGTAGCGGACCGGGCTGCGGTGCGCAATGAATCGAGGAGCCCCAGAAATGTCTCTGATCGCCGCCTTACCGAATGCTCGTACTCATCAACATACCCTTTAGCCAGGGCATCACGGATTTCCTTCTTCAAAAGTCACCCTACTGAATATTTTGTGTAATTTTCGGAAATTCTGGGCATTTTCTACTCCCCTTATTCGCCTCTAATAGGCCCTATCCGGCGCAAACGTCCCTTTCCTACCCCAAATCTCCCCCATTTCGCCCAGGAAGGCCCATTCCCCGCCCTTTTCCGCCCTGAGATCGATCTGAGTTCCGTTGCTGCAATGAGCCTGAAAAGCACCCGTAAATGCCCCTATTCGCCCTTTTAGGGCATTACCAGGCAAACACCGGCTTTCAAATCCCTTATCCCGCCCCAAAGCGCCATTTATGGCCCCGCGCGAACGCCTTCGAGAGACAGAATTTCGCAAAATGACCTCATCAGTAGGTTTTTTGGGTAAATTAGGCAAGCAATCCACCATTGAAACGGCAGGACGCGGGCCGACTGCGTTCCCCTATTTTTGGTTAAAACCCCGTCTAATGTAATAGTACGGATTTCTTAGGATTTTGCTTCTTCAAGGCACTTGCCCAATTTCCCAAATATGGAACGACTCTCCACCGTCCAGGCTGCTCACCACCTCCACATTTCTCGGCCCACCATGCGGAAACTGCGCAACACGGTCCTCCCTCCAGACGAGGTGTCAGGCAGTGGCAGGCCCTATTGGTACCGAAGCACGCTCGATAACTACCGAGCTGGCTTGGATACGCAGAAGGCCATTGCCCTATACATCAGATGCGTTGTTGACGGGATTGGGCTGGGCGATGACGTGACAACCATGCCCCTATTGAAAGACGTCCACTTAAGGGAGTACCGGCCAGCATCTGGAACCAGGACAGAACAGCTGATCGAGGTCCTCCATGAGATCCAGAGGGTTAAACCAGCTGCAGTGGTTCTCCCATTCCAGCAGGTGCTGACTCCCCCCGCCGCGGTGGTCACTGATCTGTGTTACGACCTCGGGATTGCCGTCGTACTGCAAGGGAAGGTCTGATGCCGCTTACGGGCGCACAAGTGGGCTACTTCGTGTAACCCATTCTGGATGGCCAAGGTCTTGCTGCGATGGCGAGCGCTGCCACGATGGCTTGTTCGGTTATCCAGCGCTGAAGGATTGCTGCCTACCCTAGTGGGCAGCCTGGTAAGGGGGACGTGGCGCTGTCATCAGGGTAGCGCCCTAGCTCCCCTCTATATGGGAAGCAGACCAAGGGCTCACTTAGTGCTTAGTGCTTCCGTTAATACCCGGTTTCGCACCAGCATCAATTGGCCGCGCACCGCAGTAGATGTTGCGAAGGGCACCAACCAGATGCTCTCCCCCGCCAGCTCTTTCATTCAGGTAAGCAACAATGAGGTCGAGATCTGCTGTATGGGTGTGGTCCATCCAAACCACCTCAGCGCATACATCGCCATTGTCCTGATAGACCAGAGCAATTATTGACGGGACATCGTCCACGCTTTCCACCAACCACCCCCTCACTCTCTGTGCGCCGAAGGCGTGATGCCCCGCTACAGCCTTCATTGCATCGCTGTGTACACCGATCATCAGTTTTGTACTCCCATTTACACATTCCCGACCTTAACGACGATCGGTGCAATTTCCAGCCAGCAGCTAAAACCAACGTGTCACGCACTGACGGTTTTCAGGCGCCAAAACCCTGATAAATACTGGCGTTGCGCCATATCACGGCTTTGACCCAGCCCACACAAACTAGGCGCGCATGTCACCAAATCGGCCTCGGACCCGCCTATTTCGCGGGATTTGAGCCACCTTTTTTGGGTTGCCTGTCCTTTTCTTGCCCCATAAAATCGCCGCGAACTACCAGCGGACAATCTGCGGATGGCCACTGGAGTTGGTGCAGTGACAGCTGAAAAAGCTGCACTCACTGTTTGAGGGGGGGGCCAATTGGCAATCAGCCGATTGGAGATTGTTGCGGTGTCGGCTTCCGACACCGCGACGCTTAGGACCGGCTGTTCTTGCCGGAGGAGGGGCCATGCGCTCACAGCGCAATAATTGGCTGACGGGATTGTCACGCGAGGAGTTCGCGCAGCTCGATCCGTGGGAAGTCGTCTGCCATCCCGAGTCAAGACCACAGTGGATCGCTGAGGTTCGTTCAAAGCTGCGCGTCAGCCTGACGGACGACGAGATCCTGTCCATCCTGCAGATCGGGCTCTACAAGGCCGTCGCTTCCGCGATCGAGCTTTATCAAGATGTCGAGCCTCATCAACGTGCTGCCCATATCATCGGCGCGGCTCTCAACTACATACGTTGGGACGGACGCGGAGATGTGCTTGCTGAAGTTCCTGGCAGCTCGGCTATCAATATGGGGGACCTGGTAACCGAACTTGGTCCTCGCTCCCATTCTCTTCAGTCCGACTACATGCTCGCGTCTGCACAGTTTTCTGAGGCGTTGGAATACGCACCTCAGTTCCTGGCTGATGGGGTCCTACTACCGGACGAGACCGGCCAAACCTGCCACCAATACATCGAACAGATCCGCCACCTTCTTTCTGCCCGTGAGCACCACATTCTACGGCTGGCTGTTATTGAGAATCAGGAGTCAGGCGCGATTGCTGAGATACTGAAGATCTCAAGAAAGCAGACATGGAAGGTACGTCGCGGCCTGAAGCGGAAGCTAGCTGAGATCGCCAGTGAGGCTGGTGCCTCGAAGGAGTTCATCCGAGCGGTTTCGACAGGAGCAGCCGAATGCAGCGCCAGTCAATAACCGAATTCCTCCATGAGAAGGTGTATCCCGAAATAGATGCAGTCTCGGCAGGCTTGCTCGACCACCTGAAGCCGACGAAGCTTCAGACCTCAGGGACATACCGGATGCTCTGCCCGGCCTGCGGAATGCATGAGGCCTTCCATCATCCTGGAACCCACTTGATCCATTGTCCGCGTAAGAAGAACTGTGGCGAGTCGACTTCGCTGTGGGACGTGATGGAGAAATCGGGCTACTCGAGGAAGGAGATCGTAGAGCGCCTATGCGAACTTGCCCGAGTTGCCCCCCCTTCGAGCAAAAATCCTGAAGGTCGTATCAATGGCTCCCCTGCCCCCCTCTCCCCAGGGCGCGCCATTATCCAAGCGACCCAAATCCTGGCCCGCAAGTACCCGGACCTTCTTCAGCAGCTGCAGACGGATCGTGGTTACAACGATGAGCAGATGGCCACGATGCGACTTGGCGTCTATTCGTCCCCCGAAGAGGTTCTGGCTTTACTCGAGGAGCGCGGTATCTCCCGGGATGTAGCCATCGCCAAGGGATACATCCTGGTCGAGGAGAACAACCCTTCGAAGTACCGGCGGACGATGAACAATCGTGTCATCGGTTACTGGCCGCATCCTGATGGGGACGTTCGTCTCTGGGGACGCCTACCTTCCGGCAAAGGCGATCGATGGAACAAGAAGTATATGTTCGCCGACTCGCTCAAGAAGGACACCCCGTATCTGTTCAGCATGAGGAAGCCCGGCCCCCTAATTGCGGTTGAGGGTACTTTCGACGGCTGGTCTATCCAGTTCATGGGGTTCTGGGGGACCGCTATTGGACAGGCTTCCATCAATGCTGGTCAGGCGGCCTTCATCGCAGGTGAAGGTGTCACCGAGGTGGCACATATGGTGGACGGCGATATCGCGGGTTATGAAGGCGGAATCGTCTCGATCAGAAACTGCGAAGCTGCTGGCATCGTCACGGCCATCGTCCCGCTCGGCCAAGGTATGGATGACCCTGATGCACTCCGAAAGGCTGGACGCACCGCTGAGTTCGAGAAGCTCATTGCGTCCAGGATGAACGCAGGTGAGTTCTTGGCTCGCATGTGCCACACCTATGCATCGGAATCTCCCCCGAACATTTCCGGCATTCGAAAGATCCACGCGATCGTCCCCATGCTTACCCCAGTTTCAACAAAACACTGGAAGGACTGGAGCCAAACCTTAGGAGTCAGTGACCCTAAGGAAGTCGCCGCGGTGCGCCTCCTTTCCTCACTGGTCGATGGTGGCTTTGATCTCGACGAGGCTCTTGCCTTGGTCCTCAAGCGCACAGGCTTCCGCATTACGCTCACACAGGAAACCGTCAATGGCTGAAGGAAAAGCAAGCAGCCCTGTTCGTCAAATCCTCACGTTGATCCTCTCGATCACGCTGGTCCTTTACATCGGCAAGATCTACCTCCGCACCCCGGAGTATCGACACGTTGAGGTCTGCTACCTGCCCCACAAGGCTGCCCATCTCTTCTGGGTTGATGTGTGGGGCGCTTTGGTGCCTGACGACACCGCTTCATATCTCAAGCACTCACGCGACCTTGAGGAATTCTTCAACTCCTGCGTCCAGCGCACTGCGCACTGGACCTGGCTCCGGTCTTTTGGCCCAAGCAACCAAGGTGACAACAATGGCTGATGAACGCAGCAACGAAGCTCTACACCCGACCAAAGAGGTTCGGATCACCGGCGAACGATCTGCAACCCTGGTGGGCATGGCAATCCAAGCCTCCCGCGTTGATACCACGATCCTCCAGATGAAAATGGCAGGCTCACCTGAGACTCGGCGCCGAGCAAATGAGGCTGCGGACCGATTCGAGCGCGCCTTGAACGCATTCGAAGCCGAAATGCGCGAGGTGAACAAGGACCTGAACCTCAACCGGAACGGCGGCGGGCAGTCCGCTCGATCCGCGCAACAGCCTGGCCGATCGAAGCAAGCCCCTAAACCCGTCCTGCAGAATGCGAAAAAGGGCGGAGAGCAACAAGCTCAAGCCCAGGGCACCGCCAAGGCAACTCAAACCGGTCAGCAGAAGCAAAGCAGCAGCGCCAAACCTCAGGCTCAGCAACCGAAGAACGGCGCCGGCCAAAAAACCAATAGCAAACCTCAACAGCCAGCAGGCGCGGCTTCCAAGCCTCAGAAACCTACTGCTCCAGCGGTGAAGGAAGCTACTCCGGCTCCGGAAGCAGCCGCTGAAGCCCAGGCATAAGAAAGGAGGGATGATGAGCAGTCTCAGCAATTTAAGGGAGGCAACCCGGCTGCTGCCGGGTTGGGTACCTCCGTTCTTTTTGTCGTGCCTGGTAGTTGGTCTGTATGTACTGGCCGTGTTCACTTATAAGGACAGACCGAGTGATCTCGTAGAGACCGCAACGACGGCTGCCATCGTCCTCTCCATCGTGATTGCTTTCGCTTTCCTGGTGTCGGCGATTGTTAAAGCCGATCCCGGGAAGCTGGGGAAGTCGATGAGCGATGGTTTCGCTCGCGGCCTTCACTTCGTTTGGGCAACAGCATCCGCAGGCCTGGCAACCTACGTAGGCGCAGCTGGCATTTACAGAGTGGTGACAGACAACCTGGGTTACAGCATCTCTGCCCTCCTGGTTGCTGCTCTGCTTGGAGGCGCCTATTGGGCTACGTCCTCCAAGAAGGAGATCAAGTCTGAAACTACCGACCCGATTTCCGGGATGTCTAAAGCACTTGCTCTTCCTGAAACGTTTGCGCAGACACCAGCCCAACGGCCGGCCTTTCAGGTGACAATGGCTGATACAACACGCTTGGCCATACACCAAGCCGCACGGATCATCGCTTACAAAGGCAGCAACTGCCTGATCGATGGCAGTTTCTACGCAGACCTCGATCTCAATGCCCGTACCGCAAAGATCTTCTCGGACATGAACCTGATTGCTACTGGCCAATTCATCAATTGGCGCATGCACATGCTTCTGATTGGTAGCGCAGCAGAACAGGTCATCCGCGGCACCTCAAGCGAAGCAGCCTTCGATGACCTGCAGTCGTTCGACGACCTTGCTTCGAAGTTCTTGATGTTGGGCGACGGCCGCCATGCGTTCTACAGGCCAGCAAATGATGCCGAAGCAACGCTGAAGGCTTCACGCCTGGCGATGATTCGCAAGAACGTATGGTCGCGGTGCATGGCTGCCGTTGAGATGAACAAAGAGGCCATCATCCAACTCGTACGCCTGATGCGTATTCAGCCTTGCCTTACCCATGGCGACATCAAACACCTGCTCGAGAAGGTCGAGATGCCGCTTGATTTCCCCATAGCTGAGTTCGATACCGACGAGATGATGGAGCGCGCGCTGCTCGGGCTCGTCCATGAGGCCGAACCTGTAGAAGAGGATGATCACTCCCAAACATCGTCCCTGGACGAACAACCGCCAAGCACCCGGCCGGACAATGTGCGGGAGTTTCAGCCGCGCAACACCACACTCCAGGCCTGAAGACTGGAAACCAAAAGCCCCGCAGACCGCGGGGCTTTCTTTTTGCGGATCAGTTACCCAAGCTGGGCAATCTCAACACGATCTCGCCCACTCCGTTTCGCACTGTAGAGCGCTTCATCGGCGGCACGGTGCGCTTCCTTCACGCTTACATTCAGAATCGCAACACCGGCACTGAACGAGCAACTGAACGAGGCCCCATCTTCGGACTGGAACTGAATCGCGGTAAAGATGGACCGTAGCCTATCCACAACCATTTTCGCCTGGCTTGGATTGGCACCTACCATGACAATGCCGAATTCCTCTCCCCCAAGCCGCCCGACATAGTCATCAGTCCGCAGCGAATCGGTGAGCACCTCGGCCAGGCCAACCAGCACCCTATCCCCTACTGGATGGCCAAAGGTATCGTTGACCGACTTGAAATGATCGATGTCGATCAGAACCAACGAACTTGGCGGGCCTTCGGCAAGAACAGTCGCGACGGACGCCATAAATTGGCCGTGATTCAGGAGGTTCGTCAGGGGGTCTCTTCTCATCCTGGACTCCAATCCCTTTGACCTGCTGATTATCGACTTCAACGCCTTGATGAAGGCTCCTCGCTTCAGAGGTTTTTGGACGAAGCCGTCCGCCCCTCGGGACAAGGCGAGCAGTTGCTTCTCGGCGTTGGACTCCCGGCTCAGGAAAATAATGGGGATGGTGGCGTCCCTGTCCTGCCTGATGATCGAGGCAACGACGTCCCCGTTCGCCTCCGGCATGTGGAAGTCGGTGACCAGAACATCAGGTCGGAATCGGGATAGAGCTTCCAGCACTTGGCTTGGATGCTGGATGTGCTCAACGATCAGGCCTTCCTCGGTGAGGAATTTCCGGGCGAGGTAGGCATCGGTCCTGGAGTCATCTAGTAGTAGCACCCGATACCCTTCGATCTCGATGTCACGATTTCGGCTCCGGAATAGGGAGCGCAAGATGCGGATGTCATCATCGAGCGCCATGATACGAACTTGTCCGAGCTCCGTGGCTGTCCGACGCTGCTCGAATGTCAGGGGGCAGGACTCCACGACAAGCACGACCAGGGCCTCAGACTCAGATGTCATCACGATCTTGGAGATGAAGGGGATTGCCACTGGATCGTTGAGCACTCCGTCACCGACGATGAGCATACTGGCGCGGCGAATTCCGGCCTCATCTTCGGGGTTGAAAGGGATCTGGTGGTAGAGCGTGATGACCTTCGCCCCCATACCTTGGAGGCCACGGGCTAATTCTTGCGCCCTGCCCCCAAAGCCAGGGACGAATAGCGCCACAGGCCCTGACGTGTCAGCGGCTGCGTCATTCACTCGCCGGCTTGCGGATTGAAGCTCTTCCATCATGCGATCGACCTCAGAAAATACGGCCTCAGTCAACGAGGACGCCTTATGGATTGCAGTGAGGACGTCTTGTACTCCAGTGACATAACTGCCATCGACGTCGCTCAGAATGTGGGTTGCGGAAGCAAGGAGCTGGATAAACGCATCGCGGTGACGAAGGCTTGGCATCGGCCGCACCTGTAGCCACCAGGTTGTTTGCAAAGCGTGGTTTACGGAACTGATCATTGGGGAGGATCTCCTCACCCTAATAGTGTCCTTTGGGTGCCCCTTTTCGGCAGCCCGCGAATTCGCGTGACAAGGAATTTCCTCTGCTGCCGAATCCCTACACCATCCCGGCGACGCAGGTCGGAATTCGTCCTGCGGGCTGTTCGATGTCAGCGACAGGTTCCGGCACAGCGCCCGCCCCAGGAATATGGAGGTTACATAGGAGACAACAGCATGCACCCAATCAACCGTGATGCACTGGTCTGCCCGACGCACCTTCGTACCGCCCGGCTGCGCCTCAAAGGGATGTGGAAGGATTCTGACGAAGCGTCCAATGACGTAGTACGTGCCCTAGAGGCTGGCTGGTTCCTGATCCCAGCTGGACGTGAGGGTAACTACACCAAACGGCAGTTTGAGGCTTTCGATAAGTGCTTCGCTGCAGCCCCCTGGGTGAAGCAGATCCAACATGAGGCTGGAGAATTTGACGAGAGGTTGCGGGCACGCCTCGGTTCCAGATTTGAACGTCTGTTTTCAGGTGGACGGAAGCTGACTTCCCCCCTCTCCCAGGCACTTGCCCTCCCCCATCGGGTCGCGCGACTACCGCTAAGCTTTGAGGCCGGCTCATTCGGCCCCGAACTTCTGGTTTCATGCCTTGAGGATACCCAGAGAGTGTGCCTGCGGATTCAAGACGAAATGCAGGGTCTTGAGCCGGATTGGGTCCTGGCTGAATCCGTGGACGTGCGGGCCCTTGTTGAACACCTGAACCGTGCTAGGTGCGTCCACCTCCTGATACCGATACTGGTGGCCACGAGCCCCAGCTACCTCACCAGGGAGCAACAGGGATGGCTTTGGCAGGTCCAGGCTGGGAATCTTACCGTTACCGAATATCTGGAGAGGATCGCGAGACGAGACCAGGAACATACCGACCACGTTCGTGAGTCTTGGAGGAAGCTATTCGCACAAATTCGCACCCTAGCTTCGGCTCTGGATGTCCTTCCGTCTTACCACCAGGCGACTATTACCCGGCGTCTCCAGTCGGCTGATTGGAGATTCAGGGCGAAACGTTGGCAGGGAAGCTTGGTAATTGATCTCGGCGACCTTCATGAGGTCGGAGCGAGGCACCAACTGCGTGACGGTTTCGAGTTAGTGAACTTCGTTTTGGCCCTGGACCAGGCCCTCGAACGGGCGGAACCGTGCTGGGATTCGTATCACCGAGGCGAACACAGCGCATTTGCCCAAGTCGAGCGAATGAGGGACGAGATGACCCAGGAAGGCCCGCCGCGGGGCCTAGGAGACGTTTTCAGGTCGAACCAATCACCTCAGCTGGATTCGCCGCCAAGGGCCCTATAGGCGGCCAACGCCGCCATCATGACAAGGACCGCCGGCCCTATGATGTGCAGATGCTTAGCGAGGAAGGTGGCAACGCCCCACCGGATGGGACGTCGACGCGCATCATCAAGAGCGTTTTGAAGGCTTCTGCAGCGATTCTCCAGCGTGCTGACCTCGTGGCAGAGACCACGCACGTGGCTGTCTTGGTGCTTGAGATAGTCGCCCATTCCCAGTTCTTGAATGTTCCGTTTCCAGGTCTCGACAAGGATTAGGTCACCGGCGCGCGCCGGTCGCGATCTTCCGTTCTCATGTTCCCCATCGTAATAGTCGAACTGGAGACCGATCTGCTCGTAGAACCGGTTTCTGCGCAAGCGATTGGATTTGTACGCTTGGGCATCGCTCAACCTGATGGGATTGACCTGTGCATCTGGAAATTGGTGAAGGAACTGCACCACCCGCCACATGAGATAGGTGCCCAACCGGTGCCCTTGTAGGGCATCAGGCGTAACCGTGATGAAGCCACGGTTAAAGCCGTCGCTGGCACCGATCGACGCCGTGTTCATGTTCCTGTTCACACCTGTAGCCAGGCTCCCCTTACCTGTTGAGGCATGGCTGCGGCCTGAGGTTGTGTACTCGATTGTGAAAAACGCCTCGTGCGGGGTGATCACTTCAGTACAGGACAAGAAGACCTTTGCGACCTCACACTCCGGCGCATCTCTGCTGCCGATGACCAAGACAGTGGAACTGACACGCGGGTGACGGCTGACTGCCGGCCATGAGTTGCTTGCTTGCTCCAGCACGGGTGCATGGTTCCCTAGGTTGTGGGGGGACGGATCTACACAGAGGGTGATTCTGGCACGCAGAGACGCCATTGAGGATAGAGATGCCATAAACCACAAAGGCATCTCACATGGAAACGACCATCAACAACCTCAAGGTCATCTCTACCGCCCGCATACGGCTGAAGGACCTGCACACTCACGAAGACGGTGACGGCGAAAATCTGGCCTGGTCCTGCATCGTATTCCTCAAGGGTAAGCGGTTGGGGAGCGTTCAGGACCCGGGCGAAGAAAAGCCCCTGTCGATCGAGATCGACTCCATCCAGCAAGTAGCAATGGTACAGGCGCTGAAGGAGCACGGGTATCAGCTCAACCTCGAGGCTGCTTCTCAGATCGACGCCAGCGATACCCACGAATACCTGGAGCAGGCTCTACCGCAAATGGCTGACGAGGTGGAGTGGTTCAACAAGGCTAAGCCGCTCTTGAAGTCCAACACCTTGTTCCGCATTCGAGGTGACGAGGAAGGTACGTTCCGTCTGATCCTCGCGTTGTACAACGAGAAGACGGAGCACGCCCTCCAATCGAGGTTTGGCGATCAGCTTGAGGCTGTCCTGAACAATCAGTTGAAGGGGATCACTCTGTAGTGAGGGCTGGGCGGGCCTCCAATACGATTGTTGGGCACCGAAGACCAGTATTGGCGACCCGTCTGGCCCAGATACTCGCAATGCCCGGCTTCTGGCACCCTCCGCCAGACATGAACATGGACTCCATCGACACAGACGCGGAGTACACCATGACGCAACAGCCCCACATCACGCATCCGATACCCGAACAGTGGTGCCTGGTGTTTGCAGACTATCCACTGGGTGAGCCCGCCATGGACGCAATCCAGGGGCCGCTCTTCTTCAGCAGCAAACGAGAAGCGCTGATCGAATACCTGAAGTACCTATCCCCACGACTGGAGCAGGAAGGTGGCCTAGGAGAGTTCCTGGATGCCTTGAGCGATCTGGGCATGGCGCCCAAAACCCTGGTCGCCGACACCAGCGCGGCGTTACTCAGTCTTGCAGAGACGATCGAACTGGAGATCCTGGAGGGAATCTGCGCCGGCTACAGCCAGAACGCGACGTCCGAAGGTCGCGAGGTTATTTTCCTGCTCGAGGCTGTTCCACCCGCAAGGCAGCCCACATTCCCACCGGTGAGTGCCCCAACCCCAGAGTGCCGCGCCACCGATACCACCCCAACAGAGGGAACCCGGGTTTACGCAACTTTTCACCCTCAAGCCTGGCAGAACGACAACGCGGTAGGCGTAGACCCTGGCCCTACGCAGATTGACGTGACGCCCGAGGTCCTTGCGATGGACCGGTCCTATGTATTGGCGATCAGGGACAACACCCAAGAGTCAGACAATTTCATCCACGCTCGGCTCGCACCTGAGTGGGTACGCGACTGGCAAGGCCCCTTCTACATCGAGTGCCAGGACTCTATCCAGGCTTTCTTCGCCGGCACCGCAATCGTGGATAACTCCGCGGTGATTTGCTAATCCCGCGCCAGCGGTGGATTACAGCCCACCACTTTGGCTCTGACTGACACCGGCCCCCCGGTAGTATCCGGGGCTCCGGCCTTCCTATCGTGAGGAACTCTATGCGCCCATTAGACGTAATTCTCTGCCTCGCGTTGGCAGCCACTTACCATCGGACCGACGCTGCCGTCGTGGCAACGGCGAAACGTTTACTCAAGCGAGTAGAGCGCCGGGACAGGCAATCGCTCTTTGATGTGATCAACCACAAGACGCCGTGCCGTTACATCATCCACCACTTGGTGAACCTTCCCGATGAGGTCATCTGTATGGATCTTCCGGCTGAGCGCGTAGCACCACACATCAAGCTGTCGATGGCCAAGGCTCAAGCAGCTAGTGCTAAGCAGACACCTTCCTCTGCCGCCTAACGGCGGAATCAACTCGCAAAAGGAGCGACGGATGAGCCAACAGAACGCTCGTTGCCCGTACTGCAAGACCATCAACTTGCTCGCCGAACAGAGTCTGGCTGGCCATTTCATCCAGTGCCAGTGCTGTGGAGCGCGCGGCCCAATCAAGGACGCCGAGGCAGAAGCCTTTGCCGCCTGGAATGGGGTAGACGAATCGCGCTCGAACTCAACGGGTGACCTGCAGGTACTCGGCTTCCTCAGCACCGAGGCAGTAGAGGCACTCCTAACCGATGCCGATGTAGCTGTCACCTGTTTCAACAAAGCTAGGATGATCCCTACCGGCGCGATCGCCGTTGTCCGCTATGACCATGCTCTGGCGCAGGTTGAACTCGCAGAGACTGGGCAGTCACTGCTGACGCTTTCACTTGAAGGAGAGCCTCAGTCTCCATCCAATACCTGGGCCCCGCCCTTGAGATCGACTAGCGTTGTGCATGAGGAAGCCCCCGCGTATGAGCCATGATGTGATTGATTGTGAGGATATCGTGATGCCACCGCGCTTTGTGGATGCGTGGGGCAAGCCCAGAAGGAGCAGGAACAAAGACGATAAAGTGATGGTGACGTTCCAGATGACGACTATCGATGAGCGTCAGATGCTGTTTCCATCACCGCGCCCGGACGACGAGCCCATGTCGATCAAAGACTTCGCGGACGTACCCTGCTACGAGCTCCACGTAAACGGTGCCTTGAAGGGGTTAGCGTCAATCGAACACAGGGTATCAATCGTTGAGCGCGAGTTGATCATCCAGGTCGAGTTAGTTGCTATTCATCTTGATCGCGAACTCCGAAAGCAAGGTTTTGGACGGGCTTTTCTGGAGTGCATAGGTCGCGAGGCCGGCATCGAGGCCATGACTCACATTTGGCGCGAAAGGTCCGCCGCCACAGCAGATAGGTTTACTGTGAATTTATCGTCTGACCCTATAACTGAGGAGGGAGCGATCGCCACCGAAATACTCTTGGGGATTGTGGAGGATTTGATTCTTAAAGTCTGCGCCAATTGGACGATCCGCCCCCAGGTCCGAGATGACAGCTAGCCGAACATAGGAGGCCAAATGGAATTTTTCGACGGTAAAGGAGATGGCGATTTCATTACGCTTCGGCTGATCGTTGATGGCCGTCCTTTCCAAGACACCTGTGGTATTCGCATCCTCGGTCTGCCAGAGGTTGACGCAGCGATACGGGAGCTTTGCGCCCATCTTCGCGTGCCCCCCGAAGCGGTGCAAACCCGCAGCCAGTTCATACTTGCAATGGAGCATTTCATGGCTTCGGATCTGCCAGAAGCCCAGAAGGTCGTCCTGGTGCAGCGTCTGACCCAAGCGATTTTCAAGCGCTCCGCCGAGCAACTGGAGGATTCAACCGACATGGCTGGCATGGTCGGCCATCGCCTGATGGCAAGAGCTGCCGCCGGCGGGCGCGTCACCCTGGCTGAGTTCGAGCAGGTGGCGAGGTTGGAGCATCATCGCGATCAGGTAGCGGGCACACCCCTGGCATCCCAAGCGCCAGCCTGACAACAGCTGGTGGCACAGCCCGGGGGTTGGGAGAATGCGAGGCTCAAGAGCAAAAGCAGGCCTTTCAAGAACGAGGTGATTGGCTTGCTGCCCCCCAAACTCCGGAGCAGCCTTCATGTTCGATCTCAACACCGCCGGTGCACGTCAGGCTCTGCGCATGCAGCAACCTGATGAGGAAATGGAAGTTCGGGTGCGATATCAAGGCCGAATCTTCGACATCACGTTCCTCCCTGACGAGGATGGCACCCAACCCACCGACCCCAACGATCACCCGGTAACCGACGAGCAGGCGAAAGGATGGCTGCGCGGAGAGTGGTGGTATCACCACATCATGGTTCATATCCGCAACCATGACGGCTCGGAGATCGACGATGTGAAGGCCACCTGTGACAGCTACAGCCGGCTGCCCAGCTTCGCCGAACCCTACGACATCATCGTTCGCCTCTGTGATGAGCTCCTGAAAGACCACCCCTTCTGATCTCACCACACTCATCCCCGAATCTCGGGGATGGACACTTCGCTGGCCCCCTGCCCCCTGATACCCTGCAGAAATTGAACCTCATTCCTCGGCGCCGGGGCTTTTGCAGCCGGACCAGAAGAAGACTCCGAACGATGCTGAACCTCTACGACCCGGCCGCCCGCCAGGCGCTGCGCATGCCGCGTCAGGACCAGGTACATACTGTCGAACTCCGACATCGCGGCGAAGGCTGGTGGGTGGACTTCAGAGTCACCTTCATCCCCGAAGACTCGAATCAATGCGTTCAGCCCGAAACATTGGAAACCAATGCGTTGGTGCAGCCCGCCGCGGGGGAAAACGTAGAGTGGTGGTACCACCGCATGGTCGTAACCTTCCTGAACCAAACGGAGGAGCCGAACGAGAGAGATCCACTCTCGATTATTCGACATGAACGACTGATTTCTTCCGATGATCACTACGACCTGGTGCTCGAGGACTGCCGGCAACTGATGAAGGAAAACCCGTTCTAGGTTCCGCCGGCGGCAGAAATGTGCGGAGGTGGTCCGCATACATTCGAAGTTGCTCCGAATATTTCGCGGGGTCCTGCGCATATTTGGGGTGCAGCTCCGCATATTGCTCCACGACGCAGATCGCGCCTGCCTGGTATGCCGATTGGCTACCAATCTTCGGTTCTGACTGATTCCGGGGTGATCGCCTTGCCCGGCATCGGCCAACATCCGCAGGAGGTTCTGGCACAGCCAGTCAGGTCCGAAGATGGCTCCATCTGACCTAGCCCAGTCACGGAGCCCCCTCATGAACCCCGCATTCGCACAAGCCCTAGCCGCCCGCTCACTGTGGATCAACGTAGCTGTCTTCTCCACCATCGAAGGGTGTGATTCCCAGGCCGAGGAGGCGTTGCAGGCGGCATATGACGCCGTCCACCAGCTGGCGAGCGATGACGTACTGATTCACCGCCACTACGGCCCCCGGGCCCCGCTGCTCCTTCTGGACGTGCCTGAGTTGGCTGATCAGTACAACCTGGCACACGAGCTGTACACGGAGCTGTACTACGAGAACTACCGCAACGGCTCGGTAGGTCAGCTCTCGGCTGGGTGGCTGAAACCGGCCTCGCCCCTAGATCAGCCGTACACGAAATGGCTGGTGGCGGTGGACAAGCAGGTAGCGGCCTTGATGGAGATTTCCTACTCGCAAGTAGCTCAGGCTACCCAGGGGCAAGCCAAGACCTTATTGCTGGCCTGGAGCCGGGGGATGGATGCAGACGAGGCTGCGGAGGCCGTAGTTCATGCGCACATCGAACGTGAGTACGAGAGGGAGTTAGCGGAGGAGGAAGAGCGCCAGGCGCAATGGGAAGACCTCCAGGACACATACGCCTACATCGAGGCTGACCTCTGGGCGGGCTGGCGCGAAGAGTGCGCGGAATTAGGCCTGATTGACTAGCGGAATTAGCAACTAAAGCAAAACACGCAGTTCCCTCCCGCGCCAGGCCTGCAGGTCGATGAAAAGATAACCGGTGCCGTCGGCGACAAAACCTTCATGCTCGATCCCCCATCGGAATATCTGCTAGGTTACCGAGCCTACGGCATCCCGGATAAATCCAAGGAGACTTGAAATGAAATACCCAGGGCGGTTATCGGGAGGGAAGTTTGAGGCTTTCATGGCCCGTCATTTCCCAGCCTTTATCGGCGGCAGCCTGCTCTGCATGCTGGCCTCGGGCAGTGGCATCGCACTCTGGCAATCCGGCTACCTAGGCGGTGTGCCGAAAAGCGAGAATTACGTATTGGCCGCATTCTTGGTGCTGGTGCTGCTTGTCTGCGCCGGCCAATTCGCCATGTTGAGAGGGTACCGTCTTGGTATCTGGCTGGTACTGCCCAGCCTGATGGGCCCTGCTTTGGTGGCGGCCGGCCTGTTTGGCACCCGCCATGCCGGCCCTGCGCAGATCACCGTCCTGCTGTTGTCGCTAGCAGGGTTGTTGGTGATCAACAGTAAACGTCATCGTGCTATGCGCGAGCGCCTTGTCGAAATGCGCCTGCAACGTACCGGGGTACTGCCACCCACCCGGGCTGATGAGTTCCCGGATGGCTCCCCACCTGCAAAGTCCTGGTTTGCCAATTACGTGCTTGGTTTGATGGTGATCATGCTGCTGTGCAAACTCTATCTGTTCTTCTGGGGCTAACGCCAAGACAGACGCATGCTAGACAAAAGCTCAGTCGTTACTTTCTAGGGGTGCCCCCTGGTTGAATCCAGAACTTGTCTTGGTTCCCGAAGTAGCTTCCTACCAAGTCACAATCCCGGCCCCCAACGCCTCTTGTCGCATGGAGAACTAATGCCCTGGTGAGTATGGGGGACCAGCCATTGAAAGCCGTGTGGGCCAGCGGTTCTGGCACAACGAGTCTGTGGTGAACATAGCCTCATCACTACACGAGGCTTATCCATGCAATGCAACCATCCCATCACTCAACACACCCTGAACTTCTCAATGCAAGCTGGCCCTGCCCTTCCCCTCTGCCCTGTGGGCCTTTTACCGGACGCGGTAGTCGCCCTGGATGATCCTTTACTTTTGATCAGTGATCTGGGCATCCGTGAACGCATGCGCGCTAGCTTCAATTTTGACGAGATGCTTGATGAGATGAGAGCCATCAGCGACCTGGCGGAAAAGCGCCAGCAGTATGGCTCTAGGACTGAGATGGGTCTTGGAGGGCCTCGCAGTTACCAGGATGTCGGAACGGCACAGACCCTCATGGATTGGATGCATGAACACGAACTTCGTCGGATGAATCAGATCAAGCTTTCGCTGCCCAGCCCTGGAGAGGAAGCAGAAGCTGCCCGAGAGCGCATCCAGAAACGGATCGCAGCGCGCAGGTCCGGCAGAGTGCGGGCTGCCGCGTAATTCACTCCCGATTATAGGAAACGTAACATGGCACCAGTTCTATCCAGCACCAGCGAACCGCGCCTGAATCTCGGCCCGCACTTCTTCAACGCCCTTTCTTGGGTTCGTCAGACGACCTTTCCTGCCGATCTCGAGTGTAGTTTGGTTGCCCTCGGCACCGCACCGGCCCTCGCCCAGGAGATTGCCGTGACCTATAGCCACTCGATGTACAGAGATATCGTGCGCTTCTACGAGGAATACGCTTACTCGGTCAGTAGTGAGGAGTGGCAGCAGCCGCTGGCGGCCTACATCTCGGCCCGCTTGGCCGACTACGACCGGTATGGCAAGCACGAATTACCGATGGCCAAGTACCTGCAGACGCAACTGGATACCCGGCAACGAAAGGCCTGAGACAAGAACAGATCAAGATCGTGAATCGGTCGGAAATCGATCCCAACGCCCAGCACTCCGAGGGCATGGACAGGTGGGAGGCTGTAGGCGCTGATGTTCGATCCGTAATATCGGCGCCGACGGCAAAGGAGACCAGCAGGGTCATTGCCTGGTGGAATAATGATTGGAGCACTGTTGCAAATACCCTGCTCAAGGCAGCGCAACACATCAGATCCTCGGCCCTGAAATTTGCGGCCTAACTTTGGATGGCATTGCGCCAGCCTGTTGGATACCTTGCCTTGGCCTCGTTATGTCGGAGATTAATCCCTTGTCCAGGTTACTCATGGCCTTCGCTTGGCCAATGCTGGTCATCTGGGCCGCGTTACAGGTCGGTCACTCTCTCCAGGTGATCGATACTGCCAAGGTCATCGTGCGCGACAAGGCGGCCTGCCAAGCCTTGCAGATTCCCTATGACACCAGTTGCCGTGTGGTTGGTCGTATGGAGGCGAAATTCGACGGGAGCTGGTGGCTTCAGCCGAAGGATGCGGGCGGTATATACATCCGCCTGCCTGAAGGATCGTTACCCTATTCCTACAGTCCTGATGATTACCACATCCGCGGCGGCAAGCCGCTCTCCATTGCCTTGGTTGTGGTGACAGCACTGCTTACGCTCCTCGGCCCGCTGACCAGCTGGCGTATTCAAGCACGCCGAGCAAAACGTGCAGCGGGGCGCGGGGAGGCGAACGAATAGGGCACTCTGTCCGGGCTGGTGGCACATCCCCTGGCATGGAGAATTCGCATGTACTGCCACCACTGGAGCCCTCCCCATGATGAATAACGATCGCCGGTTGGCCTGGCTTGATCTTGAGTCAACCGGATTCACTGAACTGCATAAGCAGATGGTGTACCGGCACCGAATCTTGGAAGTCGGGGTCCTGGTAACCGACGCCCAGTTCAATGTCCTTGCCCAACACGTCGTGGTCATTCATCACGACCAGTCTGACGTCCTTCCTTTGTGCGACGACATCGTTCGGAGCATGCACACTCGCAATGGCCTTTTCGACGATGTGTCGGCCTCCACAACCGACTTGGCCAGTGCTGAACAGCAAATCATCCAGTTCCTGGTAGAGCATGGCGTACATGCCAAGGCCTCACCGTTGTGCGGAAGTGGTATCCACTTCGACCGGATGTTCATTGAGGCCCAAATGCCAGCGCTTAATGCGCACCTTCACTACCGCAATCTGGATATAAGCGCGGTGAAGGAATTCCTCAAGACGATCAGCTCAGCATTCGAGCCAGTCAAACGCCAGAGCCACCGGGCGCTCGACGACATTCTGGAATCTGTTGAAGAAGCCCGCATGTACCGGGATCTGCTCGCGCCTATCCTCGCAGCCTGAGCTGGTGGCACACCGCGCCAGCGTAGACCATGTGCACATCAGACATTCACCAGAGGACGATACATGGTCATCCCAGAGCTGGAGGCGCTTCTGGCAGCCGAACAGGAAGAAGAGTCAGCACTCCAGGCATGCCTGGCCTTCGCCCGGGGCGTCCTGCCGATAAGTCTCCTCCTACGTTTCCAGTGCTCGGAGGGTGAGAAGGCCCTCCAACAGGTTGCGCGGTCAATTGATCTGCCAGCTCTCCCCGCCGAACAGAGACACCTTGCCCCCATCGCATCTGAGGCGCATGCGCTGCTGAGCGTAGAACCGGGTTTCCCTGCGATTGCCGGCCGCTGGCAACGTGCGTACGACCTTTACGACCTCGCCTTGATTGACTTCATCGTGGCCGAGGAGGAGCGCGCCGCGAACGAGCGCCAGCACGCCCAAGAGCTTGCAGATACCTACGCTTTGATCGAGCAGGAGCTATGGCATGATGTTCAGGTTGAGAACCTGGAGTTGGGGTTGATCAGCTTAAGCCCATCGCATGGCGATGAAACCAAATCTCAACACCACCCCACATGACTGTGTCGCCTTTTCTCCACTTGGTACTGAGTGGCAGGCTCAATTACCTCATCAAGGAACGCTTATGGCTAAAAAATGGATTGAACTGGAACTTCTCGCAGACTCGGACGCCCGGCTGCCGCTTGTCGAAGGCGTCAGGATCACCGTCGCCGAGGCCAGCATTCGCAGCGTCACCGGCTACTCCGACCAGATTCTGGGGGACGGGTGCATCCTCGTCCTGGACACCATTGCGAAGAACGGCGGGAGCCGTCTGATTCGCGTCCGTGACGCCTATAGCGAAATCGAAACCCAACTGTCGGACCTGACCGAGTGGATTGAGGTGGACATCGTCAACGACTCTCTGGCCAAACTCAGTAGCCTCCAAACCGTAGGACTGCTGCGACGGGAAGGGATCAAAGCTCTGAATGAGGTCAAGGACTCGCTCACCGGCGCGCGCAGCCAACTCACTCTGGATACCGTTGGCGATAACGGAGTTGCCCGTGCTCTCCTCCTCAAGCAGTCGTACGAGGATCTCAAACCGGCGCTGCCCGAGTGTAGCGCCGTGGTCAAACATCACCAGGACGCCTAGGAGATACCAGTGGCACGTGCCCGACTCCACCTGATCTGCGGAAATTGCGGGTGCGCCGATATGTGGACGCACCGCATTGAGCCGAAGGGTACCGACATCGACGGCGAAATGTACCCGGCGGTTTACCTCTCCTGCGGCAACTGCGCAACGCTACATGACCTTGCAGATAAGGCTCCCAGCTCGAAACCAACCCAGCGTCTTGAAGAGATCCAGGAGCAACACTAGCCCAACCGAAAAGAGATCGCGCTACACGCCCGTGTTCGCAGTCCTCATCTACGCATTAATCCTTTGCTCCACAGTGCTGGTGGCCGGGTTGACCATCCCATGGGACATCGGCACCTACATCACGCACTGCCACGCTGTTGTCTGGTGCTTGCTGGCATTGCCCGTCATCGCCAAAGGCAGGCAGTTCAAGGAAATCGGTTTGGGAGGTGGCGCATTGCTGGTCGCCGGCCTGGTGATCGGCTTCACTCTTCTCCGGAGTGTGTTCGGGGAGCAGCTGGCCTCAAGGGGGATGTAGCGCTAGCGTTCGACGTTACCTCGCTCAATGACTTCGATGTGAGACTCATCGGCGCTGTGTTGGTCGTTTTCACCTCCCACCTTGTGGCGCAATTCCTGGTCAGGGCATTCTTCTAGCGGGTTAGGCCAGCAGGGCTTGATCAGGAGTCAGCAGTTTCACCGGAGCCCGCCACAGTGCGGGCTTCGTGCTTTCTGGCTTCGATGAAACACCTGGTTCTGGCACACATGAGCTCGGGGGAAGATAGCCATATCGAATCCGAGCCAAGAGACCTCCGCCATGAAACATACTCCCGCACACATCGCCATCCAGGCCCCCGAGTACAAGGCAGTCAAGAAATTTATTGCCGACAACCTGGTGGCTCAGGGCTGGACCGCCGCCAGCCCGCGCGATATGGACATCTGCTGCCTGGTGGCCTCACAAGACTACGAGACCGCTGTTGGCATCAAGACCGCCACGCTCAGCCTCGAGCCGCGATCGGAAGGCTTCCAGCTGGTAAGCAACTACCAGAGTGAGGGCAACAACGTTCTGAGCACCACCTGGCTGAACATCCCCAGCGGCATGACCTCGGAACAGATCGCCGAGAAAGTGCCGGATTTCTTGGAGAAGGTCGACCGCGAGGTCAACCGCAGCTACGCCCGCCGCTTGTTCCTGCTCTGATCGCAGGTGTCTCCACTTCCCAGGGCCTGCCATAGAGCGGGCTCTGCGCATTTTTAGAGTCCGAATATCGGGAGGTGATGTCAGGCGATAGGGGCTCGAAAAAACTTCGAAATTTTCTCGGCGCCGGTTCTGGCACACACGACCTCCCCTGAAGATGGCTCCATCGACCACACAGGAGCACTACCCCATGACCACCGAGACCATCGCCACCAACCTGATCACCGAAACCGCCCAAGCTGCTCTGGCTGGCTGCAACTCCCTGCGCAGCATCCACGACACCGCCAAGAAGCTGATCACCGGCAAACAGCTGGGCTTAGACTTCGATCCGAAGCGCCAGAACGCCTTCGAAATGCCTATTGCCCTCCTCATCTGCAATGTTGAAGAGGCAATCCGCAGCGAATTCGACCAGGATGCCATCCGCGGCTTCGCCGATTCCTACAAGGCCGGCGAACCCGTCGAACCGCTGGGCGTTGTCGCCGAGAATGGCAAACTGCGCGTAGTGACCGGTTTCACCCGCCACGCCGGCCTGATGCTGGCCATCGCCGAAGGCGCCGATATCAAGCGCGTGTGGGTGAGCCAGGTGGAAGGTGGCCGTGCCGTTGAGATCGTGCGTCAGTGCGTGAGCAACCAGCAGGTGCCGGTTTCCCCTCTTGACCTGGCCGAGGCCTACCGCGAGCTGATCGACGACCACAAGTTCACCGTCGCCGGTGTCGCGGCCGCGGTGCACCGTAAGGTCAGCCACGTTCGCAAGATGCTGGCGCTGGTAAACGTGGCCCCTGAAGTCAAGGAGATGGTCGAGAAGGGCCAAGCGTCCGTCTCTACAGCCCTGGCCGCAGACAAGCAGTGCAAGGCCAACGGCGAAGACACTGTGGTGCATATGCAGGAGCAGCTCGCTAAGGCCCAGCGCAACGGCTCCGCGAAGATCACCGCGAAGTCCGTTGGTGCGCCGTCCGCCCTGTACGGTCGCAAGGACCTGGACGTTGCCGCCCCGGTGCTGGTCCAGCTGGCCGACCAACTGGAGAAAGCTCTGCCTTTCATGGCTACCCCGGAGAGTGTGAAGGTCGAACTGACCCTCAGCGGTGCCGACCTGAACCTGCAGGACCTGGCCAAGGCGCTGGCCAACATCCGCGCGGCCGTAAAATCTGCCCAGAGCGGCACCGAGCCGGCGGCGAACGTCGGCTAATCCAAGCCCCCTGCCAACTACCGCCCCCACCCACTGGGGGCTATGGGCGGTCGGGACTTACGGAGAGACAAACGGAATGGCCACATTTGCTTTCTGTGACTTCGAAGACGCGCTAGATGTTTTGAGGTCTGCCATTACGGAAGCATCCATCACCACCCTGATCGACCTGATCGATCAGCAATTCAATGCTGGATATCTGGATGTGAGTCCAGCGCAGTGGGGGCATCTGGCCTCTGAGGTGATGGTCAGGCTAGACCATGTCCGGCAATTAGTCCGTCAGTTTGAGAGAGATACACGATGAGCATTCGCCTGGAACTGCAGTGCATCAACCAGGAAGACCCGAGCACCGACGACTGCTACAGCATGAACGAGCAGGGTGTGTTCGAAACTGCTGACGATACTCAGGCCGATCTGATCCGGGCCTACAAGTACCTTCAGGACCTGGCCACCCGTAAAGGCTGGAAATCCGCACAGCTGGCCCAAGGCAAAAAAGGTATGCTATGCCCTAACTGCGTGCAAATCTACGAAGCACAGACTGGGCATGCTTTGAGCTGAACTCCTCTGAACGAAAGGCGCTGCTAGAGCAAGGCGTAACTCTTCCTATACCGCAGCTTTGCGAACTTACCACACAACAAACTAAGGATTTAAGAGCGAAATGGCAGAGGTTAAATCAAATCGACCAAGAAGCAAACATAGCGACGTGGTTTTTATATTAATTCTATCCCTAACGGCAGCAGTCGCCGCATGGCTCTACATGGCCAACAGATACTTTACAATTACGCATGGTATGGGCCGAACAGCCTACCATGACTTAACGTATGAAATCCCGGCTGCTCTAGTAATACTAGAGGCACGCATAGGCCCCTGCTCGACTACATCCATAAACTCAACTGAACTGGCAAAGCGCGGAGCCCCAACGAAAGCAGCGAATGGCTTGGAATGGACCGCCACTAATACGGCCAACGTTCTAACAGTTCTATACCCTTATAGCGATGATGATGATTCGAGCATGAGCAAGTTAGAATTGCGGCGAGAGTTGATTTCGAGCCCAGTAATCAAAAAAGCTGAAATAATTCCCGAAGGAATTAAGGTAAGTTATCACTGCCAGAAATCCGATTAACTAATCAAGGAATGACAATATGCAACCAGCTACAGAAGCTAAAATTCGAAAAATTGTTGCTGATGTTTCAGCCGCAGACCTGAGACAGGTAACACTCGATTCCTCACTAGAATCATTAGACTGTGAAGACCTACTAGAAGAACTTGCAGAATCCATTCAAGATGAGTTCGACCTTGACAAGATTGATGACGATGTAGCTGAGGGGTGGAAAACGGTCGGAGACATCTGCCGCTACGTATTGAAGAATCCACAATGATCACCAGCTCTTCAGCAGGACAAAGGTCATGACCGTTACCCTGGGACCATTGAGTCCGGAAGAAGAAGCGATGATCCGCCGGCATCGCGACGAGAAGGCCAAGCGTGCCGCGGCACTAGCATTCCGCTTGAAAGCCCTCAAGGTAGCCGCTGAGTACGAAGCCTGGCTGCAACAGGATGAAGAGTGTGGGGATTCATTCTCGACGTTCGTGAACCGATTCGGCTACCAGGACAGCGATTGCCAACCCATGCACGAATACGTCAAGCGAATCCATAAGGCAGCAACTCCTGACTGAAGGTAGGGTTTTGATGGAAGGAAGACAGTTCATCAAGAGCGTGACCGGGAATTACCCCGTTTACCCGGGCCATCCACTGGTACTGGCAACTGCGATCATGGAGTTCTACTCCGACTTTCCGACGGCCAATGCGCCTACAGAACATGGCTGGTGCGCCGCCCTGAGCGATAGCCGCATCCCTGGAGCCGGGGACCACGTCGGTGCTGCGGTGCGCTGCTTGAGTATTGGAGTTGAAGGCGGTTCAGTAGATGAGATGGTGGCCGCCGCATGCAGTTACTGGGAGCGAGGGCAGGCCGGCGGGCACCATGGATATGTCTGTGCCGGCATCGAGCAGGCCAAGGCCGTTGAGCCGAAGTTCCGCGATCTGGCGGAGCGTTGGTTCCCGAACTGACCCACCCTCCCCGATCATGGCCCGCCGATTTGGCGGGCTTCTCGTTCCTGCAGGGAAGGTCGGGTCCTACGGTTGGACCTGACTACGCACTAGCCGTAGTGAGGCTCGGATTCATGCCCGAGGTTCCGAACTCACCGTGCTTCGATGAGGGGTGCGTTCAGGCCGAAATTTCCGGCCCGGGAGCAGCTGGAGCTTGAGGTTCGGTTTAGAGTCCCGAGATCGGTCTCGAAGCTTCCGAAAATGGGGTATCCGAGTATTCCGGGTCATCCATTCTTCAAGCTCGGGCATAAAGCCTTCGCCAAGCACATCGCGAATGCACTTGTAGATTGCGGACTTGAATTGTAGATCAGAGAGTAACTTGACCTCCTTCCGCCGTCGGTCCCACTCGGTTTTCAGTTTCCAACTCCGAGCGCCTTTCCCGTTCTCCTTCAGCTCACGGTTCAGTTCGACCAAAGCGTCATAGGCCCTGAGTTTCGAGCCCTGGATGGCTTGCAAGAGTTGGGTGTCGGTGAAAACGTGCTGCCGGGCCCAGTGCAGAAAATCTTGGCCATATACACCCGCTTCCCAGAACCTCGCCCGGATCACTCCCACCGCGCCCACGATCTCCGGGTACAGCTTCGAGAACTCGGTCAGGTATCGCTCTCGTTGGTGACCGTGCACGCGCGCCAGTGCGTCCTCGCCGGCGAGATGAAGCACGCCACGGGCAAGCGCCTGGTCGGTTCTGATTTCCAGCCGAACATGCATCTCGCTTCGCAATACTTCGATCTGCGTATAGAGGTAACGCTGGCCGTCACGGTCTTTGCGCGCCACCGCGGCTGCCAACCTGCGGTTCAGGAATCCAATCGCGCCAGCGCACAAGGCAACGACGGTGCCGTGCCTATAGCTGCTCCTGATGAACTCCAGGAATCCAGACTCGCTCTTCAGTGCTGACTTCAGATCAATCCACGACATAAGAAATCTCCCCCAATTGATCCCCTGAGGCTACTGCACTCATGAGGAGGTAAATGCTCAAGGGCTACGGCTGATTTCCGGATCGCAGATGGTGGCACGGGAAGACCAGCCCGATTCTGGCCTCAATTGACCAACGAACAGGCACTTGAGGCGATGAGCACGCACAACACACAGATCGAGCTCGGTCAGTACCCAACCCCGGCCTGGGCTGCAGCCGCGATCGTACGAAAGAACTTCAGCCACCTCAGCGCTAAGGATTTCGTCCTCGAGCCAACGTGCGGCCCGGGGCGCTTTCTACAGGCGATCCCCCAGTATGTGCCAGCGCTGGGGATAGAGATCGATCCGCGCCTCGCTCAACAAGCACGTGACCTGACCGGTAGGCCGGTCATTACAGGTGACTTCTTCCAGGTGGAGCTCGAAGAGCGGCCAACCCTGGTCCTCGGTAATCCGCCTTTCGAAACCAAATTCATCGAACGATTGCTGGATCGTGTACACGGCATACTGGTCGACAATGGCCAGGTGGCATTCGTCCTGCCCTGCTACTTCCTCCAGACAGCGGCGAGAGTGTGTCGGTACAACGAACGCTGGGCCATCCAGCAGGAGATGCTGCCCAGAAACCTCTACGCCGGGCTGAAGCATCCCCTGACTTTCGTGACGTTCACCAAAGACCAAGAGCGCCTGATGATCGGCCTCAGCCTTTACCACGAACTGGCGTACATCCAGGGCCTTCCAAAAGATGTGCAGGAGGCCATGAGTCAGGGCCCCGCCTCCTGGCGCGAGGTCGTCGGACAGGCCCTCGATCTGTTCGAGGGAGAGGCCGACCTGAGCCAAATCTACGAATACGTTGCTGATCGCCGGCCGACGGCAAACCCGAACTGGAAGGAGCAGGTCCGTAAGGTCTGCCAGCAGACTGCGCGCCGCGTGGGCCCCGGGCGATATGCGAAGCCGGAGCAACTGGACATGCTGGCCGCATAGCTGATCGAACATCTGGGAGAGACATCGCATGACCACAACCAATCAACAGCAGGCGGTTCAAGGGAAGCAACCTGAGAAGGTCAGCCCCGAAGAACTGCAAGCCATGATCGCCCAGTACCAGGCCGGAGTAGTGATTGCGTCCCGGCTACCCTTCACATTCCCCTCGGGCTTTAAGCTCACTGAGGTGGTCCCCCAATGCAAGCTGTGCGGGAGTGAAATCCGAAAGCAGGATTTCAGGGGGAGCTGGAACCAGGTACTGCCGGATGTCGTGGTGATCGATGGCCACGGTGTGTGCCGGTCTTGCCGTTGCATCACCGCATTCCTCTTCCGAGTCCGAGGGGAAAGCCCTGTGGTCCTGGAATCGATCAGCGATGAAGGCGTTTGGCAGCAATACACCCAGCACCAGACGATGTGGGCGCGGATCAAGCGCCAGCTCCGATTGCTGACTTCCCGCTTCTGACACACTCCGGTTGACCTCAGACTGGTCTCATCGCTAACACGCCATGGAGCCCCATCATGAGCCTCAATCCAATGATCATGGACGAAGCCAAAACCGAAGTTCTGAGCTGCCTCGACAACGCGAGCCGGTCAATCCACGAGTTTCACGACGCAGCGGCGTTCATGACCTGGTGGGAACAGTACGATTCTGGTGATCTCGGCCTGACCCATGACCAGAAAATCGACCTCTACTGCCAGCTTCGGGTTGAGGTATACACCTTCCAGGGCTGCCTCGATGTGTACCGCCGCCTACTGACGGGGAAATCCGGCATGGCACTGCAAATCGGCGATTCCCAGTACGCCTACCTCTGCGCCGGCGGGGAGCTGATCGGCTTGGCGGTGCACCGGAATAGCACCATTGACGAGGCTGAGTCTTACGACTTCGACAGCAGCGCGTTCAATACCTGCATTGGGGGCTGGATGGATGAGGATTTCCGCCAGACGCGCAAATGGATCGCAGAGCCTGTATTCGTCCCTGTGACAGTCGATCCCTCCCCTGAGATGTACACAGAGTTTGATCACGCTGGTCAGCGCTGGTCATTCAACCAAGATGAACTCTCCATGCTTGATAGCGAAGACAGCAGCTTCCACTTTGTGGCGTATCACATGCTGTCCGAACCGACGATTGAGTCTGTGATCGTTTTCATTGAATCGAAGGGGTTGGGTTAAATCTCACCTCCTAACCCACCGGTGAACGAGCATTCCGAGCGAGAGGATTAGGACACTCGCTCCCCCTCAAAACACTCACCAAGCGAATTTCAGGCGGTCGCTTTCGTTGGTAGCCATATCTTGGTCGCGGGACAATCCAGGGACATTCTCTGGAGAAAAACCTTGCACAGACGACACCGAAAACACCTCGCCGTGTTCTTGATCCTGGCGACTGTGGCAGGAGTGATCAGCTTCTGCTGGGGTAGTGGCACACCCCAACCCAACCGATCATCTCCCACACCAAATACCGCCATCGCGCAGAGCGAAACCGAGAAGGGCCTAGACATGACCAGCTCCCTTAACGACTTCTTCCCTGAAGACTCTAAATGGAGCCGGCCCGCGAGCTTCATCAAAGAATCCCGCCCCATCCACCAGGTGAAGAAACTCATCATCAATGGCGCAGTTGATGTCGTGTTCTTTCGAGATCAAACCCCGCGCCTGGTAGTGGCTGGGGAAACGAAAGAAGCCGTGGATCGCGTTCATACCACCCTGTCTGGTGACAAGCTGGTCATCGAGCAGGAGGGCAACGTGATCATCTCAGGAGGTGGGAGCATCAACATTTCCGGCAACGGAAACATTGTGATCAACGGCGTGCAAATGCAGTTCAACGGCCCGGTGGGCTCCAACAACATCAAAGGTGCCCCGATTGGTACCGGCCGGGTTTTGGTTGCCATCAGTCTCCCGATCGCTCCTCGTGTTCAGGTAAACGGTAGCGGAGACATCACTCTCAATGGTCTGCAGCAGGATGCATTCGAGGCGAGTATCCAGGGCTCGGGCGATGTGACTGTGCAAGGCACGGTACGAAGCCTTGAAGTCGAGGTTGCAGGCTCCGGCGACGTCGACGCCCGTCAGCTTACTGCGGCATTGGTGGACTTGAGCATTGCCGGATCGGGTGACATCAGCGCCTATGCCAGTCAGTCCGCTCGCGCTCGGGTGGCGGGTTCCGGCGACATCGTGGTGTACGGCAACCCTGCCCAGCGCGATCACCGTGTCGCCGGCTCCGGCAAGATCAAGTTCAAGTAAATCAGGCACAGAGGAACGAGACATGAGCAATACCCTGACTTTGGCCCGGGACCGAGCCAATGCCTTCGCCC
The DNA here is from genome assembly GCF_033783325.1 of Pseudomonas sp. On1. Taxonomy (NCBI): domain Bacteria; kingdom Pseudomonadati; phylum Pseudomonadota; class Gammaproteobacteria; order Pseudomonadales; family Pseudomonadaceae; genus Pseudomonas; species Pseudomonas sp. On1. Next base: position 192,635 of record NZ_JAWPOA010000001.1, on the reverse strand, counting down.
GGCTCCACCTGCAGGAGTGTGCAGCTGAGTTGCTGTCCTGGAAAGAAACCTCACTCCTCCCCACCGATGGCCGTATCCGAGAATTGGCCAAGCTGTGTGCCGAGTTCACCGGGCCGGTCGCATCGCTGGGCGTCGCAGAGGCAACGGTATACAGCATCGCGCTTCAGGCGCTCAGTACGCCAGATTCCCAATTCAACGTGACCAAGATTTCGTCTCTAGATCTGCAGGAGTCCGTTACTTCGCCACAGGTTCCAAAGTCAGCCCTACGCCAAATGGAACTTGAATCACTGGATGACCCCGGCGGTGTGCTTTTCTTGAACTTCAACATGCAAGGACTCTCCGTTCGTTACGCCGGCCAAGGCGAGGTTAAGGTGGACATGTTGGCGGGGATTGCGCCACTCCCGATCAGCAAGCACGACTTCTGGACCAACGTTGCCCGTCATTCCCTGGCCGCAGCGGTTATCGTCCTCAAGCTCCACCACCCACAGTCAAGCAATGTACAACTGAAGGATATCCTGACAATCCTTCGTGACTTGGAACAGATGCTGGCGCTGGTCAACTCGGCTCCGAAGGTGCACGCCGGCTGCGCAAGCTGGACTGACTGGCTCCATTCCTACCTTTGGTACTGGAAAGGGGAAGAACAGGGAGGGTGGGATGCCCGCCGCTTCAAAGCACTGCATCTAGGCCTGGTAATGAAGTTGACCGAGGTCCTCGATTCGGTTGATCAAGAGCCAGAAGTCTGTCGCCAAGCGCAAGACGAAGTTCAGGCCTCACCTTCGGTCGCGAGCCGAGAGCACATCGACGGCGCGCCAGCGGATCAGTCCCAAAGACCTAGGTTGGAGTCAGTCGATGACGGTCCAATTCAGCGAGCGCTGGAGATCATCAACTGGATATCTTGCCGGTCGGACATCACGCCCAAAGATATGACTCGGCTTGAACGCTCAAGCGAAGAACTTACGGCATTGCTTGCCACGCTTTCACAGGCGAAAGCCCAGCCATCCTGAGCAGGGAGCTGGTTCTGGCACACCGCGAGGCCGCCGATGATTGCTTCCGTGAAATCCCATTCCTCCACCTCTTCAGGAACTGCAAGCGATGAGTAACGAAACGGAAAGCACCATACCGGCGACCCTCCCCCAGCAGCCGGAGGTTCTCGCGTACCTCAACTTCCACAAGCAGGACGTCACCGGTCTTTCCTTCTCGCCCCTTTCAGGGCGGTGCAAGCAGCTGATGGCTGTTGAGCAGTACCACCAGAGTGTGGATGCCCTGAAGGCCCAGTTGGACATCGCCTTGCAGGACCTGGCTGTGGCTCAAGCCGAGCTGCAGCGTAACAAGGTCACCATTGCTGGGATGAATGAGGCGCATGCGAAGCTCGCCGAGTTGTATGAGGGGGCGCTCTCGCAGATCAAGACGCTTACTGCTACGCCCACCTTCAACCTCTGCCGTTGCGGCGATCAACGCCTTCCGGCCGTAACCCAGGAACACAACTCCCTGGGGCCGTTTTGGAAAGCGGCATGCCCGGCCTGCAAGCATTCGGTATCGACCTTCACCGAGCCCGGCCTCGTCCAACTGTGGAACGCATTGTCCAAGGTGCCCCGGCCCATTCCTGCGTCCACCGACGTGGAAGGGCATGTCGGTTTGGTCACCTACACCGCCTTCTGGAACACCTACGTGTCCGGCTACGAGGATGGGAAGCAGGACTCAAGGGCCAGCAACTGCGCGAAGTACAACCCAAGCGGGGCAGCTCACAAATCCATCGCCCTGCTCGCCAGCCTGGCCCAACCGGAGCAGAACTCCCATGAGTGAGACCCAACACAACCTGAGCACATCGGCCGGCGGCCGCGGCTACCTGGTGGATTACTTCCAGACCAAACTCGGACGCTACGACTTCACCCGATACATCCGCGATCGTCTGGCTGCTGATTTCGCCTGCATTTTGTCCCAGCACCTGACAAAAGAGCAGGCCGAAACCGACAACATGCGCGCGGAGCTGCAGGCGCTACGCGCGGATCGAACGGCAGGATGGCGTTGTTTCCACTGTGGCGAGCACTTCCTCGACGAGGCCGCTGCCGCCCTTCACTTCGGCACTCATGAGATGCAATCGCCGGCCTGTCTTATCGACGTGGCGGAGTACCGAGCGATGGAAGCACGTATGCGCAGCTACAACGACGAAGATGCAGAGATCCACCGAGCGATGGCGCGCCAGCGAACACAACATCAGCTCGAGCTTCGCCGGGCTGAAGAGCAGGGCTATTCCCGGGGCCTAAAGGACACTGCGGACGGCATGGAGCGCCAGCATCGCTTACATCAACTCGAGCTAAGCCGCGCTGAAAGGCTGGGGTATTCCCGGGGCCTCAAGGAGGCTGTGGGGCTGGTCGTCGACAAGCAGATGCAGGAGGACTAACAGTTGAGCCGAAAACGAACCACTCAAGACAAGATCGCCAAGGTTCTGGACTCCTATCACGCCTACCTGAAGGGGTGGAAGTACGACGAAAAGCAGTCCCTCTTTTCTTCTGGCGGGTGGATGTTCAAGGGCAAGAACCACACCGCCCACGAAATGAACACCAAGATCCTCTCCCGCCGCAATCAGGACGTGCAGAAGATCCTCAAGATCACTTCCGAATCGAACGCCGGCACGGGTGACACCTCGCTCTCTGCACAGTGACAGGCGCGCCAGCTTCTCTTTATTCACAATCTCGTGGAGTCAACATGTCTTTCATCCCTTCTCCGTCGAAATCCGGTGCCCGAACCGAAGCCGAAGTAACCCCGCAAGCCCCGGGCCTTGCGATGAATGGCTATGAGATCCGAAATGCTCTGGAGTTCCTGGCCCCGGAGCGCACTCCTGAGCAGATGTGCCAGCGACTGGTGATCGAACTGCACTCCGAAGCTCAGGAGATCCGCTGTCCTGAGTCTGGCCTTTACGCGCGCCACGAAAGACTCCCAGAGGACATCGCCATCTACCTGGTTGACCATGAGCCCGCCCAGGTGCTGTCCACCCAGGGTATGGCGCCGTACCACAAGGACGATCTCGATGCTGACGATCAACCCCGACATGTGCCCAGCCTCGTGCTGAACGGCTATCAGTTGCTGAGCGCCATCGAGTTCCTGGCCCCGGACAATACTCCTGAGCAGTTCGAGCAGACGCTGGTGATCGAGCTGCATGAGCAAAACGAGGACTTCCCTGTGGCAGGCTTGTACGCCTACCACGAGGAATGCCCTGAGGAAGGGGCAATACTGCTGCTCGACCACCAGGAAGGAGTGCCGGCCGGAGGTGGTCAGGAGGACACCTACGAGACCAAGATTGCGAAAACCATCGAGCTGGTGAAACAGGCTGCAGATGCCATCCAGGTTTTTACCGGGCACGACAGCGGCGCGAATCTGCGGCACCACTATGGCGAGAAATGGTGGGAGAAGTTGGACGACTTGCGCGACAAACTGCGCGCAATCGGGAAGAGCCTCCCGCTCGGCCACTCCGACCAGTTGCTGGCGCTCGACAAGCAGTGCCGGGATGATGTCGGTCGCGCCTTGGGGCTCAGCCCTTCGGAAGATCGTGGTTTTGCTTGGTCCTATCTGCTTGCCGCAATCAAAAAAGTAGTGGGCTCACACGTCCTGTCCTCGATCAAAACGGCAGTTGAGCAAGCTGGCGTGCATGGGGCAGTTCAGGATCAACGCCCTTCTGATTGGTCGCGCTTCGATCCAACCTTCGTCATTGAGTATCTGCGCGAGAGCAGCACCTTTGATGCTGACCTCATCGGGAAAATGTTGGAGTACGCCACTCGCCCTGTCGAAGCCGGACAAGCCTCGCCTACCCCTGTGCTTGGGTGTGACTACCGAGGCAAACATTTCGGAGCCCCGTACCTGGATGCCCAGTGCCAGAACGGCTACCTCTGGGACGAGGATAGCTGCGATGAGCCTGGTGGGCCGCTGCTCAACGGCGGTGATATTCCGTGCCCCAAATGCAATGCCGCGGAGTACGCGGAATACCTGAGCCTGGACGAGGACGAAGATACCAGCCCGGTGCCTGTTGGCGATATCGAGCTGGCACGCAAGCTGTTCGAAGAAATGGCACTCATTGCGGATGACGAGAAATGCATCCACATGCTGGCCGGCGCACTTTCCAAAGCACAGCCCCTGGCACCCCACGACGATATTCTCTCCCGAATGAGCGAACTGGAGTCCGTCGCCAAAGAAGGCAGGCCGAAGAAGATCGTTGTCCGACTGAAGCATCCCGACAGCGAGCCCACCGGTTGCAGCAGCCTGCTCAACTACCACGAACCGACGCGCCAGCAGTTGATTACTGCCGGTATCCCGCTGAGCCGGCACACCCGGAATCCTATCGTCAGTTTCGGGATGATCGGGTGCAACACGACGGCCGATGGCTTTATCGAATACACCTGGGGGGAATCCCAGGAGGTCCTGCTCGACAAATCCATCCCACCTGCAGACATGACACGCCCGGCCTGGCTGATTCCGGAACTCAAACCTGACGTTGTGGGTTCTCTACTGCTGGGAGGAATCAGCGGCTCGGAGTACGGCGACAACGACATTCAGGTTGACTCCAGGGTCGTCGAGCGGCTCCAGGCCGAACGTGTAACCACTGAAGACGATGTAGTTGTCGAGCTGGTAACTGCCGACCAGTACAAGCGCGATGTCGCTGGTCTGCAAGCACGTGTGGATCTCTTCGACCGTCTGGCGGTCGCCAACAAGGCCCTTGCCGACTCGTTCCAAGCTGAACGGGACACTGCCCTGGCCAGCCTGGCGGCTCAAGTCCGCGTGATCCCCGCGAACTGGAAGATCGAACGTACCGGTGAGCGCATCACCGTCCAGCACCAGCACAACGGTGCCGGCTATGCCGCCTCCCGTACGGGTGAATCCGGTATTGCCGAGTCGGTACTGTTCCTCCTCGCTTCCGACCTGGTTGGTGATGGCGTTGTCGCCCAGGAGGACGAGGCATGAAACGCCGTCCAACTGGGTTCGTTGCGACGTGCCAGTGTGGCGTTGCCGTTGGTGCGATGGACATCAATCGCACTGAGCGAGCGGATGCGGGCAGGCTGCTCGGCAAATGGCTGTACGACGGTTGCACCGTCGAACCGTGCTTCGCCGGCACCTGGTCCGCGGAAATCGGTCCGTGTAAGTGCCCCAAGGCACAAGGAGACCAGCATGAATAAGGTGCATCGCTACAGCGTGGATGCCAGGAATCTGCACCCACAAGGCTTCCTGACCGGCCAGGGTATGGGTGAGGTCGTCCACGTCGAAGAGTTCGACAAGGCAGCCGCCGAATCCCAGACAAACGCCATTGCGCTCGCTGGGGCACAGAAAGAGGTTGCAACTCTCCGCGCCATGCTGGGGATGGCACCGGAGTGGATGGCCCTCACTGGCCCCGGGCAGATCAAACAAGGCGACATGCTTCGCTTTAAGGTCGGTGACAGCGAGATCGAAGCGCCAGCACAACTGGTACTTCACGAGGGAACCGGCCGCGAGGAAATCGTCTACAACCGTGGGAAGAACCACTACTTCATCACCGGCATGGCCGCCGATGGCACAAGTTCTCACAAGAGCGTCATGGTGAAGCGCGGCCGGGCCCGGACGGGTAATGAACAGCTTCTCCGTCGACTTGGACAGGTCATCGCCTGGCAATGCTTCGGCGACTGCAGGATGTTCAGCGAAGAAGCGGTGCCGGCCCCTGCGGAGGTCATTGCAGAGCTGAACGCTGTGCTGAAGGGCGCGGAGTCCGGCCATGCCTGAGAAGCTGAAGCCGGTTTGTCATCGTGCGTTCTTCCTGAGCGCTCCCCAGCACTGGGGACCATGCAGCAAGGAGCACCATGACATGGTCAAGGCCAACCCAAAGGAATGGCCTGATTATGAGGTGCAGGAGCTTTACGTCCTTCCTGCGAATCATGTGGTCCTTCCGCGGGATCTGCTGGAGCGCATTGCCCATGACGATGAAGGTATGTCCGACCTAGCCGACTTTGAAGAGTTGAAGCGGCTCCTTCGTCTCCAGCAATCGTAACCCTGGCCTCCAAATCCTCATCCTGGGCGTTATTGTCCAGTCCAGCCCATCAGGAGAAGCACCATGGATCTTGTTCAACTGCTCGAGGCAATCCGCTCTTACTACGGCGATACCAGCCGCACTCGCGAGGCCACACGCGAAGGTCTTGAAGAAGCCCAGAGCGAAATCGAAACCTTGATCGACAGCCTGGCTGACTAGACAAAGGCCTACCGGTGGCTTCTGGCACGCACTGATCAAATAGAAGATGGGCTGAAGTCAAACGCTCTAGGAGAACCCCGACAGTGCATCACGCCCCTGAAACCGCCTCCCTCACGGCCATGACGGAGTACCAAGTGCTGGCATGGATCGACGAGCAGACCTGCTATTCGGACCAGCACAAACCAACCCCGTCGAACTTGCTGTATTTCGCACGCACCAGGGGGAATGCCAACCTGACGGACATTGATGAACGCCGGTGGGTGCTGTCCCATACCCCGGCCGGATATGAGTTGAAGTGCCTGGACTAACGGCTTCCCCGCCTGAGCTTGCCAGGTAAAACAGGCCCGATACCCTTGGCAGTTCGTCACGGCTCTGCCAGGGGGCATCGGAGAGAGAGTTGAATCGGTACCAGCTCGCTCTCCCATGCAGCCCGGAAAATTAGTTCGCCCTGCAGGGCGTAATGGAGCCCCTATGGCATTCGAGTACGTGCGCCAGCATTACCAAGTCCCAGCATGCGTTGGCCGGCGCGTTACGGCTTACGGTGAACCAGGCACGATCATGGCGGACCACGGCCATTACATCGGCGTGGTTTTGGATAGCGACCCGAAGAAGCGGATTCGGAATTACCACCCCACGGACGAGATGGTGTACGGGGAAGTTACGAGTGACCTCCCCCTCCGCCAGTTTGAAGTCCTGATCTGGGGGAGGAATTGGTGGGATTCTGCACGGCAAACCATGCAAGTTTGGGCTGCCAACCACGCCCAGGCCAAATACAAGGCGTACCAGGAACTGGATGACTGTTTCGAGGACGCAACTGCGATGTTCGGCTTCAAAGCCCGCCTGGCCTAATCATGCATGTCAACGAGCGCGAATGCGAGGCTGCAGGGCTTGATCCGAAGGAAGTCCGCAGAATCGCAGCCGGTCTGAGCCGTTATGCCCGCGAGGCTGCAGCCCTGGGGTTGGAGATCTTCGGCGGTTCAGGAACGGGTGACCTTCGTACCGAGGCAGATGCCCGACGCGCAGGACTGATTCTGGCACGCCTGGATGGATCGTTTAATGGTGGTGACGGTGCATCGGATTACGACGAGGACGGACTTCTCCGGGGCGAAAGCTGATTACCGCGCGCCAAACAGAGGACATGTGCATGAGCGATGCAGCAAAGACCTTACTCCACCACGTGACTGGCTGGCGCTTTAACGGGTGCGCCGATGAGGCGATCCGAGGCTATTCATTCCACGCAGCACTTGCGTGGGCACAGGCGATCATCGCCGGAACTGAATAACGAACCGCTCTATAAAGGAGCAACCAGAGAGAGAGAAGCGATATGGAACAGATGACTATCGATGGGAAGCCGGTCGTGAAGGCCATCAACCTTCGTTGCTTCCAGGTTGATGAGCATGACTACTACGCCGCAGCCGACGAGGTAGACGCCCTCCGACTGCATTGCGAACTGACCGGGATTGACCCTGATGAAGTCGACAGTTGCACCGAGGTTGTGGGCGATCTGCTCGATAAACCCTGGCAGGAAGAAGACAAGCCAGGTGTCGCTGTCGGCACGCTTCGTCAATGGCTTGCCGAGGCCAAAGAACCTGCCTGGTTGGCCGGTACCGAGTAAGGAGCCGGTCATGACCACCGAAACCCATCGGGACTATCCCTCACTGGAATGCCCTCTGTGCGAGCGCCTGACCAAGCCGCGCAGCCTGAATAAGAATGGCAGCGTCACCTACAGCTGCCCGCCTGACCATGTGAACCACGGCCAGCGATACACCTGGCGAATCGCAGAAGGCGGTGAACTGGTCGAGAAGCGGTAACGCCCTCCTCTGCCGTGGGCAGAGGAGATTCACCCCGGATGTTTCGGAAAGCACGTTGACCTCCATCGCTAGGCGCGGCGCAAGACAGCGAAACAGCGCGCTTCCCCACACACCCAGAACCTTGAGGCACAGAATGAAGATCGATGATTTCCGTTGCAAAGGCTGCAACCAGTGGAAAGACGTATTCCAGAAAGGCTCCCAGAAGGGTTACTGCATGGTTTGCAAGCCGCGCAAGGAAAGCAAGGCAAACGGTCGATAGGCCGCCCTTTTAGTCTCCCTAGGTTAGGAATCCATGACCAAGCTGTTTAATGCCGAGAAGGTCTTGTGGCTCGCATCTCAAGAAAAGCCGCTGCATGTCTCTCCTAAGGAAGCCGCGTGCTTCAGTGACCTGGACGGAATCGTCGAGGAGCGACTCGCCGCCGGACATCTGGAAAAATGCGGTTCAGACGACTCCGGGGACTACTACCGCTGCACCAAGGCCGGTCTGATCGACCTCTACAAGATGAAGATCGCTTGGCGGAAGAAGAACGGCAAGTCGATCGAAAAGGAAATGGCCAAGCTCAACGAGCTGCTGGCCAGCGCCAGCTGATTCACCTGTTCCATCGCCCGCGCCTGCCGGGTCCCCGCCGCAGGCCCGCTACCCCTTCGGGGGTATCGGAGAGTGCGACAACCAGCGTAAGCCGGCCACTCTCCAATACCCCTCCCCTCAACCAGGCTGTTCAGGAGCAGATCCATGGCTGTACCGATTGACTCTAATTCAGGTTGGCCGCGTCTTCGAATTCCCGGGTGGCGCACGCCGTGTCGTGAAGCTTTCGCCACCGCTCGGTACCGGGTTCAACGTGGAATGGGAGTACGCCGATGGTCAGAAGCGCCAGGGCAAGCACGGCGGTGCCCAGTGGGTGCATTACTTCCGAAAGTCTGCGAAACGGGAACTGGTGGTAGACGGCCCTGGCGGTCAAACCCGTGCACTGCGAACTTCCGAAGTTGTTCCTGTCCTGGACGCACCGATCGACGTCTCCATCCATACGACTTGCCCGAGAAAATGGGCCTTCGTGGACCTGGAGACCGGTGAGGTCTGGAAGCACGACGGACAGACGTTCATCCGCGCTTCCACTGATGAGGTAAAATCGGTGACCCGTGCGCTTGGCAGCTGCTGAAAGCTGCCACGTCAGTTCAAATAATTAGAGACGAATTATGCGCAGCATATTCTCAAACCCAATCTTCGAGCTTTTCATTGCCGGCATCGTTATTGCTGCGCTGGGCTCAGCCAGCATGTACATCTGCGCCAACTTGTTCGAAGAGTTTTATCTCCTCGCCCTCAGAAAGGGAGATACGGCATTGGTAGAACGAATCCAGCTCCAGATGATGTTCGGTGCAATTTTCAATCTGGTCGTTGTCTATTTTCTGCACAAACTCTACTCGGCCCTATTCCTTAGTGGGGCCAAGCTCAACGGGATGCCTGCCGACAGGAAGCCAGCCATCCAGTCAGCTCTCAACAAGGTGATGTTTGCCTCCTGCATCTTTGGCATGGCCTCTGTACTGTCGGTCTTTATTCTGAAGTTCTGGAGGTAAACGCCTTGCGCTGGCAGTTGATTGAAGCAGTAATTTTGGACAAGCCAGCCGAGGGCGATCCGTGCAACGGTTGTGGTCTTTGCTGCATCGCCCAGGTATGTGATCTCGGCCTGACGCTTGGTGATGATCGTAACTGCCGGGCTTTAATCCAGAAAGCTGACAACTCATTTTCCTGCGGTCTGGTGGTCGACCCCTACCGCTACTTGGATGCTGATGCAGTTAAGCCCTGGCGGATCATCGACGAAATGAGCGGGGGTAACGCCGGCGAGGAGGCTCTGAAGAAGATGAACGCCGAGGGCCTCGGCGCTGGGCGAGGCTGCGATTCCGATGATGAAGAGGCAGCGCAGATCCTCGAAGAGGCACATGCAAACTGGCAGTTGAATCTACCTCTGCATTGATGCCCTTGTGGCACCCGCCCTAACCGGTATGGTTGGAATAGGGAGGATTGGAGAGCGGCCTGAACGGAACCCAGTAGCACCGTCCGCGGACACGGCCCCAGGGATGAGGCTGGGATAGCGCAAGATGCGCCCTCGCAGCGGCGGCAGAGAGCGCTGGCAGGTGTCAGCAGGCTGCTCTCCAATCCTCCCCCGACAGCCAGCCCCATCCTGGCGACAGTTCATTTCATGCAATCAGGGCCCAATATATGGCACAGAGCCTCGACGAATTTATCGAAGAGATGAAGAAGGACCTGGAGTCCTTCGCCTCGGAATACCGCAAGTCCCACGCGGAAAACCCGGAGCACTTCCCGCTTGTTCTCGACGACAACAACGACGGGCTATGGCTGGAGTTTCTGGTGGACCATGCCACCAGGGATCGTAGTTAGGCATATTCCGGCAGCTACTGGTGGCACACGACAGCTCCGGTAGGATAGCCCCATCAACTCAACCATTGGATGGAATAGAAAATGATCGTGAAGGTATCCCTCACCGCCGACGAACTCGCTGACATGGACATGACTGAGCAACAGTTTCATGACCACGTAGTGGCAGCCTTGGATGACGCGCAACCCGATCTGCCCGGGTTCAATGTCGAAGTAGAAATTCAGGACTGACCTATGGCCGCCAAGCAGGAGAAGTCGATCGCTTTCGAAGCAGGCCGCAAGGCCTACCACTGCGGGGTTCCGCTTGAGCAGAGCGCACTCCGCAAACTGCGCATCGGCAGTGCCCAGTACGAAGATTATGTAGACGGCTACGATAGCGCGAAGGCAGCGACGTCAAAGCGCCAGCAGTAATTCGTGGCGACCGCTTAGTAAAAGGCCCCTCCAAATTGAGGGGCCTTTGCGTTATGAAACCATGCTCCCCTTCAAATTTCGCATGCGAAACTGCCTTAAGGCTCAGTGACCTCAATTTCCACCCAAAAATCAGGCACAGGGATAGTGGCACTCCCTCTGAGCCAGGACTATGGCAGCATCTTCTGCTATAGAACTCACCACATGAAAACGCTGGATCTTCAAGGCAATCTGCTCAACCTGTACGTGGCCCTGGCAATGGGCGGCTTCGATGAGTCCTCTGGCAGCTGGGCACCATTCGACTATTGGGAAGGCACGATTCGATATCGAGATCAGGAGTTCAGTCCCCTCACTGACATCGCCACAATTTGGCCTGAGGTACTGCGTCTCCGACTTTCGACTCACTGCGACGATGATGGGCTCTGGTCAATATCGTTACCTCCGCAGTCCCCCTCTGATCTCGGGGTAGTTAATCAACCGGCAGGTGAATCCCAAGCATTCCGCGTCGCTGACCCTATTCACGGTTACTGCCTGGCCATCGTTTGGAATCAGTTTGGTCCCGAGGTTCCGGACGTATTTGAGTCGTCATGGGCAGGCTGTGTCCCTCTGGAGCACTACAATGTGCCGCTCGACACCTCGGTGGACTTTGACGGGGTTGTGCAGCCTCTGCAGGTTCAGAAAGCAGCGGAGATACTGCGCACATCGCCCCTAGATGCCAGCCAGGCCGGCCCGCTGATGCAAGCCGCTTTCTTCCTGGGTGTCCAAGTTGTCCAGATCAAACCCCAGGAGCCTGGGCGTCGCTGGTCGATCCAGGTGGGCAACAGGGCTGATAGTCAGATCCTGGCTTCAGCTCTCACCGCTGCTGGTATTGCTGCAGAAGCTGCCTCTCACCACGCCTTCCATGCGGTGTACTTCGAGTACGGGCAAGACTAGGACAACGGTCTCAACTGGGAAGACCTACGCCAGCAAAAAGCCCCTGCTATGCAGGGGCTTTTTCACCGTACTTAGGATTCAAACCAACGGATCTGATGCCGGCGGATCAGCAAACAGAGTGGGCTGCTCTTCAACAGACATGCCTTCCGAAACTTGGAAGTGAATCCCGTCGTAGATCGCCTGAGCCTTCTTCGGACCTATCCCCTTCACCGCACACAACTGCTCCACCGAGGCATTGATCACCGCATGTACGGAACGGAAGTGCTCGAGGAGTTTGCGCGCGGCAACTGGGCCACAGCCATTCAAACCCTCCAGGGTGAATAGAGACTGGCCGACGCCGGCGGGCACCTTCCCCTTTCGAGTGGCAGGTACATAGTCGAGCCCTTCCTGCTCGTGCTTGGCGAGCCGGTAGATCATTCCGGCCGCACGCCTGGGGGCCTTGTACCAGAGCACCGTCTGTTGGAGCACCACTGCCAGGTAACTCAGTGCACCATCCAGTGCATCAGGATGAATCTGGGCCCTGGTGGAATAGACGTCGCCTTCAATCAGCCAGATTCGGCGCTTGAAGTTCATCATCATCTTGCTGGACTGGTTGATGAATCTGCCATCGGTAACGCTCATGCAGAAGTCGATTGCGGTTTTCCGCTCCAGCACTAGATCGGCGCTCAGGACATAGTCCCCAACCTCCAGGTTCACGATTTCAACCTCTGCGCCCATCTCGCGCAGGGCATCGGGAATACGTGAAGGGACTTCCCGGGCGTCCACAAAAATCTTGACCATTGCCATTCCTGACCGTATTCGGGGATCGACCTCAATATAACGGGTGACTGAGTTCTGACCACGTCTAAACACTGCTCTGGAGAGCAGGCCATTCAAGGCGATAAGCAGCTGCATGGCAGGCCCGATATTTCTCGGGGTAAAGGGTGGCGGCACACTCTCAACGCTGTAAAGATCGCTTCATCAACCAAAAACGCGCTTCGGAGAGCCCCATGAACACCCTGCCTTCCCCTGTAGAGCAACTGGCCAATCTCGGCTACGACCTGGTCAATGGTGCCATGCGCTTTGAGGCCGCGATGTCGATGGGCGCCTCGATCATTGTCCGTGACGAAAAAGGCAATGACCTGCAGATCACCAGCAACGAAGGCCAGCTGGTTGTGGGCGCAGCCGCCGGAAAACAAGGGCTGACCCTCCCCGCCATGATGGTACGCCGCAACAATCGGCAACCCTGCAACAGCGAAGGTGCGATGAGCATACCTCCGGCTCATGTCGCCAAGAAGCCGAATGTGCCGGCGGTCATGATGCGCCTGCTGGCACGCAGCCAAAAGTGATCCGGTCTAGAACCGGCCTGCCCAAGCCAGTATTCGGAGACAACGCATGCACATCAGCATTTTCCATTCGGTAAAGGCGCCCCTGGATGGCCACCGATTCGCCTATGGAACCTTGGCAGAGGACTACCAGGGCGACGACGTGATCGCCAAGGTCGTGTTCTTCAACGGTACCGCCCATATTGCTGGCCGGTGCAACGTGAATATCAACAAGGGCCAGATGCCCAGTTCCGAGGATATCGTGAAGGCATACGTTGGCCGGCAATTCACCTTGCTGGACAACCAGGCAATCGTCGACGAGTTGCAGACAGCCCTGAAGGCTGAATCGAAGAAGCGCGCACAGGGTATCGCGCACACCAATCTCGCAGCTCTTGCCGGCGAGGTGCTGCACTGGCGACAGCGCGGTTCCCTTCCTGAGAGCGGTAAATTCCGAGATCTGGCCCGTATCTGCGCGGAATATACCAGTAGTGGCTATGAGTACCAGGAAGCCGAGCGGCTGGTTGAAATCGAAGCCCTAAAGCATGCCCAGTCGGCTCTGTAAATCGTGGAGGACCTCAATGCCCATTGACGATGATGACTTGGCGCTTGACCGGATGGACGACAACCCTTCGGAAATCGACGCTGACGAAGAAGCACTTGATGCCCAGAACGATGAACTGGCATCCACATGGACCGACACCGAGGATTGATTGATGGCTCGGAAGGTAGAGAAAGCGCGCCGGATCGAGGTGTGCGCAGGCTCGGCAGAAATTGTTTGTGTTCCCGCCGACAATTTCGACTTCAACGTAAAGGCCTGCGCAGATGCCCTCGCGGCGTTTAAGAGAATCGATTCCACCCTGGCATTCAAGGATTGGGAGGAAGGTACCACCGGGTACAGCATTGAGCGGGCGCTCGCTGATGCTGCCCGGCGCTGCCGTGTAGTCACGGAGCGTGAAGGAGAAAATAGCACTCGGCGTACCGCGCGCCTGAAAGTATTCCGGCCGGGACAAGAAGACCTGGAGTGTGTAAAAGCCTCGGACTACGACAAGGTGGTAAAGGCTTGTGCCGCGGCGGCAAAGATCCTGGCTCGTCTCGACCCAGACCTGAATTTCAGGGACTGGCAGGACGGTTCTGGCCGCATCATCGAGAAGGTCCTGGCACCTGCCGCGCGAAAATGTAAAGCCGTGGCAGATGCAGAAGCCATCTGATCTCAATTTTGGAAACTGAACTCATGGATGCGAACCTCAATCTCAAAGCGGCCCTGGCGGTCGCCCTCAAGACGGCCGACACCCAGCGCGCCACAGTACCTGCCTTGCCGGAAGGCTGGGTTCGGGCTGCAAGCCAAGCGTTAGCAGCGGATGATTGCCAGGCAATCGAAGCGACAGCCTTGACCATGATCGATGCGCATTTTGGTTACGCTGCCAGCTGGGACTTGCGCCCCTGGCTTGCTGACCTGCGCACCGCGGCGACAGAGCCACTCGCGCGGCGGCTGGCGAAACGCCTGGTTGCCGAGGAAGGCCATGAGCGCGCGCTGCATGCCTACATGCGCCGCACAGGTGCTGATGAGCCTCGAGCTCGCAGCGTACTGGCGAGCTTCTGATCCTCCTACCTGGCGGCACAGTCTGGCCGGCAGTACAAATTCGACAACACAACCGCGGCATAGCTACCTACCAGAACAGAGATCTAACGATGATCAACGAAACCACCTAGACGGGGTGCAGCCTTCAGAATGCGCGCCGCGCCCTCGAGCTTTGACCAAAGGATCAGCTGCATAATGCGTCCTCAACAGAAAACTGTCCTGGGAAGCCACCCGACCAGCCTGCCGCCACCCAGTGATGACGAACTGGCCGACATGAAGTCCAGCGGCTACTTCCTGGACACCAAGAGATTCCCTTGCGGGCGCGTCGCCGGCGTCATCAAGTTCATGTTCACCTACGCAATCGTCGCCGATGTCACCACTTTGGGCTATTCAAGGCGCTGGTGCTATTCCGACCTGATGGCCACCCTGTGCGCTCTGGAGGACTGGGAAGACTATGAAACCAGGCCGGAGGGATGGCACCGGGAGGCTCACTCCGGGGAGCGCCGTAGCGCTGATGGAAAGGTCGAGCTCTACTAGGAGCCGCGATTGTGGCACGGCCCCAGCGGGAAGATCATGTGCACACCCCCTTCCTGAGCAAATGAATCGTAAGGAGAAATACATGGAAACCCGACTTTGGACAGTTGGCCGCTTCCCCGTAGGCTCTTGGACTACAGGCGGTAAGCCGGAAGACTCTGACTATGAATTTTGCGAGGTCTACCAGATCCCAGCTGAAAGCCGAGAGAAGGCCATCAAGAAGGCTCAGGCGGTACGCTCCCGGCTGAAGAAGAAGGGCCTTCCCTTCCCGACCCAAAAACAACCGTACCGCGAAGATTTCAAGTAGCGGCAGACTGCAGGAAGGAGTTGAGCATGATGGAAGAGTTCAACGGTCGGCCATTGACCGAGGAGCTCCGCCGGCTGGCCAGGAAAAGCATCGGCGACTGTCAGACCGTCATGGTCCTGGCCGCCGAGGCAATCCAGAATCGCACGCCGGCAGACTTCAAAGGCAGACCTCTCCACCTGGCCCTCGGCAGCTTGGCCCATCGGAATATGGGGGATGCCAAGACGGCGATGTTGGTCGCGGCCGATGTACTTGAAGCCAGGCTTACCCGGCCATGACATCGTTCATGACCGCCGGCGTACGATAGCCGCTCGCAGTTAGGTAGTGGTGGTCGTATCCTCGATGGCTCCATCCCTCAGGAGCCATCATGGAAAGGGAAGACTTTCTCGCCCAGCCAGATGTCGAACAATTTGTCCGCTGGCTGACCAATCACCTACCCACTCTCCAAGTACACCTCAAGTGCCTTCCCAGTCAGTTTGTGCCCGGGGGGCTAGATGTGCAGGTTCAAGGCATCGAAGCCGTACAGGGCCAATATCAATGGAAGGGTAACTGGGCAACCGTCAAAGCCCGGCTGGATGCTCTTCGGGAAGACCTCAGATCGGCAATTCAGGCCAAAGGCCAGGACGATACGTTCAGCGCCTGTGCCGCCATTCTCGACTGGGGGAATGTGCCGTCTTCGAAGGGCTTTCTCCAGGACCTCAGCCAGAATGGACAATTGGTCAAGTACCTGACCGACCGGCAACCCCTTTTGAGCCCTGCTGGCACTCAGAAGCTTTCCGACCTCACCAAACAACGGTTCAGCAGATTCAACTCGGGCCTGACTAAAGTCCATGCGCTTCTGGATACGGATGGTTCCCCCATCTATGACGGAAGAGTCGGGGCGGCGATCGCTATGCTCTACCACCTGTATAGGGGTTCGTCAGAGGCTCGGGCCGCCGGCCAGGCTTCGCACCGGATGTTCGGCTGGGGACCGGGGCTCGACGGTCCAGAATCTGACAGGATTCGACAGATCCGCAATCCCGCAATGCTCGGGCGCGGTTACAGCGGGACTCCCCAGCTCCTCTACCAAAGCCCCCACATTTGGGCGCAGCGTCAGCTGATCCTGGGCTGGATCATGCGAGCCGTGCTCGAGCGGACTACCTTGTTCAAAGGTGAGGACAGCTCCCTCGCTCACCGGTGCCATGCCTTCGAAGCAGGGCTCTTCATGATGGGCTATGACCTTCGCGCGCTGATCCCTGGGGGGTGGTCGATACCTGACCCGAAAAAGAAGGTCTATCGTCGCCGCAGGGATGCTGGCACACCTCTGGTAGCCTGAGGATATGATTTGTCCGAACTACTAGATCAGGATCATCAAATGGAATTCCACGAAGTTGTCCGTCTCGTCAGCACCGTTTCCACGCATGCAGCCAAGGTGCTGTCGGAGGCACTGGCCAAACCCCGTGCCGGCGATTGGCTGGCGCTGGTAGACGATGAGGCCCTGCAAGCGCACTCCGCGATGGAGCAAGCCCTGCGCGAGGTGCGCGAATTGAAGCGCAAAGTGAGTGAAGACGCTCCGGAAGAGGCTTACGACTTCCTGAGCCGCTGCGACAACACCTTCGAATACTCGCTGGCCACCATCACTCCTCGCCGTGGAGATGAACCGGCGGAGGCTCATGCTGGCCGTGCAGGATCAGCTAACCGGCAGTTGACCTACCTGGTGAAGCTGGCTGGCGTTTACATCACGGCATGGGATGAGAATGACGCACAGATGCGCGACTACTTCGAAAGTGGTTGCCTCTGCATCCTGAAGGACAAGACCCTGCAGAAAGCGCCAGCCGAAATGTCCAACGAAAACGCAGTGAAGCTCTACATGGACAATTGCAAATGCAGCCGGCACCCGGAGCATGGTCTCCGGAAGGGTTAATCCGACTCGCCTTCCCCAACGTTGGCCTCGTTGCGTTGGTCGCCCAGTACCTGCTGGGCGACCTGCTCGATGAACTCGAACACCTCCTCAGGCACCGTGTACTGGAACTGCTTTCGCCGGTTTTTCGAAACGATCCCCTGGTTGGTCAGGCACATCATTACCAGCTGTGCCAACTCACTACCGCGAACATCAAATCGCTCGTCTACGGCCCTATAAACAGCGTCAAAGCACTCCAAGAACGCAGTTTCCTCCCTTAGCTCAACCTCCAATGCATGTCTGGCCATTACCATAGTGAAGGTCACGCAAGGCGTAGCATCCCAGAAGCGGTATACCGCCGGGTGCCCGCGGAACTGGAAGGCTAGTTGGCCATAGTCAATCCACTGCACATCCCAGAAGTCTCGTACCGGGCGCGAGAACGTCTGTAGCGCTTCCAGGTACATGCGCTCTTCTCGCTTCATGGCCACGGACACAGGCAGCAGTAGACCATTCTCCAGCGCGCCGGCACGGCAAAGCGCTTGGTGGATGAGGAAACGAGAAAGCCGGCCATTGCCGTCCATGAATGGATGCAGGAATACGAAACCGAAGGAGATGATTCCCGCGGCAACAAGTGGATCGATCTGCATGGGGGCCTCGTTGGCAAACCCCATCAGGCTCTCCATCAGTTCCCTGCAGAGCTCAGGTGGCGGCGGCACGTATGTCACCCCCGCAGCACCTTGAAGAGCGCCAGCGAGGTGGTTCTGTTCATGCCGGAAGGCAGCGGCAAGATCGTAAGGATTTGCGACTGTCGCGTTTTGGAGCCCAACCAGGTATTCCTCAGTCAGCGGTTGGCGCTCATGGGCCTGGCGCAGCAGTTGGATAAAGCGCCGTGACTTGTCTTCCGTTGGAGCCTCACGCTCGATCGCGAAACTGTCCTTCGTCTCGCTCAGGTAGGCCCAGTTGATGGCGCGATCCATCATTCCCGGCGGAAGAGACTCCATGAAAGCTTTCGCGCGGCCAAGAATATCGTGCTCGACCAGCTCGGTTATGGCAGGCGTCCGCTCCACGGTGGCGCAGTAGGTGAGATCGCCAAGGCCATTGAACTCAACTCGCCACTTCGAGTTCCGATTGCCCGGCCTTGTGATGTAGCGCTCCGGATCGAACAAGTGGACGAAGGGCCCGCGGACGGGGGAATGCTGGGCCAGTTGCTCGCCGGTGAAGGCTTCTCTCAAGAAGCTGGCCTTTCTGATATAGATCCCGTTGGGTGCGGCCTGTAGCGCCCGCTCAAACTCTTCAACCGGAATCCGCGGGAGCGTTTGTGCGAGAATCGAAAGGTTGATGCCCTCATGCTTTAGGGCAAACAGCACATTCCCCAGTATGTCCTCCGGGGCTGGTGCGATGGCAGGCGGTACGGCCAGGGTTTGGCCAATGCGCTCAAGACGAGTCACAGGCTGTACAATGGCTGGAAGACGTAGTGGTACAGCCGAGAGCGCCAGCCGCTCGTGAAGAAGTGCGTATCCTGCTGCCTGCATCCTGGAATTCCTTACATTTCCACCCTGGTTCCCAAGTTTTTCTTCACTCGGCCAAGAAAATCTTTAGTTCTGGGGAGTATGCCGATTTTTTCTTTACTTGCCAGCTTCAATCCGAAACAGGGGTAACGAAAATCTTACCCTCCGTCGCTTCTGCCACATCCCTCACCCGCTGACGATATGCCTCATCAACCACGAATGAGGTTTTCATCATGCAACTGCGCAACACCACCGACCAAGACATCCACCTGTCCGCCGATCAGCTCGAGGAGAAATACAGCCCCGCCGGCGGCGGCCAGCATCCGACCTTCACCCGAGAGGACTGGCGCGTCGCCGTAGAGGCGGACGACACCATCAGTGGCTACTGGTCCTGGGTACATAGCGAGATCCAGTCGCTCCTCGATGATTCCCTGGTCGAGTCCAGTGTCAGCAAAGAGGTTGAAACCCCCATGGGCCTGGTGGCTGACGAGAAAGGCGTCCGCCAGCTGCGCTTCGTAGCAACTATCCATGGCACCGTGGACGTGAATGATGGCGAACCTGGCAGCGGGAGCGTCACCGAGAGCGAACTCGGCCGCCAGATCAGCGATTCCATCAACACCATGATTGGCAATGGTGGCCTGACTGGGGACACTCCGGCCGTCGTCGACAGCAAATCGGTCAGCATCTGCGTCGCCGAGGTGCTCCATACCTCCCAGCAGACCATCTCCATGCTTCGTGAACAGGGCTACGCCGTTGTGCTGTTCAACAAAGACGAACTGGGCAATGCCAGTGCATCTGCACTTGAAAACCGCCTCATCGAATTGGCCTCCGACGAGATCCAGTACCTGCAACCTGCAGAGTGATTTTCAGCGCCCTGACTTGGAGTGAGCCCTGGCAGTCCGGATGGTTTACTCGCTCGACCTTGTGAATTTGCGGAGTTGAATGGATATGACCGAACAAGCCCTCATGGCAACCGAAGCCCTTCCGACCCAGACCTACCGCGATCCCCGCGATGGGAAAGTCATCTGGAGCAACAATGGGGAGGACTGGCACAACGAAACCCTGGCCGAAGTCCTCAAGCGCAACGACCACCTGCTGGTGGGTTCCACCGTCTTCCGCGGCGAAATGCAGTATCCCGATCCTGCAGGCTACATTCCCGAAGTCGATGACGTCCTCATTCACATGCAAGAAGAGGCAGAGGGAAGTGACTGCGGCGAATGGGTGGAGGACTACCCTGAGCCTTCTGATGAAGCGAAAGCCGAGCTTAAGGATCTGCTTGAACCGATCAAAGCTTGGGCGCGCCTGCATTGCCGTCCCGACTTCGGTCTTGTCGAGAACGTCCAGGAGCACGTTCTTACCCAGGAAGACATCGATCAGGCCATGGAGACCAAGGCGTGAACACCTACATTCCCTCCCAGACTACTCCCAACCGGCTTGGTGCTGATTCCCGCGCCTGGTCTGCTCGGGTTCGAGCAGAGATGCAGGAAATGCTTCAGGAATGGTTCAACTCTGCCACTCAGTGCGAGGAAGCCGACGTCGACCACGAGTTCAATCGAGCTCTGGAGCACCTGATGATTTTCGCGGAGCGCCCCCAGGACCTGGTTGCTGAAGACGCCTCCTACGATCTGGCCACACTCTCACGCTTCGACCAGTTTTGCGAAGAAAGTGAAACTGCTCGCTTGTCTGGTGAAGGCGCCTTCATCCGCTATGAACATGCGGCACAACTCGTTCGCGCATTGGAACTCAAGGTCGCCCAGGCTGACTTCAACTACGACAGCGATCGGGCTGCCTGGCAACGTCGGGAAGCCGAACTGCTCGCGCTGCTGGGCTCCCCGACCACTACCCCAATTCACCAGTGTCGAGAGATGCACAACCCGCTTTGGGAAGATTGCACGATTGAAGACGCTGAGAAGGCGCGCGCAGAGGGGCTGGAGGTTCGTACCATGTACTGCCTCCCTGCAGACGCTGTACGGGTGGGGTTGGAGCAGGAGAACCAAGATCTACGTCTGCAGTGTGGTGGCATGGAAATGAGCATCGACGAGCTCCGCAGCTCGCTCAGTCAGCTCCAGCACCAGCTGGCCGAGATCTCGACGGACGCAGTTCAAGGCGTTGAACCGGTTGCGAAGTGCGGCCGCGGCCCGGTGGCCTCTTTCTGCCACCTGACGGACTATGGTCGCCAAGTGCTGCCCGAGGGGCGGCATTCTCTCTACACCGCGGCCCAAGTAAAGAACGGTGTCCTGCTGCTCCCCGACAATCTGCTCAGTCACCGACAAAGCTGGCGTGCAGCATTCGAGCGCCTGATTGAGCTGGAGCCAGAAAGCCATCAACCTGATCATGATGAACGTGGATTCTGGAAGCACGAGCTCAGGGCATTCGACCAAATGTATGCTGACCTGGGCCGGCTTAAGATGGAGTATCGTCAGAAGCAACAAGAACCGTCCTAAAATCATCAAGTGCTAAGAGCCGGATGAACAGGATACGTATCGCGATTTTAACGTGGGCTACGGTTCACAACGACTAACAAGCAAAAGGAAGTTCCGATGGACGCTAAAGAAGCGCGCCAGGATACGAAATCTTCGAGTTTCGAACTTTTTTGGAGAACTGCATCGCTTCTATCGATCATGGTAGGGAGTCTGCTCTTGGGGTCTGGCCTTTTTTTCGACCTTCAGGGCAATCTCTTTGTAGCTTTGACAGCTGGCTCAGCGATATGCCTATCCGCTCTTGGAGGTACTATTGGACTGGTGCTTGTCGGCATGGGATGCATGCTGCTCGGAGCAGTCTTAGGGGATATCGTACCGACTTCGTTGTTTAACCTGTGGCTACCGATTATGGCTCCAGGCTTGGTGTTTCGCATTTTCTGCTCTGATTGACCAGAGCCAGAGGCAGTTCATAGAGTGCGACATGGGCATCGTCTTGAATGCCAGTTGCTGACCCGGGGGGCCCCCCCATTTGTAGAAATGGTCGGCCCCCTGCGCGATCGTCGAATCACATCGCAAGCGCATTCTCTAATACGGCTTTACCAGGTGTGTCTCTGGCTGGAATTGGGCGACGTAGGCAAGCACTGCGGCCACCCGCAGGCCCGTAGCGCTGCCCTTGTCGGTGCATTCACGATAGGCCTGGCCGCTCTGGACGATATCGCCCAGCAGCTCTGCCGCCTTGTCCAGGTGTTGCTCTGTTTCGTTGGTGTGTTCGATGAGCCGCTGACAAGCCTGCATCGACTCGCCATACCGCCGATCCATGGCCTGAACGATTTCCAGCAAGCGCTCGGTACCGATTTCGTCGGTATCACCCAAGCAGAAACGGCCGCCCACATCCTGAGTGCACTGGCAGTCGTCGGTCAGCACTTCCGAGCTACCGACCCAACCGCACATCGTGCACTCTGCCGCGTAGTAGCTCCCCTCCAGTGGCTCTTGGCCGATGTTAAGCGGTATTCGCACTATCTTCTCAGCGTTGCTCATCATAAGTTTTCCGTCAATTCAGAAATGTCCAGCACTCTTGGCTGCAGTCCAGCGCCCACCATTGCACAGTCGAGGCAGCGCAACCGTTATCCTGTTTCACTATCATGGTACTGGGGCCGCTGAAGTACACCCGCTCCTTTAGGTCATGCCCGCAGTCTGGACCGCGATCAGGTGCCGACTCACCGCGGCGCGGCGTAGCGGGAGTTGTCAATGGTACCGGTCGCGTGAGTCGGGCGGCTTGTTCCTGCTCGCCCAGTTGCCTGGCCAGCGCTTCACACGTGCGCACACGTGCGGCGTAGGACAACCGGCCAAGGACGCCGAAATCATCCCAACCCAGCCGCTTCCCAACTTCACAGTACGCTCTGCATCGCCTCACTGAGCTGAGTAGCCATGGCCATTATCAGAGCCCCAGCCAAACACGCTTACCGTCAGCCCAATCGTAGAGTTGCTCAAGCATGTTGTTGAGGTCCTCCAGAGGTGTGAAGTCCGTTTCGGCTTCATAGCTGTCCGGCCTTAGTGTTTCCATTCCCTCTACGACATGGGCCAGATCTTCGTCCAGATCGCTTGATTCCCAATCCAGCCAGGCGGCTGGCACATTGTTGCGAATCAGCGCGCCGATTCGGTTGGCCACCTGGGCAGAATGCTCATTCGAGGTGTTTGACTGGTCTTCGCAGAGGATCTTCTTGATGTCGATGGTACGATCCCAGACTGGTTTACCAGCAGCACGCCGCGCTGCTGCTATTTGATGGTTTTCGACGATGCTTTCGACGGTACGTGGCATCACTGATTCCTTAGTTCTTCGGCTGGTTGGTGTTTCGCATGGCGTCGACAACCTTGTAAGCCCACTTGGCGCCATAGTCAGCGGAGCCCATTGCATAGCGCTCAGCATTCTCGACCTCAATTCGACTGAGGACGCGCAACCCAAGCGCTTGGGACTGGAGAACGGACGCCCGATGTACAGCATCGATTTCTGCGGCAACCCATTCTTCGACACCTCGTCCGTTTCGTTTCTTGGCCTCCTCCTGGAAAGCCGCGTAGATGCTCCGGGCTGGTTCAGTAGTCGGTTGGAATACGTCTCGCACAGTGTTATCCCCTTCGTTTTCAGTGTTTAGATGTGGGTTGGTTTCATCATCCGCGGCCGCAACCTTCGCTGCTGGCGGACAGTAGATTATTCCTGGATTGATTTGGGCAAGCTGATGTTGCCCTCTTGGACGGCTTCGATGCGGATAGAATCACCATCCACAGAAACCGCGATGAAGCTCCCTGATTGTTCCAAGGCTACACATTGATCCTCGAATCGATAGAACCAGTTGTCCGTTTCAATGCGACAGGTCGGAGGTTCCATACCAAACTCTTGAACCCAGTTCTGCACGATGACACCCTCCAAAGTCAGGCTTTGGGAAAGGTTGAAAAGGTCAAATAGGTTAGAAGTCTGCATAGCCGAATTCCTTACTGAATCAGATTGACTGTCACGCCAGCTGCTTTGACAGCTTCGAGCGTGGGGAAAAAGCTGCACTCGTGTACAACGAATCCTTCACTATCAATTACGTCTACGTGGGCAGCCAGCTGATCCACGATGCATTCGAAAAATTCTCCGGGCTGCTCAGTTCGGCGGGTGTCTCCGTTCCAGTCCACAAAAAATCCTGCGATAGCCATGTGGAGTGTCCTCAATATTCGTTATGGGGCGGCGTCTCACGGAATGCCAGTAACGCAATCTCATCATCAGGCCAGCCTTCGCGTGCCACCAGCCAGATTCCCGATTGTTCCTGACTCAATTTTCACCTCGACACTAGTGCTGCCAGATGGGCGAGATTCCCGACGAACAAGGTAGGTTGGTGATGGTAAGTGAGGAAACCTCCCACATTAGCAACCATAAACGCCTCTCTTCGAGGGATTGGTGAACCCGGGCCCATCCATTTCACTTGAACCTGTCAAAGGCAGGTATAACCTCGCTCTTTCCGGATGCTGTTGGCACACGCAGACATGCCTGAGTATGTCGGCTCCAGTGGCCTTATCCGAGGAGGAAAACAGATGAACAAGCAAGAGCGTCTGCAGCACGCCAACCAGCTAATCCAGATCATCGCCCGGCATGGCCGGCGATTTTTCTTCGACGATCGGACCAACACTACTGCCCGGCTGGAACTTGATCACCGCGGCAGGGTGTGGTTTCACGATCACTACTCCAAGGCACGGGTGTATACGCATCCAGCAACATTCGGCAATGAGTGGCACGGCTTCACTCACGGCGGAACTATGCGGAATCTGGTAGAAGCGATGCGTGACTACATTCGTAACGGCCGCCAGATCCCAGTTTTCTGGCTCGGTTTTCAGCGCGATTCCGACAAGACCAACATCTGGGGCTATGAGGACGAGGCAATGTCCGCTGTCAGGCTGGAAGCTAGCGCTATTCCTATCATCCGCGGTAAACCAGAAGAGGTGTTCGGCTGATGGACGCTTTCACCTTCACCGTGCACCTCTACAAGAACTTTGGCATCGCACTTCAGATGTGGGATGAGGAAGGCCTTCCCTACTGCACACTCTCTGTGAACGTGCCGGATGCACTATTGAAAACGGATGAGTTCTGCGTCAACTGGGATGTCGACGAAGACCTCGCACAGCAGCTCCTGGCCACCGGCCGATTCGAGGACACCGGACTCGCCTGTACTGCCGGTCATGCCGTTGCACCGATCTGGCGTTTGGTCTGTCCGGAGCTGCTCGAGCAGGTACGGCAGCAGCGGGATTTCGCGCGGCACCACGTTCAGCAATCCTGACTCGCATCCCCTCAATGTTCCATGCCATCGGGCATGACCCGGGCCTCAAGTACGGACCGAACTTTTGGCCCGATTCATGCCTACCTCTTCTCCATCAAATGGAGTTTCCCCACGAAGGAACGCACTACCCTCATGCAAGACCCTGTTCAAATCGAAAAACTTCTTCGCGCCAGAGAACGCATCCTCGCTTTCATTGAACTTGACCAAAGAGCCCTAGAGCGCACTCCCGGAATTCAAGCGCTGGAGCTATCCCTGACGAGCTGGCGTCTCCAACTCGTGGGCATCGACTCCAAATTCACCGCACTGACAGGGCACACTCCGCAGCAGTACCAGGCGGAAAGCTGATCAGCCCCTCGGATTGCGGGGCTTTGGCGTTATGATGTCGGCCACCTAACTCCCCGATCCGAACCTATGAATGAACTGATCTCAACCATCGACATTACCAGCTTGCCGAAGCGAGAGGCACTGGAGGCGGCTGCCCAGGAAAATGCCTTCCGCATTGCGCGGGACGCTCCCTGGATAGTAAATGCAGGCGAAATGGCGGCTGAAATCGGTGACCAGAAGGGTAGCCTCAAGGCGAAATACATGCGTCTTCGCAAGCTTGGCGATCGGATTGCAGAGGCCATCGCTCCTCATTCGGCCTGCCAGAAGACATGTAGTCACTGCTGCCATATCGCGGTGGCCATCCATGAAGTTGAGGCTGACATCATCGCAGAGGCGACTGGCAGGAAGCGCACCCGGTCTTCCTCTGGAGAGCCGGAAGGTGAACTCGCTAACCGCTACTTCCGGCAACCCTGTCCCTTCCTGAAGCAGAATGCCTGCTCTATCTACAACTCCAGGCCCATGGCGTGCAGGCTTCACTTCTCCATTTCGGGCACCAATGCCATGTGCGATACGCGCATCGCCCCTGTCGACTCGACGGCGATCAATCTGAACCTCAATGACTTTTGGTTCGGATACATGTCCGTGATGCACGTGTCGCCGATGGAAGATGTTCGGCACTACTTCCCCAATCCCCAAACCAGGAAATGAACCACCGTATGGATATTGTTGGCCGTACCCGCTCCCAAACATGCACCAGGAGTCTGGATGAACTGATCGCACGTCGCACCAAAATCGACAGGTATGCCGTTGCGCTGGCCGCAACTGCGATCGCGCTGGGGTTCCTCGGGTACCAGGCTCCCTCCGCTGTTGCTCGCCACCTGGGCTTGGTTGGGATGATCGTGAGTGTCTTTTCGACGACCTACCTGATCGACATGGCCGACGGAATGACGAACACCATCCGCGCGCTGAAGCCGAAAAAGGGCCAGAGCCTCAAGACTGTACCCACCCCTCCCCAACATCAGCTGACCCCAGCTGCGTGAATTCCACAGCCGGTGACTACAGCACCGGCTACGGCTTCTGGCACGCGAGCCCGCCTCCGAGACTGGGCGAAACTCAAACAGTCCAAGAGGTTAACCATGCACAAGTTTCGACGCTCTCTGATGGCTGACGAGATACTCGAAGGTACTGATCTTCGCACCCAATGGGAGCTCCACGCCCCTATCGACAAACGCACATTCTTCGCCCTGGGCGATATCCTGCTCTGCTTTGGTTGGATGACCTGGTGCGTTATCGGTGATGGTCGTCAACTGCTGGAAGCAAGCCTATCCACAGCAGTCGTTTTCTGGATATCGAACACCATTGCAGCGATATGCCTCTTGCTTGCCTTCAACCGGATCGGCAAGGCCATGCAGATAACAAGGGAATATAAGCGCCAGGCCGCCCTCCTCAACAACTGGCTCGCCCTGGGTTCGTATGACCACATCAGCGTCGACCATGGCCTACTGCAGCTGGAAATGCAGACATTCCCGCTCGACAGGCTTCAGATCACGGCTGTTCATGGAGAGCTTGACCCAGACTCCATTCCCTCCCTGACTGTCTATGGTGTGGCCAGGGACAGCCACCAGACGGAGGACCGCCGCGGCAATAGACATTCGCATCACGTTGTAGCAGTGGACTTCCTCATCGGCTGTCAGGAAGCTGGCTGGCGCGTGGCAGAGGCTATGGCATTCGTTGGGAACGAAGCTGTTGGTGCCAGGTTACAGCGGGGGTTCGGTGACGCTGCCGGCGAGCAATTGCTACGGGCCTTGAACGAGAAAGCCAGAGATTTCAGCCCAGTCTAGGAATTTCCGCCCCCCCATTTTCGCTTTTCATGGCGCAGATCAGGGAATGAAATAGAGGCTAGGGCACCTGGCCCTATAAACGTCCGTTTCCTACCGTGCTCCCGAGAGGCAAGCCATGGAAAGCGAGAATCACCGTCAGACGCTAGCACTCCCCGCCGTGACCCTGGACCATGTTCAAGGCTTTGGGGAGCAACTCTGTAGAGCCATTCGTGAGCTACGGTGTGACCCGGAGTTCAGTGCAAAGAATCTTCGCACCGCATATCAGCAGGGCCACAAGGATGCTCTGGAGCAAGCTGAAGACGCCACCCGTGAGGCGCTTGAGCGACTAATGAATGTGCTCACCGGCGGGGATAGTGGCACCGCGCAGAGTGGGTGAGCATGGCTCAAATTCACCATTGAGCTACTGTCATGTCGAACCTTATCCCCGCAGAAACCCTGGCCCCTGAAGTAGGGGCTCTTGTCAATTACGGCACCGACAGTTTCGGCAAGGAACCAGGTCGGTACCGGGTAACCGGCTACATGTGCCGCGTGGAATCGAAACCTGATTTCGGGGACGACTTCCTTGGCGAGATCCTCTTCGACTCTTGCAGGGACTTCCAGGGCGGCAAGATGCGTTACTGCCTTCGCGAGCAGGCAACGCATGTGACCTTGACCGGTATCGCCGGCGCAATCGCCCCCATAGAAGAATGCACCGTCACGGGCATGGTTCCGTGGCCCGACGAATTGCTGAAAGAGGCTCGAGAGAAAGCCCGAAGAAAAGGTGAGCGCGGTGAAATGCTGTTCTGATCATTCGCTGGGCGTCGAACGGTCAGAGACTGAACGTCTGGATTGGGTTCTGAAGTATCGACCTGAGTTCTCTGACGGTTTCCTTCGTGTTCGACTGGAGGCTGCAGCGGCACCTGATGGGCTCTCGGGCATGTTCATGGCTGTTGGCTTAGATGCCAGGGGCTGCATCGATAACGCCCTCGCAGGCTTCCTGGTCCGACTCAGATAGCCCCATCAAAAAGGCCGGCAAAGCCGGCCTTCGTGTCGTTGCCATGATCATCCTTGCGACGGTGGTTGCACCTCCCCTTTCTTGCCCAGCGGTTTGAGTGCTGAACGGAAAATCTGCCACCAACTCATCACGGGCGGTTGTGGATGGCGGTGAATCCCTTCTATTTGCACCTCACCGTCCGCTGGTACCGCCAGGAATCTCCTGATAGAGCACTCGACGCGGGCCGTAAACTGGTTTTGAAAGCCAAAGCGGCACCCCACACCCAGCATGACTAGCGTGGTGCCGCCCGCGATCAAGTATCCGAACGCAGCATATGCCAGAACCAGCTCGTGAGGAGATCGCAGCTGGAAGTCACGATCGAGTTCAACTGGCGAGCTAAGAGCGTCGAACACCATTAGAAGCAACGCAACCGTTGGGGCATACATCACCGCGAGTTTTAGCATCCGAAGCGCTGTTTTCAGGACCTCCATCCCCTGGGAGACGTACACCATCCAGTCCCGTTTCACCGTCGCGGTGATCTGCTCCATCACCTCGTGGGGGACCTGCCCTACTTCCACACCATTCACATAAACCAACCAGTCGATTTCCGGCTCTGCCATTCAGGCCTCCTGTTAGGGATTGGCAAGGCGCGACGACCTTGCATCCATGAGGCTATTCCGCCTGTATAGCTGGCACCAACCAAAGTACCCGTCTCCAATTCACGAACCGCTTCTGGCACACCCCTGACCACCGTGTAATGACCTCATCAACACAACGGCCACAGGTGTCCACCTATGAAGATTACGAACGCATTCACCCGCCAGGTTGGCCAGCTGGAGAACACTGATGATCCAGCCACACCGATCCTGTTCAGGTCGATCCATCCTGCCCAGGACCAAGATCTGCTGAGCAGCATTCGACACGACGTGGGCCTGGCGCCTGGGCTTGCACTGCTCTATGACGACGAGCATGTCCTCATCTATGACCAGGAGGAGGTCAACCTCCTTCCAGGTGAGCACCAGAATTTCTATCGCGCTGCCAGTAGCGTCAGCACCTGGCTTGGGGTTGCCTGGGAGCTCTGCGTAAACACCGACAACCCGGACTCTCCGATCGAGGTACTTTCAAGCGGCTGCCAAGAGCACATCGAGCGTCTAGCAAAAGCCCTCAATGATTCGATCCAGCCCTCCACTCCGGCACTCGTCCCTCTGCGCAGTGTCGTTCATGAGGTGGACCCGAATGGCAGCCTGTATGCCGTGACCTGCAGACTCGCAGATGATGACGATGACTCTGTCTATCACGTGCGCTGTGCGGATGAGGGAACCGCCCAGGAAGTGGCAATCCGCAACCTCTACGAAGAGGCGGGCTCTAGCCCGGAACCCACTGCTGAAGGTCATCGTCAGCACTACATCATCACCTCCCAACTGGTCGCCACCCCGGTCGCGAGCACCATCTAACCCCTTCGCCCCGGGCTGACCGGGGCTCATCGTCCTGGAGTCTTCCACGTGTCCTACCGCGTAATCCCCAATGAGCATGCTGTTCAGCATTTGGAACTGAAGATCGGTCGCCAAAGCTCGAACTTCGCAAACAACCTGAATTCGGTCATGAATTCGCTGATGGAGGGCAAGTTTTCTGGAGGTCTCTGGGAGCTTCGCGAGTACAACAACGGTGCAGTTGCCATGGTTCTGCCGCAAGCAGACCGTGTGGAGGTCGCATCGCAGGCTTGCCAGCGCAATCTGGAGATGTCCCTGGAGGCCCTGTCCCTCATCGCGAATTCCATGCTTCTCGTAGGCCTTTGCGAACAAGCGGCCTTTCATGGTGATGAGGAAGAAGCACTGCACCTGCGAAATCTCAACGACGTACTGCGCGATGCGGTCGATGGTCTCATGACTTGCGTGCTGAGGGACGGAGAGCTGCAGGAACCCACAGAAGCGGATCGCCTTCTGCCGATGGCAAAGCACCCGGAAAGCGGTCAGTTCCGTCGATTCATCGACTGAGTGAAGGGGGTGAAAGAAACTTCAGCCGCTGGTGGTGGCACAGGTTGAGCAGCTCGAACATGGCTACATCAACGCACAAGCGAGTAATGAGCCATGAACCTGCAGCATTCTCCACTCCAGCAACTCACCGCCCTCGGCTACACCGTGACTTCTGGAGCCACGCGCTTCGACGTCGCAATGTCGATGGGCGTGTCCATCCTGGCGCGTGACGATCAGGGTGCCATTCTGCAGATCAGTTGCAGCAAGGGCATCCTGTCTATTACAGCGGCCAAGCAAACTCCCCAGCTCACCGCCCCGGCGATCCTCTTGAATCGCGTCATCGCTTAGCCACCCCCCAAGAGCGCGTATCAGGAAGATGGATCACAACGATGAACATGGTTGAAGTACAAACTGACGAGTTGCTCGGCGCGGCACTGGACTGGGCAATCGCAACGATTGAAGGCCTGCCGATACAGTACGACCCGATGGCTTTCGGAAATACCGCGAATGGTGGCTACTGGATCTGGGATAAAGCGCCTGGCGGCATGATGGCCAAGATCGGCGACAAGTACAGCCCCTCAAGCAACTGGAGCCAACTTGGGCCGTTGATCGAGAAGCGCGTCATCGTCCTGGGCAACCACGAATCCGGGGACCCGAGCCGCCAAGGTGAGTTTTGGGGGAGCGCTCATTGCTTCGACTCTGGCACCAGCTTTGAAACCTACAAGGGCATCAAGGTGGCCGCCTGCCGCGCAATCGTCGCCAAAGAGATGGGCCCTGTAGTGCGAGTCCCAAAAGTGCTGGTCCAGCCTGGCTGAACCGCAATCTCGGCTCCTGATCAGCCCTTCCGTAAACTGAGGGGGCGCCTGCCCCCTATCCCTGGTTCAACTCCAGCTATTGGCACTGAACTTTGCCCCTGAGTTGCATCCAGCGGCCCCCATATCTCCCCTGAGCAGCAACTCGAAACTTTTCCTCTACGCCGGTTCTGGCACAACCGGGTGCCCCTGAAACTGGGCTCATTCCGATATTCATCGCAGTGAGCCCAGCACCATGACCTCCGCGCAAACCAAACTGACCCAGTCGATTCAAGCCGGCCTATTCGACGCCGCAGAGCCTGCCCCGGTTCTTCTGCAGGTGGTGGACCTGACCTTCGACGAGAAGGTGAAAGCCGCGGTTGAGGCCATCAAGCAGCAGGTGCGCGAAGGTCGTCGCCTAGTGGTGGCCTGGTCGGGAGGCAAGGACAGCAGCGTGACACTGAATTTGGCGTTTACCGCCCTGCGCGATCTGATCGCTAAAGGCCACAGTGTTCCGGCACTGCACGTAATCCATTCGAACACAGGTCTCGAAAATCCAGTGATTGAGATCTACAACAAAGGCCAGATCAGGGCGATCAAGGCTTACGCCAAAACTGCCGGTATCGAGACTCGTGTTTGGGTGGCCTCCCCAAATCTGTCCAACGACTATCTCGTTGGCCTGCTGTCCGGCCGCACGATCATGTCGGTGGGCAACAACACCAAGTGCCAACAGATGATGAAGAAGTCAGCATTGGACCGAATCAAGCGCCAAGTGCGTGCCTGGATAGCCGAAAAGGATGGAGTCAAAGCGAAAGACGCAAATCTGGTAAGCCTGATCGGCACACGCTTCGAGGAAAGCGCGCAGCGCGCTGCACGGATGAAGGCTCGAGGTGAGAGTTCTACGGAAGCTGTCGATGCGATGGAAGATGGTCAACTCGTGTTGAGCCCGATCGCCGAATGGGATGCGTTCGAAATCTTCACCTACATCGGGCACGTCCGCTCCGAGAAGATTGAGGCCTACTCCGACTTCGAAGAGTTGGTTGATATCTACCGGGACGCCAACGGCGGGGACTGCATGGTCAACCAGTACATCTCGGGCCGGGAGCAGAACCGCCCACCCTGCTCCGCCAGGACAGGTTGCTGGGCCTGCGGACGTATCTCGAAGGACACCAGCGCCGAAAACATGATTTCGGCTGAGGGCGGAAAGCACGCTTGGATGAAGCCCCTGCTCGACCTGCGGAACTACATGCTGGCGCGACACTTCGATCCGTCTGCGCGCTGCTGGCTGGCGCGCACCATCAACGAAGAAACCGGGACCATCAAGATCGTTCCCAACGCCTACGCCCCGGAATATACCCTGGAGCTGCTGCGCCTGATTCTGACGGTCCAAGTCCGGGAGCAGATCGCTGCACGCAAGCTGGGTATTGCTCCGCGCTTCCACCTGCTCGACCACCGCCAGCTGATCGCTCTGGACTGCCTCTGGGGCCGGTACCAGTACCAACGCAGCTTCATGGCCCTGCGCACCTGGAAAGAGATCTACGAGCAAGGCAAGCGTTACGACATTCCCGATCTTGCCTCGATTCCGAAGTACACCGAGAAGGACGTGTCCTTCCGTGCAGAGGTTCCCTTCGCGGATGAGGAATATTTCGCCGCGTGGCGTGGATTCCGCAACGTGGAAGCTGCTGCCGTGGATTGGGAAGACACCACCGTTCTTCCGAACGGCAAGATCGTTCAGAACGCGAACGTCGGTGACGAGTTCGAGATCGACGAGGAAGGTGCGGCATTGTTCTGGGAGTTCGACCTCGACTATGCCCTGAACCGAATCTCGGTGCTGGATAACCCCTCGGGCGTTGTCCATTACCTGGTCGGTCTCGGAACTGTAACCCTCTACAAGGGCAGCCTGGGAGAGTGGGATCGGATGATGCGCGTGGGCAACCAGGCGTGGTTCCACGGTCTGATGCCGATCATCAATGACCCCCATGCGCTGGTCGAAACCCTGCAAGCAAAGTTCCAGAAAAAGGAAGAAGACAAGCGAAATGCCCTGATCGGGCAGCTGGCGCTGTTTCTTTAAATCCGAACTACGAGGATGAAACCATGGTCCTGATCACCAGCCTGGCAATCGAAGAAGCCGCAGAAACGCTGACCGAGGACGGAGGCCGCTTCGGCGACACACTCTTCGGCGGTCAGGTCATTGAGGCTGCCCGCGCACTGCTCAAGCAGCAGACCGATGATCAAGGGCTGCCGCTTCCCCTGGGTGAATTCTTCGAACGCAGGGAGGATATGGGCAAAGGACGCTTGCGGTTGATCCTGGACGGCGACTCTGATGTTTGCGTAGCAGTGATCAGCGACGAGGGTGAAATGGCGGACGTGGAGTTCTGTGTGCCCTTCTCCGGCGGCGGCCGCTCCCCGAAAGTCCGTGAAGCGCTGTTGAACCTGTGCCGCGCTATCCGCGAAGAGAACGAAACCAACCCGATCCCAGACTAGCGCCGGCCGACGACGACCAGGCGCTTCAGAAGTACAGCCTGAAAACCCGGGCCTCGGTTTGGCTCGAATAACGCCAGCGGGCCGATAGACTACCAACCCCATGGACTGCCCTGAGAGGTCCTCAGTCGCATGAACGTGGACAGAATGAAGGAAAGAAAGTGAGCAACAGTCAATTCCCACTCTATGCCTCACGAATCGCAGACAAATTCGTGGTTCGCTTCCCGGACGGAATGCGCAACAAAATCGCGGACGTTGCCCGGGGGAACTTCCGCAGCATGAACTCAGAAATCCTTGCCCGGCTCGAAGCGAGCCTCGAGGTCGAATCTGAGGAAG
The DNA here is from genome assembly GCF_033783325.1 of Pseudomonas sp. On1. NCBI lineage: Bacteria > Pseudomonadati > Pseudomonadota > Gammaproteobacteria > Pseudomonadales > Pseudomonadaceae > Pseudomonas > Pseudomonas sp. On1. The sequence goes on along the minus strand of NZ_JAWPOA010000001.1, from coordinate 158,830 downwards.
GGAATGAAAACCTTCCTGCAGCGAACGGCGAAGGCCTGTCCGCCGATGAACTTCGCCTAATTGCCCGTTTCAGGAAGCTCGACGTGAAACAGCAGTCCGCGCTGGTCGAACTCCTCACACCAGTGGCCCAGGCTCCTCACCTCGCCAAAGCATCCTGATCGGTTAAGCCCGTCTGTTGAATCCCAAGCCCCCCCAAGTGTGGGGCTTGGGCCTTTAAAGAGGCGTGTTATTCGCGCCGGCGATAATGCAGGAAATGGCAAATGTCTGATACGCCCACAGGAAAATTCACTCTCAGCGACTCGTTACCATTCAGTGGAAAGGGGAAAACCCCCATTGCTGACGCATATTCGGAAGCAGAAAGGATGTTGGCCGAGTATCGTCACGCCCTCAACGATGGTGTCTGCGCGGACAGTGATCGATATGAGTTGATCTGTTATCCCAACTTCATGGGCAAACAGAATGTAGGGGTTGCTTACAGCACCGAGCTTCAGCGGGTGTATCTGCTATTCATCGGCGCAGATCGCCCTGAGCCAGATTATGTACCAGTGTGGCTGCTCGACCAGGCAAAGGAACTCACACTGCTTGCGCGCACATTGGTGGTACCGGATCAGCCCTCGAATACAATCACTATTTGGGAAGGCATTAAACGCGGGCCAATCATGTCCTTCCGCTTCAAACTGGCGGATGAGCCTAGTTCCATAAAGTTCTAATGCATTCAACCAAGAAGCGCCAAAACGCCAAGTTCACACATAGAAGAATTTTTTATGCCACTCTGCAAAATCCCTGGCCAAGTTAAAAAGCCGCGCAGCCCCGTAGGAAGTAATCAGTCTCATGCCAAAATCCCTATCGACATGCTGCTTTTATTTTTAATCGTAGCGTGGGGATGCATGCAAATCTACTTTCAGATTTCATCGAGCCTGCTATTCAGTGCCTCACAGCTTTCACAAGCGTCCCTAACAAACATTAGCTATTTTGTATTTTGGGTTAGAGTCGCACCTTTACTGCTAACGCCCTTTAGAGCGGTACAGCTAATTGTATCGGGTGGTCTTTTTAGAGCTATCGTATACGCAGCAGTCTTTTTCCTTTATAGCGCAGTGTTGATAACGACCGACCAAGAATTTGTGGTTAGAGGGTTGGGATTCACTGCATCCATGTAGTCCTGCAACTGACCACCAGTTATCGAAGTCTGACTTTTTATTACCGCTTAGTATTCGTCCTTGAGATTTCTATGAGCCAGCACATTGTTTGCATTCATTGTGAAAAAATTCGCGGCATGGTTCGAATCCAGCTTGGGTGGGACAAGCCAATGGCTGAGTTCTACCTAGTAGTCATCGCGGAGCCACCTGCGGAACAGCAATACAATGATGAGCAGATCATTTACTCCAACCTCGACGACCCACGTTCTCATGCCCAGGAGCTTGCCTATTTCAAGGGGGTGGCCCGCGAACTGGGCTGCGAGGTCCCGGAGTCTATGTGGCGTGCTGCGTACCAAGATAGAGAGTTTAATGTCGTCAACAAAACCGTATTTTACTCACCGGTTGGGGATGTAGTTGAGCACCTCTAGGTTGCAGACTCCATAGTACCCAAGGCGAATCTATGAACCAGCTGGTGGCACAGGCTGGTAGATAATTCAATGCAGGAACTGACGATGTCCATGGGGGACACGTCGAGCGAAAGGAACCATCATGTTGAAGAACGATACCTTCAGCCGTACCGGCAGCTATCACCAGATATCCGCATCGGTTTACAACCTGATCCTCGGAGCGGTACTTCTCTGGGGCTTCGCCCTAAACTGGTGGATGGTAGCAACCATCCCGACCGAAACCATCAAAGCGATCAACCCGTTGGTGTTCATCATCGGATACTTCGTCAGTGCGATCGTCGGCTGCATCATCATCTTCAGCTCGAAGAACCCGATCATTAGCTTCTTCGGCTACAACATGATCGTGGTTCCGATCGGCCTGGTATTGGTCATGTTTATTCCCGGCCACTCGCAGGAGAACATCATCGCGGCAGTCCGTGTCACCACACTCCTCACGATGTCCATGATGGTTCTTGGAACGCTGTTCCCAACCTTCTTCAAACGGATCGAGGGTGCGCTTTTCTGGGCGTTGTGCATCACGATCGTGGTTGAGCTGCTGCAAATCTTCGTGTTCGACGTAAAACTGGGCGTAATGGACTGGATTGTCGCAGCCATTTTCTGTGGATACATAGGTGTGGATTGGGGGCGGGCCAACCAGATCGAGCGAACCGTCGACAACGCGGTGGACAGCGCGGCATCGCTCTACCTGGACATCATCAACCTGTTCGTGCGGATACTGGAGATCATCTCGAAGAAGTGAGTCCGCCGGCCCGGTTCGCAACGGATTTCAGCCCCTCAACTTGGCTCGTACGGGCCGCCACCACTTCATAGGATAGGGGTCTCCACCATTGGACTCCTATCCATATGAACCAGAACACTGACGCTACCAAGCCCCAGGACACCGAGGTTTCGCCTCAGAAGCAACTGGCCATCCTCCTATCCATCCAAGGTGGACTCACCAACGGGATCACCACCCAACGCTGCCTCTCACAGATTGCCAAGGTCAGTCCGATCGGCAACTGGGAGTCAGCCTCCTCCGAATACGAAATGAGCAGCTCGCTGCCGCGGGCCCTTTTGTGTTCGGGAGCCTTCTGTTCCGATGTCCAGCTGCTGCTCGGATTCTTGGATGGTCCTCAGATCAATCCGCACCAACAACTCGCTCCCGCAATTGAATACCTCAAAGCAATCCTTTAGGAGATCATCATGCTTCGCTTGATCATTTTTGCTGTTATCGGCCTCACCCTCTACTTCGGGCGTTTCAAAAGTGACTGGCTGTATTCGTTGTTCGAGCAAGACATGGCCGCTGATCCGGATCGGATCTTCGGTCTGATGGCGACCATGGGGATCGGGGTCCTGGGCGTTATCTTGCTCGTTGCCGGCTGCATGGCTGCCGGCAAGCGGAGCGCCGTCGCGCAAGAACAGTAGTCTCCCTCAATCTGTCAAGGTAATGAGCCGCCTCAGTGAACGAAGCACCTGCAAAGGTGCTTCACCCCTCAAACCGGGATTCAAATACCCTTTGGAGAACGAATGCCGAAACTCCCCATGTTTGCTCTGGCCGCAGTCGCGGCCGCTGTAATCTCGGTGCCTGCATCCGCCGGCGAACGCATCTCGATCCAGACCGAAGTCACCATGGGCGGCATTGTGGTCAGCAGCGGTACCCAGGAAATCTCGAACGAAGCTACCGCCCATTTCAGCGATGGGCGCTTCAAGGAAATCGATGCCGACGTGACGGTGACCTGCCGGGAAGGCATCAGCCGCTGGTTGAATCCCTTCAAGCCCGCCTGTGACAAGCCGATTCGAGAGAAGGAAAAGGTACCCGTTGGGTTCATGGCCGATATTACGGCTCGAGAAGCGTCCGACGACAAAATTGCCGTCTCTGTCGATGGTAGCTACGTTCAGGTCCTCGGAGAGCAAAAACTCAAACTCGGAGACACCGAACTTGAATCTGCATCCTTCCGTATCCAAAGTCTAAACAGCAGCATGGTCGTCATGGCTAATTCCGAGATGGAAATTACTAACGGAATAGGTGCTGATGAGATCAAGCTGAAGGTAAAAGTTCAGCGCCTATAAGGCCTTCTACCAGCGCCGCTGGGCATTTCACTGCGGTTCTGGCACGCTTCGTCTGCCTTGAAACTGTGTCCATTCTGAACACAGCCAGGGGCTACACGATGACTGCAGCACGCAAACTCCAAACCTCACCTGAGACCCATACGGTCGAAGGGATAGCCGCCATGTACGCTCAGGAGCTGGGCGGGCGCGCCGGTCGAGAAATCCAGGTGCGGGACTATCACCTGCATTTCGCCGAAGCGATCCTGGCGCGCGATGCGTATGCGCTCAAGTTCCTGGCAAACGGATTGAACAATGTCGGCAAGGCAGTGTTCACCGCGGTTACCGGAGTCCAGCTGCCGCGCACTCAATCCGGCACCTGGGCCATTATCCTCGAATGGGCCGGCGTAAGTCCGAAGCAAGACGACCTCAAGAAAGCCGAGCATCACCTGCAGGTTCTGCACACAAGCCTGTGCTCACGTTTCTCTGAAGTAGACCGCCTCACCCGCTTCGCGGAGAGCGGATACGCACAGGGCTTCGTTCAGGTGATCAAGGATGGCCGTCGCTACCTCATGGCGGATGCAAGTGGAAAGGTCGGGCTCAACCTGAGCACTCGTGGGCTTCACGGTGAACACACCCGTCCCTACATCGAGGCCTACCTTGCGGTCCAAAAGATCAAGGTTGAACTGGGCCTGCAGAAGGAGCCGGTGTACGTGCCTGCAGACGCGCCTGCAGGCGACCATTCGCCAGAGCCCAAGCCTGCTCCGGCCACCCAGATGACAGAGCAGCTCGGCATGGGCTTTTGACCAAGCGCCAGCTATTCAGAAGGTGGAGATGGCTTGAACACTCCACCTGCTCATGATCTTTTCATCACCAGCGGGCCAGCCTTGGGCCCGGCCTAAAGGGAACTTCATGAAAGACTCGCTATTCACCCGCATCCGCCGGTCCATGCGCAACAAGTATGTGCAGTCCATGATCGGGTGCGCACTCACCTTGGTGCTGTTCGGGGGCTACTGGGCGTACAACCAATTCCTGCAACCCCAGGCCGCTGATACGGCTGCTGATCAGCAACAAGCAACGATCATGGATCAGATCAGCAAGAACCCCTCCCGATGGACCGATAACAGGAAAACGCTGGACAACCTCATGGAAGATGTCCGTCAGGGGAACGTCATCGAAGCCGACATCGGTAAGGAAGACATCTACATCACGACCAAGGACGAACGGGCCTATGTCGTGAGCGATCAGTTCGGTCAAGTCGCCCGGCAGTTGCTCAATTTGATCTACAACGAAAAGACTCCGTTGTTCACCATTCAGGAACTGAAGATTGGACCTCAGATCAGCGCAGCCCGATCGCTGGACGTAGCGGTTCAACTGATGATGGTCCTCTTCTTCGGGTGCATGCTCTGGCCCATATTGAGTCCCTACCTCACGATCCGAAGGAAAAAAGCGACATCCAAGGTCGCCTTCAAGGACGTGATCGGGTGCGATGAGGCAAAGCGAACTCTGATGGACATGACCGCCTGGCTGCGGACCCCGGAGAATTTCGCCCTGCTGAACGCGCGACCACCGAGAGGTGTTCTGTTCACTGGCGACCCGGGCGTAGGAAAAACGCTCTTGGCCAAGGCGCTGGCGAATGAGTGTGGCGTAAACTTCATCGAAGCGAATGGCAGCAGCTTCAGCAGCATGTTCTATGGCGTTGGCATCCAGAAGGTAAAGGGCCTGTTCCGAGAGGCACGCCGCAAAGCGCCGTGCATCCTGTTCATCGACGAGATAGACGGGATTGGCCGGCGCGTCGACCAAGGGCGCCTTGCCGATGGTGAAGGGAACCGCATCGTCAATCAATTCCTCACCGAACTGGATGGGTTTAGCGAGAACGCAGGGGTGATGCTGATTGCCGCGACCAACCATGTCGATGCCCTGGACAAAGCTCTGCGCCGGGAAGGTCGCTTCGACCGGACAGTTCATGTCCCCCTTCCGACGCTCGAGGACCGAATTCGCTTGCTTAAGCTGTACCTGGGCAAGACCAAGCCGGCAGAAGACCTGGACTATGACCGCCTTGCCAAGAACTGCATGGGGCTGACGCCGGCGGCTATCGCCTTCGTTGCGAACAACGCAGCGCTACTCGCTGCTCGCAGCAGCGATACCGAAGTTGGAATGCACCACATCCTGGAAGCAATCGAGATCCAGCGCATGGGTGAAGCGGACGAGAACCAGAAACTGGCAAGCTCCAAGGACCGCCGTAGAGTGGCCGTTCATGAAGCTGGCCATGCACTGGTTGGCGCGCTTCTCAACACAGGACGGGTGGAAAAAGTCACCATTCTCCCCCGTGGGCCTGCGCAAGGCGTAACCCTGATTCTTCCGCTCGAGGACAAGCGCCTGCATTTGCAGTCCGAGATTCAGGCGCAGCTCGCTATGGTCCTGGCGGGCCGAGCTGCGGAATCTAACGTCTTTCAGGAAGTATCCACTGGCGCTGCTGGGGACCTGAAAGAAGCCACCAGGATAGCCCTCTCGATGGTGACCAGTTACGGGATGTCCAATGACGAAAGCCTCTCCAGCTTGGCGACCATGCGAGAGCTCGGCATAGAGATCGATGCCCGGATCATTATGGAGAAAGTGGATGCGCTGCTTAAGGCTGGGTACGAAAAGGCGTTGGCCCTTATCGAGAACCACCGCCCAGAGCTAGATTTCATCGTCGAGCAACTGCTGGCGCACGAGACCATTGGCGGCGAAGTCGTATATCAGGCCCTGGAGCCAACCGAGTTCCCGGTACAGAGTGTGGAGTCCGCGGCGGTAGCTTGACTGCTCCGGCGGGGCCGGGATTACTCCGGCCCTAGGACTTTCAACCTCGAATCAGTCGCCCCCTGCTAGAAACCATAGGGTGAGGAGCCATAGGGGTTCTGCTGCGGCCCCTTGTAATCCGTCAGGAACTCGTCGAAGCGCTCCAGCATCTGCACAAAGATGTGCAGCGCCCTCGTGGATTCGTCGCGGAACACCAAATTCCCCTCTTCGTCCACCTGGTGGTAGAAATCGAACACTCCCTCACCCATCAATGCCAGGGCAGGCATTTCGGCCAGGCGCCCAGCCATCCGAACGATCTCACTTTCCCAAACCTGAATTTCCGGGGTGAAAGTCCAGTGCGGATGGTATGCATTCCACGGCTTGGCCATGTACATTCCGGCCCGATTACGAATCAGTCTGGCGAACTCCGTGTCGAACTTTACAGTGGAGTTGAACCGATCCCCGGGCGATACACGGAACTTCTCCTGCCGGAATCTCACTCTGACCTGCCAAACCTCATTGAGGAATTGCGCCGCATTTTGATGATCACGGGTGAGATCACTGCCAACCAATAGAGCTTGAGGGCGGCGCCCCCCGGTTTGGTGAGCGGCGATAGCCAGGCGCTTCCAATAGTGCAGCATTTCAACTGGGTAGAGGTGAGCGCTGTGATCGATCATGCGATGGCAAACCGCGCACAACCAAATGCCATTTTCATAGCCGTGACGATCCACATCCATTGGCAGATCGTAATATCGGGCAGCATTAGGGCGCGCTCCGCAGATATGCGCAGCATCGCCGGTCAGCTTGTCTTTGCGCCTGGCCCGATCGTAGACAAAGGTCTGAATCCCACAAAATGGGGCTGAACAGTAACCCCCAACATCCCGCCGTAGATCTTCTTTTACCCGCCGAGGGAATCCATCATCTGTCGTGCTCATGCTATTTCTCCTGAGCCTCTAATTAATAAGTAGCCGCCAATCAAAATCGGCACCGATAGACGAGGATAACCGGGAAATTCACCGTTGCGTTTTGACGTATCCAAGCTTGAGTCGGCCGTTACCATCATGAACCTCAGGAACTCCTGGAGGATCACAGTGAACACGTCGTTGGAAAGCTGCCCGGTGTGGCAGCGCTATCTCGAGGTCGTTGCCGCGGACGGCGCAATGCCCAACCACCTTCCTGACAAGAGCTCGCTCTATCATCGGCTCCGCGCCGGCAAACAGCCACTGGTGCTGCCGCCTCCCTTGTCCCATTCTTACCCCTGGTACGACGTTGTGGAGTCCGAAAAGGTTTTCGCCCCATTAGATGGGCCAGTCGCTTACGAGCCGCTGACGGAGGACGAACCGCCCGTCGATGCGGTATGGATCGACCAAACACCCTGGCTTGTGGTCGAACGGATCAGCAATTCGGAAATGATCGTCTCGCAGCCTGGCTGGCTGGATCTCGGGTTCCGGTGGCGTTACTGGCATAAACCAACCCGCGCAGATCAATCCGAGGCATCCATGATCGCCCACTATGATCGAGCTGTTGGCCGCATCACCACCAGTGCTCAGCTCGACCTGGAGTGCCGGCACCAAGCGGAGCATTGGAAGGCGCACCTCGAAATTGCCGCTTCCTCCTTCAGCAATGAGGTCAAATTGATGGGTATCGACCCCGATCTTAGGGATGCAGAAGATACCCTAAGAGCGCGAATGAACAGGGCCGCGGCTCAAATGCGGCTTGACCGGGCAGTAAGGGATGCGCAGAGACGAGCGGAGGGAGGCCTGCCTGCGGTGCCGTCTGATGCGGAGGTTGAAGCCTACGCGCAGCGCTACCGGATAAACCTCCTTGAGGGTTCATTCCAGGAACAAGATGGCTGGCTGTATGTAGACGGCTGGGCGTTGCAACGAATCTCGCCAGAGAAACTCGGGCCTGAACACTATTTGCCTGGCGCACCGGCAAGCCAACTGCAAGTGAGCCTTGAAGACTAAACTGTGCTCCACCCCTGCAATGAAACTGCGAGAAATCTGCTACTTCGCCTCGAAGCAGCTGGCCTGCGGGAGAGTGCTACCCTCAGCCTCGACGTAATCGGCAGTTACTGCATCGGCGTTCGGGCGACCAACGCCATCGAGGTGTTCGAGCTTAGGAGGGCTCAGGGAGCTGATTTCGGCAAGATCCGCGTCGAAAGCTATGCGGAGGGCCACATCATCGCGTTCCCTGAAGCGCTGGTAAAACTGGATTACGGTTCTGCCTGAGCATTTCCAGTTCGGTCTGCTGCACCGGTTCTGGCACAACCGGCGCAGTCTCACGATAGGTCCATCGAATTCATCAACGAAGGATCTACTCCATGAGCACCAATAACCCCAACGCTCTCGACCTCAATCGTGCGATCAACACCTATTCCAGTGACGAGGCGGAGCGCCTGGCCTATCAGCGTATGCAGGAGGTCGGCTTCAAGATTGCTGACATCCTCATAGAGATGCCTCTCGGGACCATGGCTGATCTAGGCCAAGGCGAGTGCCTGTTCGTAGCCCCGTATGCCGGCCGAATCGAGGTTTTCTCTACCCCGGACTGGCATGACAACTGCCGCTGGGGTGATGTCAACTGGTTCTTCCTGAATGACTACCAGGGCCTTGCCGCCGAGGACCTGGACGAACACCGAGTCACGATGGAAAACTGGCTGAAGAACCCGGTATTCCGGCAGTGCGTGCCTGCGGACAACGCATTCAAGGTCATATCTGCTCAGGAAGAATGGGCCCAGAGTCAAACCGGGGCGGCTCCCTCGCCGCTGAATCGCTATGATCATGACAACGTCAAAAACCTTATCGGCGGCTACATGGCCCCTTCCAAGACCAAACCGCAGGAAACACGAGTGGAGCAATTCAGCCGGGCGAAAGCTGAGTTGATCGGTCACTTGGAGCGCCAGCTCCAGCAGGTTAAAGGCTTCACCTTCTTGGATCTGTCCAAGAAGGTGAGTTGAGCTCAACTCCAACTCTTTGAACCCCGCATCGGCGGGGTTCTCTGTTCCTGGGTGGGGCCTAGGCCGAATTTTAGCCCTGCCATTTCGCTTGTGCGCGCGCCCACGGGCAGGACACTAGGGCCTTTCTCACCCAGGGAGCCAACATGATCAGCATTCGAGACAAGAAGGTTTTCGAATCCGCGGACGAAGTCCAAATCGTAGTCCATCAGGACGACATTCATCTGAATGCCCTGGGGCAGTTCACAGCGGTACGTTGCGGCTACGGCGGCCATACTTCCTTCACGGCCATTCAAGAGGACAATCCCTTCGATTCCCAAAAGCCCCTGGTGCAGGTGAAGGAGGGCTACAACACACTTGCGTGGTTCACCAGCGAGGTAGAAGCCAACAAGCTCCTAGCCCAGCTTCGCGAGGTGTTTCTGGAGATAAGGACAAAGCAGAACGAGAATTACCGTCATGAGCCGGACTCCACCACCGTCAAAGTGATCAAGCGTTCTATCGAGTGGATCGGAATCGTCCTGACAGCGCTGGTAATCGCCTTTGTCGGCGGCTTGACTGCATATCCAGGCTGGAAGGTGGGCGAGGGCCTGTATCACTCTGTGATGAACAGCTCTGAGACGTCGGCTGGGCTGAGCTTCGATTCGGCCGCGGAGTTGCTCTCGCCGGCAGGATCACCCGAAGCTGATCCCGCGATGGAGCCCAATCAACCCAGCGAAGCATCTCCGCCAAAAGACTGAAAATCAAAAACCCGACACGCACTCAGAGAGGTGTGTCGGGCTTCGTCCCAGATGTCAGACCACGCCAGCGCGGATCGCCTCGTAGACGACTTCCAAGAGGGGCTTATGGTCTTCGAGCGAACCATCCTCATCCATCTGGTCGTATGCCGTTAGCGTGTCGAGCCAGGTGAAGAACGCCTCGAAGTCGTCATATCCGCTGATCACATCAAGAGGATGACCGTCTTCGCCCAGCAGGCCTGATACCTGAGCCATCAGCTCGCGATAGGAAGGCAGGACCCCATCCAGCTCAGCTGCGAGCTCTTCGAGTTTTTCGTTGTAGCGTTGTTCGAATGCGGAAGTGTTGGTGGCGTACGGCATGATGCTGGCTCCAGTGGTTGGGGCCCTTTGCCCCGCGATGGAGTCACTATCAAGCCGTCCTTCTTGTGCCAGAAGCATTCCGGCATTTTTTCTTGAAGGTCGGCACTTTCCCCTTCGGTTCTGGCACCTCCAATCTTGATGGAACATGAGCACTCGATCAGGAGAGAACCATGTTCCCGAAGCAAAAGCACTTCTACCGCGGTACCAAAGCCAGAATCTCGAAATTCCAGCCCGCAAGTCGCGGCACTTTTGGTTCCGGCCTGTATTTTGGGGATCAAGCCTGTGCCGATGAATACGCAGGACCTGGCGGCTCTGTCTGGGAGGTCCAGCTCGACATGGGCAACCCTCTCCACTGCTTGGCCAGCCTTGAGCATGAGTACGACCTGGACAGTCCGGCCGTTCCCCTTATCGAGCAGATTTTCTCGGAAGAGACTGCAATTGAGCTGATAACCAGGGCTATTGAAACCGACGGCCATTTTGGGATTGAGATTCAGCAGCGAATTGAGCAGCTCGGTCATGACGGACTTGTGGCCACTTACCCGGATGGCAGTTACGAGGTAGTGGTTTTTTCCCCTGCACAGGTACTGGACATTCGTCGACTGGATAGCCGCGCAGCGTGACGCCTCCAGCAAGGAAGCGTGGAGATCACACTCTGAATTCAGGGGATTCAGGCACGCCAGCAGGTGGCAGATTATCGGCCTGGCGAATCGGGATTTCAGCGGGCCATTTTGGCTTTGTGTCACCCGTCAAATCGCGCAACCTCTTCCCCACCCCCAGCCAAAAGGAATCAGGCAAATGGTCAAATTCACCCCCAAACTTCTCGATGGTTACACCTACATGCTGGATCGCGATCGTACGGTGGACACTGCCGTTCTGGAGTTGAAGGAGGCATTTTCTCCGCAGGCAATCTTCGATTCCGCGGAACGCAGGTTGATAAAGCTGAATCCTGGTACCACCCACGACCTGCACGCCTACATCGGTGTCGGATACAACCAGTTCGGCGCAGACGCCCGAGCAGTAGCATTCAAAATTCTGGTAACCGATACCGGACAGACTGCTGCCAATGCTCTCCTCTGCGCCGAGGGCTATTTCATCGCCACGACCTGCAAAGGCCTGGATCTAGTCATCGCGATGGACAGTATCAGCCAGGACGTTTACCTAGCCGGGGAACTCTTCAGTCAAGGATGGCCACGCCGTAATGGCACCTTCACGCTTTTCACCCAGCTGATCGTTCACCCCGATCTGCGGTCCCCTGTACTCCATGCCCTGATGCTGGAGCTCGAGGGGGAGATCTGCTCATTATCGCCGGATATCCCGACTCTCTCTTCAGGGCTAATGCTGGTTTTCAACCGGGACTCCGAGCCGACCAATAACCTGCTGGAAAATTGCAGTATTTGCACTGTTCACGAACAGCGGGACAAACTGCGACTGTTCAGCATACCCACAAAGTCATTCTTCAATCGGCCAAGCCCCCGCACCACTGGCGAGCGAATTTGCGAGTTCAGCTTCGACGCTTGCGCTTAACCCCCCTCCTCCGTAGCCGGCAGGATCTCACCCGTTATGATCTTGCCGGCAACCGCTTTCGGCTTATCAGTCCAACTTGAGGTCCCCATGCCTATTCGCCATTGCATTGTCCATTTCATCGACAAAAAGCCCGACGGGAACCCGGCGGCACTCCATTCCCGGGATGCGGAACTGGAACACAACGAGGCAGCAGATAACCTCCTTGCCGATCTCAACGATGCCTACAATGCCAAGGCAACCAAAGGTTGGGGACTTTTCCATGGTCAATCGGGGGCCTATCCACTGAGCGGGTGGCTGAGTGAGTACCTGGATGGTGGGCAAGATTTCGTGAGCTTCAGCCGCCAGGCAGCCGAGCACCTGATGAAGCTGATGGACGAGTCAAGCCTGACTGTCGGCGGCCATTTCTTGCTGGCGCATTACCAGCAAGGCATGACTGACTACCTCATCCTCGCGATGCTCCATCACCGAGACGGTGTCGCGCTGACCGAAGGCCTAGAGGTAGCCGCCATCAAGCATCTCGACGTGGGGCAACTCCACCTTGCCGCAAGGATCAATCTGTCTGAGTGGCGTAACAACCCTAAGTCGCGCCAGTACATTTCCTTCCTCAAGAAAGGTGGCCGCAAGGCTTTCGACTACTTCCGCGACTTCATCGGTTGCGAGGAAGGCCACGATGCTCCAAGCGAGACGCGAACTCTGCTGAAAGCATTCTCCGACTTCGTTGAAAGCGAAGACCTGCCAGAAACAGCTGCCAGGAAGAAAACCGATACGCTGGTTGATTACGCCAGTGCCCAAGCGCGGCTCGGGCAACCGGTAACCCTGGACGAACTTTCGAGCCTGATCGACGAAGACCGACCGAGAGCCTTCTACGACTACATCCGGAACAAGGACTATGGTCTGGCTCCGGAAATTCCAGCTGACAAACGTACTTTGACCCAGTTCCAGCGATTCACCGGCCGTGCTGGCGGCCTGGCCATCACCTTCGAGGCCCATCATTTGGGATCGACGGTTGAGTACGATGAAGATCGCGATATGCTGATCATCCGCAACATTCCGCGTCAGCTCAAAGACCAACTCGTGAAGCGGAAGGACTCTCAAGGGGCTTAAGCGGCCCCGACCACTCTTACCGTGAGATCACCGCATTACAGGAGAATTGGGTGCCCAGCCTGCAACCGGATCAGATCCTCAAAGACGTCAGAACAATGTTCGAGTCGATGCTGCACTCCTCACTCGGACATGAGCGTACGAACGGCACCTGCCTCTACGCCGCCATCCTCTGTGAGGCACTGCTACGGAAATTCGCCGCGCTGGACCCGATAATTCGAGGTGGTGACGGTAAGGAGGATGGGGGCCTGGTGATTGATGGGGTTCCGCATGGCCACTACTGGGTTGAAGTCGAATATCAGGGCGGAATCCACGTCGTAGACATCACTGCGGACCAGTTTGGCCTCGACGCCATGGTGTTTGCCCCGAAAGACAGCATTTCTGCTGATTACGTGGCCGGCGACCAGGCGACTGTTGACGCTCACGTCCAGGACATGAGGAACAAGATCAAAGAGGATGCAGATCGGGAGCTCCCTTAGCAGAGCCAGGCAAAGATTACTGCCTGACTTTTGTCCGAGCGGATTCTGGCACGCAGCCGTCACCCTGAGACTGGCGACTTTCCAACAGGGAGTCGCCCATGCTTCTACCAATCGCTCTCTTCGCATCCCTCATCTGCGCAGCGCTGGCCATGACTTGGCTGGCCAACACTCTTCCAGTAGCCTTTGCCACTGAAATTCAAGGTGTGGCAGCTATCCTGGCACTGTTCGCGCTTGCCCTCCTGATCACTGCATGCCGTCCGAACCGGTACCTCCAATGACTACCAAGAACAGCAAACCAGAAGTCCTCGATGCTCGCTGGGCTGATTGGAACCACCAGGTGGTCACCATCAAGAGTGGGCGCAAGCATGCCTGCAAGGTCCCTTGCAAAGATTGCCCATGGAGGCGTGATGCCGTCGGAGTCTTCCCGGCCGAGGCATTCCGACTTTCCGCCGCTACCGCCTATGACATGAGCGACCGAACCTTTGGCTGCCATACCACCGGGAAGGAGAAGCCAACTACCTGCGCGGGCTTCCTCCTCAGGGGAGCCGATCACAATCTCTCGGTTCGGTTAAATCTCATCAATGGTGAACTGGACCTGAACCAGGTTTCGGACGGCGGAGTCGAGCTGTTCGACAGCTATGCAGAGATGGCCATCGCCAACGGCGTCGACCCCGAAGATCCGATCTTGAAACCCTGCAGGAACAACTATTCCTGACCGGGGGTTGGCTTCTGGCACACCTGCCTAGCCTTGATCATGGCTCCATCTCATAAGGAGCCATGCGATGAACGTAACCTTCACCTACAGCTACAACCACAGCATCGTGCCCCCTCGCTGCCGGTTGCCTCGTACAGTCCGCGAGCACGACGGACTCATCACCGTCGAAATTCGGGAAATCCCGCCGGAGCAGGCCCCGGTGGCGATCATCAGCCGAAACACGAGCGACCAGGGCCACGATCCGGTGGAATACCGCACTTTCGAGGGTTGCCTCTGGACGAACTGCAAGCTCTTCGCCGGCGCGCGGGACAACAAAGCGGAAGGAGGCCCGAACGCGACCCATCGCATGCCGGAGCCTGAGATCTCTCTGGTGACGGAAAGCGTCACGCTGAGCCATTGGGAACAGGGAATCTACATCGGCGCCTATCAGGGAAAGGCCGGGATTGACGAATATCTGGAGAGGTGGGCACGCGATCGGATCATCATCGATGGCCAACTGTTCCTGCCGGTCGGAGAACCCATGTATGTGGTGATGACCTTCGGCCTGTCAAACAACCACGGCGGTACGTCCCTCCATTGCACGGACTTCTTGAACGCCAACATCAAGTCTTCCTCCTACTTCTCCATTTTGGAGTTCGACCGAGCTCTGGAGTACGCCCGTCAGGTGGCAGCAAACCGCGGCGACACTATCAAATTCTCCGTCGATCCTGGCTTCGAGTTTCAGGTCCTGATTCACAAGGCCGTTCAGTGGAAGAACCCTGGCTTGTCAGTGGCTGCATGACCGCGCCCTGACTCCTCACCCGCCATCACCCGAGCTTCTAACTTGCTCAATAGAGACCTTGTGCTGGCTGGGTGATGGTGGCACGACCTACCTGGTCAGAAAATTCCCTCATCAAATACACACCCAAATCAGACACATACCGTCTGAGCCGATGAGGAGATGAAATGGCTAAGTTATCCAAAGAAGCGGCGAAGCGTCACAAGCAGGCGCTCGACCTGGTTTACTCGGACAAGAGCCTGCGTCTCGACGACCGCTACTTCATCTTGGAACATTTCCATGAGTCCGCGACCAACATGAATGGTCTAGCCGGTGCATTCTTCACGCCAGAGGGACTGGCCAACGATTTCTCCATCGAAGTCCCGGAGTGTGAGTCCTTGATTGACCTTTGCGCAGGCATCGGGAGGCTGGCTTTCGCCTGTCGCGAGCGTGCAAAGCGTATCGTGTGTGTCGAGATCAACCCGGAGTACGCTGAAGTCGGGAAGCGAGTGCTCCCAGAAGCGGAGTGGATCGTTAACGATGTGTTTTCTATCCCGGATATGGGGCGTTTCAGTACAGCGATTTCGAATCCACCCTTTGGATCTGTGAAGACTGGCCAGGCGTTCGACGGTCGCTACACAGGGGCAAGCTTCGAGTACAAGCTGATCGAAGCCGCATCCAAGATCGCTGATCACGGCGTGTTCATCATCCCGCAGACGTCCGCCCCATTCCGCTACTCGGGCCAACGCTCCTATAGCGTCGAGATTACCCGGGAGTGTGAGAAGTTCATGAGTCAGACCGGTATCGTGCTCGACCATAATTGCGGCCTGGACACATCTGCCTACAAGAACGAATGGCACGGCGTTAGTCCGATCTGCGAGATCGTCTTGTGCAACTTCAACCAAGACCCTGCCGAAATCCCAGCAGCTCCGGCAGAGGCAGAGCAGAATTCCGTGTCCAAGTCTGTAGTCGCGCCGCCTGCATTAATTCCGCCACCGGCTCCAGCGCAAAGCGAACCCTCGCTGGCGGCCGTGCCCGATCGTGCCGTAGCGTCAGCACCAACTGCACCGGCCCGAATGAAAGCCTCCAGGAAGCCAGACACAGGTTCTGCCAACCCGCAGTCCTTTGCCCAACTTTCCCTTTTCGATGCAGCGTAGAGGGCATTTTCCGGGCGCTTCTGGCACACCACCTGCGCCTTAAGAATGGTCATCAGTCCCCGGACTTGGCTGGAATGAAAACCAAGCATCCGGACAATCAAGGCAGACCACTCTGGAGAATCAGCCCGTGATGAGCACCACCGTCTACCATGCCCTCGAGCAGATCGCGAATATCCCTGGCACCAACGACAAGTTGGCGCTACTGAAGACCCACGCCGACAGCGAAGCCTTCCAGCGCGTCCTGATCTACATGCTCAACCCATTCATCACTTTTGGCATCCGCCCGGCCCGGGCTAGCCAGTTCGGGGCCGAGGAGTTCAGCCAGGAAACCTGGTCGATGCTCGACCAATTGGCCGCCCGAAGCCTTACCGGACACCGCGCGGAGGAGGCGGTTACTCGGGCATTGACGTCCTTGAACCCAGAGTCCTCTGAATTGCTCTGGCGCATCCTTTCCAAGGACCCGCGCGCCGGCTTCAGCGAAACCAGCGTCAACAAAGTCTGCTCCGGGCTTATTCCTGAGTTCAGCTACATGCGCTGCAGCCTCCCTCACCACACCAATCTTTCGGAGTGGAACTGGGCTGCTGGTATCTACTCGCAGGTCAAAGCCGACGGCATGTTCGTCAACGTGACGATCGAAGCCAATGAGGTCAGCCTCACCTCGCGCGCTGGCACCCTTCTCCCTGCAGCACCGTTCCAAGAACTGCTCGACGGGCTTCGTCAGCTTCCGACCGGGCAAGCGCATGGCGAACTGCTCGTCGAATGCGACGGCAAGATTCTCCCCCGTGAGGTCGGCAACGGCATGCTGAACTCGGTAGTCCAGGGCGGCCAGTTCGACCTTGGCTGCCGGCCGATCATCAAATTGTGGGATCAGATCCCGCTGGCCTCGGTCAAGAAAGGTGGGCGCTGCGACACCCCATACAAGGACCGCTTCGGTCAGCTGACCGATCTCGTAACGGCGCTCGCCCACTCGGCGATCTCGATGATCGAGACGCGCATCGTGTACTCCTTTAAGGAGGCCATTGACCACTATGTGGAGCAGCTTGAACTTGGACTGGAAGGCACGATTATCAAAAAGCCGGAGGCTATCTGGTTTGACGGTACCAGCAAGGATCAGGTCAAGCTGAAGCTCGAAGCCCCTTGCGAGCTTGAAGTGGTTGATTTCCTTCCTGGTAAAGGAGCAAACGCAAAGACCTTCGGGTCACTGCTCTGCAAGAGCGCCTGTGGCCAGTTGGTTGTAGGAGTAAGCGGCTTCAAGAAGAAGAAGCGAGAGGAGATCCATCTCAACCGGGAGACGTGGCGCGGGATGATCATCACCGTACGGTCCAACCAGATCATGCGTCCGAAGAAGCCAGGCAAACCCTACAGCCTCTTCCTCCCCCGATTCGTTGAAGAGCGCTTGGACAAGTCGGTGGCGGATGACCTGGCGCGGATCGAGGAGCAGTTCGAAAACGCTATCCGCATGGCTGCCCTGGGCTTGGCTGCCTAATCTCAGATACGAAAGGGGCCGCCATTTGGCGGCCCTGACCAAGCTCGGCTCTGAAAAAACGGACTACTCGGTCTCGAGGGCCTGGATCTCCAGCAGCAGGCAATTTCCATTGAATAACGACTGGCCGCGATCCAGTCCGTAACGGAGTAAACACAATGCCGACCAAAACGTCTGGCTCGGAACTCAAGGCCTTCTACAACGACGACGGGTTTTGGAATCCGAATGGTGAAGATGATGTCTGGCATGAAGAGCTTGAGCTTGAAGTTAACGGCCAGGTCATGGATGACTCATTCTCCATCGACGAAAACCTCAAGCCAGAAGACCAGGTTCGAATTATGGCTGGGTGGGTGCAGTCCAATGACGGTTCTGTCGACGTTTCCTTCGAAACCTACTTCAAGCGCTGGAAGAAGAAACAAGACACGGTTTTCCTCTCGGTCCAGGCACCGAAGGACAAGCTGGATGCCATCAAGGAGGCGATCATCGCCGCCGGCGGAAAAGTAGCATGAGCCCCTCAATAGAGGGGTTCGCCAAAGTCCCGCAGTGGCTTCTAGATGAGGGATTCTGCAGGGATGAGGTGGCCACCGCTGAGCAGGTCCAGGCAGTAGCCCAGAAACTTGAGGGCGAAGGGAACCGTCTCATCAGCCTTGCAGAAGACATACGTATCCAGTTGTCCGCGACACGCCCAGCGGACATAACGTCATGGTGAGGTGAGCATGTCCTGGGCAGATCGAGCGGCACCGATAGTGGCAGAAGTCATCAACCGCGTCGGACGGAAAGACATGACTGCATTGCGCAAGGCTCTCGCCGAGGCATACCCCTGGGGAAACCGCGCAAACAGGCCTTACAAAGCGTGGCTCTCTGAGGTCAAGCGCCAGCTCGGGCACCCGCTTAACGCCCCCAGGACTGACCTCAACAACCGGCAAATCGATTTCTTGCAAGATCAGTGATCATTCTCTCCCGCGCCGGTTCTGGCACACCGTCAGCCCCCTGAAGATCTCCTCAGTCCACGCAACTGAGGAAGTCACATGAACTACACATCCGTCAGCGCCGGCCTCGGCTTTATGCGTGCCGCTTTCAACGGTATAGGCAAATCGGTCGGTGATCGGGAGCGCTCCAAACTTCTCCATGAAGCGATGGAAATCGCGATCAAGGGCAAGATGGCCTTTGATCTGGATGACGTTGAGCCGATGAAACGTTTGCAGATGACCACTTCGGTCGGCGTTTTCCGCCCCTTCTCGGACCACAACTACTTCACCGCATGCTTGGCAGGGGGAACGTTTTGCCGGCTGTGGGAAAAGGCCTTTGACTTCAAACCCTTCAAAGCCCCGCTGGTTGCGATATCGACCTCCGAAGTCCTGAAAGACAATCGGGTCGCACCAGGTGTCGCACTGTTGGTGCCCGGCGATGACACCGACCTGATGATGCCTCGATTCCAGGACCTGCAGGTGTGGTGGTGCACCAGTCTCAGTACCAGCAAAGACACGATTACCCTCAGTCGTTATCGCCTGACAGAGGACCGTCGTTACCCGTTCTCCCGTGAGGGGCATCCGGCAAACCTCAAGCGCCTGACCCGGGCAACCTGGAAGGACTTCGTCTGCGGCGCAAATGGTGCTGAGCGATGATCCCGCTCTACCCAGCGCTCGACCTGCCCGCTCTTGATGTAGCTTGTTTGCGCCGGGGGCTGGCCGTGCAAACCCGGATTTTCTTCGCCGACAGCATTCCTGGGAACAAGGCAAGGGTCATTCGCTTCTGGGATACCCCAAAGGGCGTCTTTGTCCGCTGTAACTACGGCAAGAACCAGGGTGGGCAGTCGTTGCTTAAGACCATGCCAGCCAACGTGCTGGCCCTGGCCGATTAGCTCACGGCTTCCGGAACGCGCTCGGTCTCTCGAGCTTAGACCTGATCAAGTACGAGGACGTTCGAATGATTTCTACGACTCCGCCCAAATCCCAGCTCGAAGAGCTGATCGGCGATTCCCAGAACCTCACTGTAGGCCGGCGTGAATTTGCTGTTTCAAACATCCGCCGCGAGGGAGATCTTGGTCTGTTTGCCACGTTCAAAACCAAACGCGCGGAGTTCATTGCGATGAACATTCCCGCCCGTGTCATCGGGCGTCCCAACGCCGAAGCCTGGAGTGTGCTGTCCCTTCGTAACCGAGGGAGCAAGATTGTTGACTTCGCGATCGATCAGGGCCGCGTCCTGGTACTGGTGTGACAAGAGGAAATGCTCATGCTGACCATCTTCATGGCGTCTGCATCGCTGGCTTGTTGGGTATGCACCGAACGAACGGCTCAGCGAGGATTCGGATTCAACCCTGCCAAAGGTCTGGCAAAGCTGATCGACAACGTGCCTCATCTACTTGCGTTCGTCGCCTCGGCCGGCCTGGTAGCTCAAAGCCCCATCCTCGGTGTTGTGTTGTTGGCCATGCACAACGTGGTTTTGTTACTGCTGGCTCTGATGGTAAGAGCCGACACCTTGGATGCCCGATCCCCACGGCTTCGAAAGCGCAGTGATGCGTTGGCAACAATGGACGGCCGCCGTATCTGGAGGCTTACCTCCATGTACACCACGATCCTCATGATTGTTCTTGGAGTGCCGGCGTTCTCGCTGCTGCTGCACCTGCTGAACTGAGCCGACGATGGCCCACGAAATATAGGCCACCCACTTGGCTGGTGACACACACCGTCCAGCCTCACCATGGGACATCGATTGAAGGAGTCACCTCATGAGTACCAAGATCAATCACGGCCGGATCAAACGCCGCGCAACTCTGGAGCAGGCACTTGCCGAGCTTGTACGGATACGCCCTGCTTTCATCCAGGAAGCTCGCAAGGCGGTGGCTACCGTCATTGCTCGAAAGCTCGCCTTCGGCCGGGACCTGGCGGAGAACTACTGCTTTGTCGATGAGGACCGCAATCGCTGGTCCCGAAACCATGTGTTAGGCCAGATCGAGGACGCCTACCGTAATCAGGACAATACGATCAAAACCATGAATTGGGACTTCATAGGTTCGGTATCGGTTTTGCCGTATCGCGGTGATGTCCTGATGCTGACGTATTGGCGCAACCATGCGCCGTTCGCTCGACTGATTGAAGACGCGGGATTCGCTGACTACCACTACCAGAACTCAACCGACAGGCCTGACACAATCAGCGAAGCTGAGTGGGACACCAGGAGAGATGCGTGGGATGAGGCACTACCCACCGGCAGGGCAGTCGATGTCGCTTTCGAATTCCAGCTGGTGGATTGGTACGACATCCTTTCCGCAAGATATGACGCCGATCTGATCCGAGCCTGCGCTCCCAACGAGAAGGCCCGCAGGGAGCGAGTCGCTTACCACCTCACGGAAATCGAAGAGTTCCACGGATGTGATACGACACAAGGCGCAATGCGCATTGTTCGGAAGGTTCGGGAGCTCTATCCACTGCGTGTGCCGTCGATTCATCTCTGCGAAAAACCTTTGCAGGATGTGTGAAGCACTCCCACCCTGCATGGGCGTAGTTGCATTCTCGCTACACCTTCTGTGCTGAGCCGAAGATAGCCAACGAAACCTTCAAGGTATTTGGCGGGTAGCGCATGCTTCTTGAAATACAGACTTGGAGATTGTGTTCAGCAGTTCGACAGGATTGCTGAATATCACTCCTTTTGCTTGATCAAGAACCGTTGAAGGCTCTACCCAGAGCGATCCCAATGAGAAATATAAAAAAATGGCTAGTGATCAAAAAAATCAGCTTATGAATTTTTCGCCTTACTACTATTTCCTTAGCTATAACCTCTTCAAAAGTAGGGTACGGTTTTGAATGCCCCATAGCGCCTCCATCCAGGTCAAGAAGTGAGATTTTTTTGGCTTCCATGCTTACATAGCGGACCAAAATCCAATTTCTGTGGCTACCACGCCATAGAAAACGTAACAAACCAAAGCCAAGGCGGGCAGCGACAAAATCACAATAATGAAAAGCTCGATCTTAGATGGTTTCATAAGCTTATACTTCTCAAAAGACAATTTCAGGTTTACACACTATATACCAAAAATCAGAAGTGTCGCACAAAGCACGCGCTTGAAGTTCTGTGCAATATATTTCGAGCAAGTGATCCCGCCGCTTCTGGCACATAAGGCTATGGCAGATCCTATTGGCCCTAACCAATAGGACTAGACCATGCCCTTCTACAGAATTTCCAGCTCCAGCGAACCACTATCTATCCCGCCTCTAATCACTGATTCGATGGATTTCCGCGCCTACTGGAAGGCCAACGAAGATATTCTGATTGCCCACCCCGGGCGCGGGCTCATTCTGCGCTGCCCAGAAAGCCCGCACTTCAGAGAGGTCAACTTTATGGTTGGGGGTGATGTCTGCTCGGCACCACTCCATGAAGATGGTCTGATCGACGTTGATGAGATTGGATGTCTTGATCCCAGATGTTGGGACTTTGAAGGGGAGGACTGGGTAGTTCGGCAGTTGAACAAACCTGAGATCATCGACATTCGCCTAAGACCCTACGGGAAGGTCAGCGACCTGTACTTCGAACATGAAGACTTCGAGATCCGCGACCCAACGCTCAGCGAGTGTGGGCGCTTTAAAGTTGAACCCAGGCATTACGGGTTCATGAAGATTTCGCCCGACGATACGCTTTGGTATCGGACTGCTCCACAAGGCAGCCTTGTGGTGACTCCCACGCAAGTAGTTCTCATGGATGGATCGGGACAGATTCTTGCTGCGAGGGACATCGACGCGATCCCGGTACCTGGCGAGGAAGAAACACCAGTCTGACCCTGGCCTGCTTCTGGCACACTTCCATCGCCTTGATCCTGTTACCAATACTTTCATAACAGGATCAACGAAATGTCCTTCCAGCGCCGCTTCATCAGCACCACCCCTGACATCGACAGATTGCTGGCAGCTAATGCTGCAGTTGCTGTCGGCGTCAGCGGGGGCCAGGACAGCCAAGCTTGCCAACTGGCCGTGCACGAACATCTCAATTCGATCGGCCATACCGGTCCCCGCATTGCAGTGCATGCTGACCTGGGCCGTGTTGAATGGGATCAGAGCCTTTCGAAGTGCCAGGAAATGGCAGACTTCCTGGGATGGGAGCTGCTAGTCGTGCGTACCGGCAACGGCGACATGATGGATCGCTGGTTGACCCGCTTTGAGAACAACGTGAAGCGCTACATCGACCTCGAGTGCGTCCAGTTGATCCTGCCCTGGTCTACCGCCTCGATGCGTTTTTGCACCTCCGAAAAGAAAGCAAAACCGATTGCGAGCGCCCTCAAGAAGCGATTTCCCGGCCAGGACGTTATCAACGTGGTGGGTGTGCGACGGGAAGAGAGCGCGAACCGGGCAAAGCAACCTGTAAGCAAACCGGATAGCACTCTGGTCACCCGGGGTATGGAGGGAGCGACCTGGAACGCGATCATTGATATGAAACGGGAAGAGGTGATCGACTTCATCGAGTCGTACGGACTTTCCAGGCACGTCGGCTACACCACCTACAACATGACTAGGATTAGCTGCGCATTTTGCGTGCTTGCTTCTGCAGGGGACCTGTTGTCGTCGTCTGGGTATGAAGGGAACCACGACATTTACAGAGAAATGGTCGGGCTCGAAATCGCATCAACCTTCTCGTTCCAATCTGGGAAATGGCTGGGAGACGTGAGGCCTGATCTTTTGACGCCAGACATGCGCCTGGCTCTGGAGGATGCAAAGCGTAAAGCCGTCACCCGCCAGAATGCTGAAGCTCGCCTTCCGAAGCACTTGCTGTATGTGAAGGGGTGGCCTGTTGCGGTACCTACCCACGGGGAGGCCGAGCTGCTCGCCGAGGTGCGATGCACTGTTGCCGATGAACTTGGGTTGACCATCAACTATCGAGATGCACAAAGCATCATCGTCCGGTATGAGGAGCTTATGGGCGAGGCCGCGGCGAAAGGTAAGGGACTCCCCCCTAGCTTCGAGCAGCAAGCCTCAGGCTTGTTGATTCCTGTTCAGCAGATCGATGCTCAAAAGCATGCCTGGCCTTTCTGAGGTCTGGCCTTGGCTATTACGAATGTTTGGCTACATCGCTGACTGTGAGATTTAGAACAGCCAATCAAGGGTTGTGTCGCGTGGATCGCGGGGACGTTCAGGCGTGCTTGTGCGCTCAAGCTCCTCGCGGCAAGGGGCACACAATATGTAGCAAACACCGGCAGACGTATAGCTGCGAGCTGTTGGCTGTTCTCTGCTGCAGCGATCGCAGGTGAGAACAATCGGTTTCACCGTTATCATCGATATTTTTCCGAGATCAATTGCTTGATAGGTCGGCAACTTACAGTGCATCACGCCTCATTGTGTAATTTTTCCAAAACGTCCTTCGCATCACGCAACTGGTTAAGCATCGCCAGGAAGCCACACAGACTAATCAGCGCTACCACTTTGAGAACGCCGCCGGCATCCGTGCACCAGGCAGCGACTGTTGAAACCAAAGTGGACAACAGTGCCATCCCAGCGACAAATTTTGTCACCCGACAAACGCTGTCCAATTGCTCTATACGATCATGATTATTCATACCTTGTCCTGGCCTAAAACGAGCGAAATCTAGGGTACGGCTTTCTTACCCGAAAGTTACAGGTTCTTATATGGATAAATATTAGTTGAGGACCTTTCCTGCAAACCATCCGATGCCGATACCCAATGAACCAATCCATATCCCGGCTTCGGTGGTATATGGCCTGCCAATATCACTCCAAGCCAGAAGGTTGAGTATGACTCCGAAACTGATCATTGCAATCACGATTACGAGCACGACATTTTTGATGTTGCGCTCCTTTCGATAATCATCTGCCGATTTAGGTGTTGAACGGTTAAACGGTTGAGTTTCCATTTTCGCTTTCCTAGTCATTCGTGCTGCTGGTCGGCACCTAGTTTCCGAGTGAATAATTCTAATTCTGCCCATCACAGATAAACGAAGCGTCGAGCTTGTTTGCGCCTACTGCATGACGCGCTTGGCATTTTCCTACCTACTTCGACTTCGTCTTTATGGACTGAGAATCCAGCTTCGTGGCTATGTGTGATGATAGACCCGGACTAGGGCATCTTGTATCACAACATCGGGAGCCGCCTCGATGAGTTTAACGCCGCAAGCACCAGGGTCAACCGAATCTGGTTGCATCGGATCACCCTCTGCTTTTGTGCCAGCATCACTCAGGGTAACCGCGACGGGAGAATCTTGGCTCTGAGATATTGGTGCGATAACCATATCCCACCCCCACAATGTAGATACATGGTAGATACTAGGCGCACCTTATCAAGCGAAGTGTAGGGCCAACCTCGCGCAGTCGAGCTTTTCGAGCGCCGATCCTCATGGTCGTATTCTCGATCTTCGTCTACAAAGTCAAGTGCGGCGTGGGCGCCCCGCAGAGCTACAAGCTCGGATAGTGATTGACAATCGAGATTCGCGAACGGGAATTCCAGCCTTCGGCTTTGGTTTTGGCCTTTAGGTGTTGAATGGCAGGATCGCTACGCTTATGGCACAGGCCGTAAGCACGCATGCTGAATGCGATCAATTACTACGGCCACAACATGAAAAGCACCATCGCCATTCTCCTAGCCAGCATTTCCATCAACTTGGCTGCCTCGCCCGCTCCGGTACCGGCGGACGACCCGCGCCTTCAGCCTGCAGCAGTGACGTTCCTCAAACCGTCTGAGGATGGCGGATTCCCTGAAATCTACATCGACGGCTATATCCATCAGCCAACGGTGGAAGCATTCAAGGGCGTCGGCAATCTCAATGGGGCAGGCCTGGGAATGGTCTACTTCAACTCGCTTGGCGGGGACCTGGTTGCAGCAATTGAACTCGGCCAACTCATTCGAGAACGAGGCTTTTCAACGAGAGTAGGTCGACGAGGCGCTGCGGGCACTCCACAACCTGGTCGCTGTGAGAGCGGTTGCCCATTTGCATTCGCTGGGGGGCACTTTCGTTTCCTGGATGAGGATTCGAAGATGGGCGTACACCGTTTCTATCGGGCTGCCGGCCAGCAAGCAAACGACCTGTCATTGGCGCAGGTCGCGTCGACACTGATCGCAACTCACCTCAGCGCAATGGGAGTTAGCCTGAGTCTAATGGACCGTATGGTCTCGGCTGGCAGTGAGAGCATGCGGTATCTGACTCCGCAGGAGGCTTATGACCTGGGCCTGATCAATGCGGGTGAACTGCCGGCGCGGTGGGGTATCGAAGAGGTCCAGGGAGCCATCGTACTGGTGGGGACTCAGGAGAAGGTGCAGGGTACAGGTAAGATCGCCTTGGCCTGCAGTCAAGATGACAGCGTCGAACTAGCTGCCCTTTTCAAGTCCTGGTACTCCCCTTCGCTGCTCCGGAGAATGGATACCATCACACTCACTGTCGATGGGGCTCCGACCGGCCAAGCCTTGGCCGAATTGAATCCTGAGCTTAGAAACGGATTCCTGACATTCACAACAGAACTTTCCGCAGAGCAATTGAACGCAATTTCGCGAGCCAGGACTGTTGGGTTCCGGTACGGCAAATCCAGGACTGATCTTCGGGCTGGATTCGACGTTGAGGTGGATGGCGCATCGTCCATGATCGGTAGCTTTATCCAGCTTTGCCAAGGGAAACGGCCAAGACTGGCTGCCCGCCAATGATCAAAATTTTTTCGTAGATGGTTCTGGCACACACCAACCAAGCTGAACATTCCCCCATCGCAAACAACACCTCGGGGAAAAGCCATGAGCAAACTGAACACCCTAACTTTCTTCTCCAACAGCACCTGCTACCTCTCCCATATCGTTCGCCTGGTGCTGGCAGAGAAGGCAATCGACGCGCGCATCTTAGATGTCGCAGTACCGGCCAATGCACGATTGATGGCTCAATTCGGTTCCACTATGCAGGCTCCAGCACTGGCTGAACGCGACCTCGCACTTCATGATGTGGACATGGTTGTCGAGTATCTGGAGGAACGCCACCCGCATCCGGCGCTCTTACCCAGCACCACCGTTGCCCGCGCCCATACCCGTATGCTGGCTCGCCGTATCCACCGGGAACTCTATCCGCTCTTGGATAAAGCCCAAGATGGTTGTTCCGATTCGCGCAAGGAACTGGCAAGCACTCTGCTGGCGTTGGCACCGCTCTTTGAGCAGAAGAAATACTTCATGAGCGACGAACTTTCGGTCGCTGATTGCACCCTTGCCCCTCTCCTTTGGCGGGTAAAGTCCCTTGGGATAAACCTGACCAAGATTCGCGGAATCTCCGAATATTGCCAGCGCATATTCAACCGCCCTGGCTTCATCGCCAGCCTTTCCGAGCAAGAGCAAAAGCTGGCTTAAGTCCTATGCGGCCTCTCTGAGGCCGCACTACTGGTGCTGCCATGAAATTCTGCAAGAAGCTACACCTTGCTCTCGACAATGCTGCTCACGCCGTTGCTGTAGCACCCGAGGTCCATTGCCACTACGAAGACCCGCCCCAGACCTTGTGTGACAACATTCGCTACTGGATTTTGGCTTTCATAGACGGTCTGATCGGCGATCTGCCGCTGCGCACCCTTCGATGCAAATTCATGGCGCTGAAGCAAAAGGCGGCAGCCAAACTCCGCGTCCTCCTACACCAGGTCCTTCAGAAGTGACCAAGCCGGTTCAATGGACCGGCTTGTGGGAGGTTGAACCAATTCTCGACTCCGCGTTGTTGGCCTGGCGGCTCCCGATCCATTCCGGCCCCTGCTTTGGGGCTTGAATTAGAACCTGCCGTTCACGTCCCCTTTTGGGACTAGAACATCCCTCGCTCTGCTCACGTGCAATCTTCAACCGCCTGCCTCGGTGGACAGGGGTTGGAATATCGGGCCATTACAGTGCTTCTGGCACACTCAACCGGCGGGGAAGATGGTTCCAATTACACACCACGGGGAACCAGAAGATGAACGTACCTGAACCTATCACCGAGAAGGAAGCGGACATGATCGGCCTGTCCAGCATGCAGGCCACCTACGCAGCCTTGGAAGCAATCTGCGGCGACCATTTCCACGACAGCTATGAGAAAGCGCGCATCGTCTTCAACAAAGACGGCCGGTTTACTACGGTCATGCGGGATGGCCAGTGCGTTGCGCACATGGCAGGCCGCTTTTCGAAGCAGGAGCTTCGTGACGCACTCAAGGGCAACATCAAGGATCATGGGCGCTATGTTGCCGGCAAGATCAAATCGATCCTGGAACAGAAGCTTGCCCTGCCTGATACCTACCTGTTCCGAATGGACATCGAGGACGATCTCCGCTGGGTAGATTCGATCCGGAGCCGCCAATTCTCCGCCTGGGTGGTTCCAAAGGTTCCGGACAATGACGATCCCAAGCAAGTGCGAGCTGAGTTTCGATTCTGGATCGCTGAAGCTCGCGCAATCATCTTCGCCGACAAGGGCAAGGCCTGGGCCTGGCAACACAAGGCCATCGTAACCGACGGCCTGCAGCATCCGAAGGCGGACACGCACGAGGAGCTGGCCCACCTTGTCGCAGATACTTTCAACAAGGCCGTGGTGCACGCCGGCTGGGACTAACTCTGCCGTGTTGGCATGCATTTGGGCAGCAAGCGCTTGCTGTTGCCCCCTGCATTTTCCCCTCCCCAAATGGCCGGGTTCTGCACCAAACCTGGCCAACTCTCCTCAATCACACCCTTGATTTTCATCGGGATGAGGGCCGCCTTGAATTTCAGCACCCTCACTTCACTTGAATCCCTTCCCACGATCGGAACACTGGCCACCGCCAGTACGTACTGTCATCCGGAGCTTCAATGCCTTCCACACAACTCGAAGCCTATGTGGCACAGCATGGTTCATCCCTGGACTTCGCCGGCGAACGCATCCAGGTTCGCAATTTCATCCAGCGGACAGCCGAGTCCGTTACCGCCGAGTTCCTGGGTAGCCGAAACCTCTACCTAGGTCGTTGCGACAGGCTGGATGACGATGCCAGTAGCTCGAGTCATTCCGAAGTTTGGGAGCTAATCCGGATTTCCGGTCGAGGTAACGTCGCCGGAAGGCTCATGGTGGAGAACCAGACGATCACTCAACTTTGAGTCTCGGCTCAGTCGCCTGGATTCTGGCACGCCCTGCCGCGCTTGAATTCGACATGCTTGCCAAGCACGGCGACGATAATGCTTGGCTGGTATGTGCGGTGTACCAGGACGGAATGTACCTCTACATCGAAGACCTGCCTGAGACCGTCCCGCAAGCTCTGCGCGACATCCGCCACTGGCTCAATACGCATTCACGTCTCGGATGGGTGCGCCTGGACGAGCAGTTCGATACCGTGGAAGGACTCGCCATTTACGACCAGAGCTAGGTTCAGCCTGGATTACAGCTCCGATGTTTGGCGGGCACTCCGCCAGCTCGACCGGCACAATGCGTACCACGGCCACTCTTGGCCGTGGTACCACAGAAGTAGGAGTATGGACGAAGCGATGAAGAACAAGGACAGCAACTCCCGTACCGCCCCCAAAGTCATGGTCCGCCTCAACAGCCAGTGCCATGAAGGCCTCACCGACCTCGCCCTACAGCATGGGAGGAGCATGAATGCAGAATGCGTCATGGGCCTCATCTCTTGGCTTGACCACCAGAAACGCTGCGCATTGATCCGCAAGATGCTGATCTCTCAACTTGATGAAGCGGACGTCGCGGTGCTTCTGGCAAAACTGCCTGTCGTCACCGAAGAGCCCGGCCTGGCTTCGGACAAGATTTCGACCATGCTGCGCTACACCCCTTACATTCGGGACCGAATAGCAGAGCAAGCCAAAACCCATGAGGTGAGTGTCCACAGCATGCTGCTCACAGCCTTGGCGTGGTGGGTGAATGTCTCGCGCCAGGTGAACGCATTGCTTGAAGCGATCGTAGACCAAGGAGGAGTACTCCAAGCTCAACTGCTCGATCAACCAGCTCGATCCGCTGCCTAGGTTCTGCCACGCCTGACCTCATGGGGTAATGGCTCCAGTCACTCACTGGAGCCACCGCATGTCATCTTCCCGCTCGATCTGCCCCCGCACTCAAAGCGCCGCTCTTGCCCTCCGTCGAAACTTCGTTGTTGGCCCTTCCTATGACCAGCCAATTGTCGAGATCAACACGATCCCAGCGCGGGTAATCGATATCGCTGCACGGCAGAAATCCTCCGGTTTCGTTTGGATGGACTACGGCCAAGAGGTGCTTCAGGTCGCAACCTATGACGGCAACGGACTGGTTTGCTTGGGCACTGATATCGCTGGACCGAAAGCATCACCGGAGTCGCTGCTGGTCTACGCAGAAAGCATCTACCCAACTATGCGCGTAACGAGCACTCCTGCAGTGCCTGTAGCCGGCATCGCTTCGTTCTACCGACCTGACCCTGCTTTTCGAGGTCCGGTAGTTCCTCTTGAGGTGAGCGATGACCGAATGGAAGCGCTGCTGCTCAGCAACAAGATGATTTTCTCCTATCAAAACTCTGACCACTTGTCGTCCAGCGAACTCGTTGACCAAACGTTGCACCTCCTCAAAACCAAGCCAGAGGGATGTGGCGGATGGGAAGCCCGGGTGGCGGCTCGAATCCAGGCGCTAGGTGATGCTTTGCGCTTCTACGAAGGAACGGTCAGGCAGGGGGTGAAAAATGTTGACGAAAGTGCTCCTGGCACACCGGCAGCGGCTTAAGAATTTCGACAAATCCTACAGAGGTACTACCCCATGATTCTGCGCGTTCTCGCTGTCATCGCTTTTGTCCTACTCGCTTCCGGCCTTCAATTCTTCGTTGTGGAGTACGGACACTGGGCAGAGTCCAACATTATCGTCGGCATCTCCGTTGCTGCCCTGATCTGCGCGTTCTTCGCCGGAGGACTGTCTGCCTTGGATGATCAGGCCGCGCGCAAGCGCAAGAAAGGGTAAGCGGCCAAGTGTAAGTGGGGCGTTAGCCCCCACTTCCCTTCGGGGACACGAATGCCGAGTACCACTCCTCGCTTCTGCCACTCCCAAATCAATCGGATCATGGCTAGACCAAACAGGAGCCATGCCATGCAGCAAATCAGCCTCACCCTCCCCAGGGATTTGAAATCCTCCGGCGTTGTCCCAGCACTTGAATGTCCAGTCCAGCCTATGGACCACGTGATCTTCACACCTCATGACAAGTCCATGCTGAAACCGACAATTCGTGGACGAGTAATGAACACTCTGCGCACCGCCGCGGGAAACTGGCGATGCGCAATCGTCCTCCAGGGCGAGCCATTCCCCTACGGCAACAGCGTGAACGTTTACTCCCATGAAGGATGCTTTGATGTAGTCGAGGGGCACTTCAATGGTTAAGAGGACCCCAGCTCCAGGCTCCGCAGCTGAACTGATTGCACAGCAGGGTATCGAGGCGCTCCGCGGCCGGCCCCTGAAAGATGGCAACACAATCGTGTACATCGCCAACACAGAGGTTGATCGGCTCCAGGCGGAGGAGAAGGAAGATCAGGAGAGCGGCGAATTCCTTTTCCCGGCCTGGAGGAAGCGAGTCTACGGTGGGGAATCTCCCGACGCTCAGATGGTGCGCTGGGTGAACCTGAATAGCGTTTTGCCGACCCAGGATCTGATCGAAGAGGACCATCATGGTTGATCGAAAAGCGCTGCACCTGATGGCACGGAATCCCAGGCTTCACGCACAGTATGTTCGGACAGGACGTGTACCTGAGTTCAAGAAGCCGGAAAGCCCTCTCATCACGCTACTGGAGTCGATCAATCCACGTGACAGACTGGCCATCACAGCCGTGGTGATCGGCCCGGCATTGGGCTATAGCGGGCGGCGTTGTTTTCAGAATGCCGCCCAGGCCCTGAACTGGCTCAAACCCCAGTACACGGCATCAAGCTACCCGAGCGAGTCCTGGCGGATCAAACGATTCGCCCAACGTCTCGGAATCGACGATCTTGCTGAGTGTGCTCAGGTTCCGGAAGGGATCATCAAAGAGTGGAACCGGAGGCATCACCCGGGCCGCTAATCGGCGGCCCTACCGTCTGAGTTCGATTTCCCAGGTGCCCACATCCTTGCTGCCGCCTTCCTGCTCGCACCAGTCTCCGTCCATGAGGTTCCCCTCTGGTGCGCATAGGGTGGCCTCCCCAACAAATCCATCTGCTTCTGGCCAGTACCGCAAAGAGTAGATGCCGTCCTTCAGGTGTCCCCGATATGTGGAGGGTTGCCCCTTGCGGGTGTATTCGATTACCACCTCTTCGTCGCGAAAAATAACGACGCATGGCTCAGATTGCCCGCCGACGCAGCCGTTGAAATAGGTTGTCATGAGGGAATTCGGGTAGCGCATATTTGCAGCCTCAAAACCATACGAATCCTGATCATAACCGGCTGGTGGCACACTCAGGGCGAGTCACCATTTGCATGAATTCTGCTCATGGATCTCAACATGCAAGACGCCGCCTTCACCCCGCCAAGCTGGATGACCCCCTACAAGGAGGGAAGCCGAGTCGGGTACTCCCAGGCTGTTATGGCCTATGCCGACTACTACAACCTCGATGGCAGTGCTGATCTGGAACCGGAATGTGAGGAGCGGCTGCCCGTACATCGCCGCGAGATGGTCTCCTACGCAAGCAGAACTGGTACCAAGCAGAATCTTGCCGCCATGCGTGAGGCTGGCTGGCGACTGCTGGTGAGTCCAACTGGAGTATTACGGACGGAAGATTTCCGGTACTGCCTGGACAATGGCGCTTGGACAGCATTTCAGCAAGGACGTCCATTTGATGAGCGCGCATTTGGGCGAGCAATCGACCTGCTCGGCGAGGGAAGCGACTTTTTCATCCTGCCTGACATTGTGGCCGGTGGGATGAGATCACTGGAGTTCAGCCTCAAATGGAAGGAACGACTTTCAGGGATTCCCACCCTGACTTTGCTGGCGGTGCAAGATGGCATGGAGCCCGACGATGTACGAGAGTATCTCAACCCGGCATGCGGAATCTTCCTTGGTGGGTCGACGGAGTGGAAGTTGGCAACGGCCAACGCATGGGGTGTCCTGGCAAGACGAAGGAACTGCTACTACCACATTGGCCGGGTGAACAGCGCGAAACGAATCCACCTCTGCGCAGCCGCGGGCGCGCATTCGTTCGATGGCACCAGTGCTACCCGTTTCTCCAAAACGTTGCCCAGACTTGATGCCGCCCTGGATCATGCAGAACGGCAGGTGGATTTCTTTTCACCTCAGGCGAAGCCAATGGGTGAGACAGATTTCGACTGCGGGTGGCCCTTCAAGCTAACCCGATAGACGCTCTGGTTGTGCTGAGGACCCTTGCACACAACCGTCACCCTCAGGATTACTCCATCTAACAAGGCCTTCATCTGAGGTAGATAATGCAACCGATTCAACGAGACCAAAACCAAGACCAAAGCTGGACACCGTTTTATTCGAAGTGGCGTCATGGAGGCTGGTACGTATCCAATCTTCGTTACCCAAGCGGGGCTTGCGGCTGCGTCAGCAACAACTATCCGGACGGTAAGTGGCGTATTGTCTGTGACCGCCGCCGCACCGACTTGGGCAAGGAAGGCGACTTCATCTTTGAGACTCGAGATGGAGCAGCACGCGCCGAGTTCGACCTGGTGCAGAACATAATCGCCGAGCAAGCTCTGCAAGCTGCGCTGCAGGATGGATACCTAACCTGGGGTGGATCGCCTATCACAGGTCCTCACCTTCCACACGGGCTCAGTGAAGCGAGCCAAGTCGAAGTGATCTTCCGCAACGGCCAGCGGCACACCGGCAGTGCACAGGCCTTCGGTTGGAACCACAGTGGTTACAACCCACACGCTCAAATCGTGGCCTACCGTGTGGTGGATATTACGGCCCACTCTCACTTTGCTGGCTGATTCCAGGACTCTCAATCCATGAGCACTCAATCCGTAAACGAACCGTACTCGAGCATTATCCAGCAAGCGTTGACCAAACGAGGCCACGATGCGGACGACTTTTCGCGCCATCCCCAGTACAGCGCGCCAAACTACGTGGTGAGGATGTGCACCAGCCTGACCGAAGCGGTCCACAAAGCGGGTAACCAGGCAGTCACTCTGGAGCAACTCATTCGACTTGAGAGTACCTGCACCGGGACCGATTACCAGCACAAGCTGGCATTGCGCTGCAATCGCCTGGCGCAAGGAATCGGCTGCTGAGGGGTATTGCAAGGGGCTGCTTCTGGCACACCTTGCCTACCATCAACATGGAGCTCCATCTCAAGGAGCTCCAGCATGAACAAACTGCTCAAACCCTTCAGCGTCCTCGTAATGCTCGCTTGCCTGGCCGGCTGTGCGACCAACCCCATGACCGGTGAGCGTGAAATTAACCGGACCGCCGTCGGGGCCGTAGTAGGGACTGTTGCAGGCGGCCTAATTGGCGCGGCGATCGGCGATAGTCGTGCAGCCCTCATTGGTGCGGCAATTGGTGCTGGTATCGGCGGTGGCACCGGGTTCATCCTCGACCGTAAGCATGGCGAGCTTGAGGCAAAGCTGAAAGGGACAGGCCTCACCGTTGAAAAGCAGGTGGATGATGCGAACACCACCCAGGCACTCGTGGTGAGCGCGCCCGCGGACATTACGTTCAGCACTGGATCGGCAGATCTGCAAAGTCAGGCTTTCCCGTCCCTAGCGCGACTGGCCGAATCGCTGCGGAACCAAGGTAACCTTCGCATTGAAATCACCGGCCATACGGACAACACCGGTCCGTTCCAAAATAACCTTCGTCTCAGCTACAACCGAGCGCAGGCGGTTGGACAGTTCCTTTACGCAGGTGGAATTCAGGCTGACCGGATTGCAATTCGCGGGGTGGCCGATTCGATGCCGGTCGCAGGAAATGAAACACCCGCCGGTCGCCAAGCCAATCGCCGGGTGGAGTTGCGAATAAGCGCGATCTAGGGCGGCTGCTGAAGGTCAAGCGAGCATTTCAAGTTCTGGCCAATCAGGCGCAAGGTTGGCCAGCCACTGAGCATCGGTCGAAGGATCGAGTAGCTCCACAATCCAGTGTTCTGGCTCCAGGACGGTCGATTCGGCCACTCGCCAGGTTCGAACCTTGCCGACGTCGACATGGATGAATCCCTTCGTGGGATAGAAGCCCACACCTCCGACGCCAATAGCCTGGGCCAGCTTTCCCAAGTTCTCGACGGACAAGCCTGGTATGCGAATATCCGCGGCCATCGCCTTGATATGAAGTGATTGCTTGGCTGCGCCCTCCAATTTGGAGTTGTGCTGTGGGGTGCGGTACCCACTGTTCACAAGGATCTTGTAGGGCAATCTGTTGATCCTCAACCAGACCTGGATGAGGTACAGCAGATCAAGTAGCTTCGGGCTCATGCGAACGGTTGATTTGAATTTCACGTCTCGCAGGATGCTGCAGGCTTTCTGGTATCCACCAACGTCCCAGCCCTTCCCTCCGCGGAAGTAGCAGAAAGAGGCCTTCTCACCGCTATCTGGCCTTTCAAGATCAAGCCAACGATCTCGGTTGAGCGCTACTACGCGCCAATCGTACTTACGTCCTGAAGGGACATTGCCGAGGGCTTGGCCCAGTGTGAGTGCGGCTGGCGCGGCGAGAAACGCTGCAAGCAGTTGCCGTCGGGTAATGGTCGATGGTTTCAACGCCTGTATCCGATGAGCTCCGAAAGTCGGAGCCCACGATAGCTGGCGCATCTCGTCATTCAACTCAAAACGACTGCGGCTTTTCCCGAGCTGGTGGCACACTTGGATAATGCCAAGATCGGTGCTCCCAACCAGATGATAGGTACCTCGATGCACCAACTTAATGAAGCAATGCGGAAGCGTGTCGCAGCCGCTATGGAGAAATCAGGCTGGGAGATGGACCCGGAGACCTCTGCCATTCCTGCAGTTCGATGCTGGTTTTACTCTGTGAACATTCACCGAGGTCCTCGGGTGGCCGCAATGGTTTCCCAGGATCTCTATCGCTCTGTAGTCAGTGGTGATGGGATCATCGCGGAACTGCTTCGACGAGATCCGAAACACAAGCCGTTCGAGCAGTATCTCGGTACAGTTGCCGAATTCGACTCCCTTCCGGAGGCATCTCAGCGAGATCTAGGTAAGAAAAATACGGTAATCGCTTGCCTGGCCAGCTTTGCGCGGACCACGCAGACCTGGGGCCTTGCACCTCCGCTCAACGAAGTTCCAGGGCTTCATTTTGTCGCGATCGATTGGCAGGCAAAGAATGGTGCACACGTACTTCGTTCTGGCCTGGCGATTGGCGACGCCCCCCTAACGAAAGAGGACCTGGCCAAGATCGCTTCGATTCAACTCGGTTTGCATCTGGCGCGCTGCCCCCAAGAATCACCGATCGACTTCTGAGTGTCAGGCCCTTCGGGGCCTGATTTTTACCAGCTGGTGGCACAGATTCTCGAGCATCACGATGGGCGTACTCAATCTGGAATCCCATCACATGAAACGTCTCCGAGAACTACAGAAAGCACATCCCCTCTGGGAAATCTCCATCACCCGGGGAACACACTTACGTTTCAGCCGGCCAGGCTGCCCTCCGGTGTTCGCCTCGTACACGCCAAGCGATTGGCGAGCGGACAAGGATCTAGCATGCAAGCTGCGCCTGGCAGAGCGCTCCTGCCCAACCAGCACCATTGCCACAGCTGCCTGAGGTGACCACAGTGCCAATATACCTGGAAGGCCCAAGCTGCGATCCGCGTGGCCCTGATGGAGGCGGTAGGAATCGCTTACGCATCGATTCGATTGACCCTCAACCCCGCTGCGCACTCCGGCCGCGGACATTTGCAGGGCTTCGGGAATCGATGAATACGGCCATTGCTCAGTGGGGTAGTCATTTTGATGTGTGCTCCGGCGGCGGTGAATGCTCGGCTTGCTTCCGATTCACTCGTCGACACAACATCCAATCACCTCCAGACGCACTGATAGTCCGGCTTCATCCCGATGGATCGCTCCATTACACCAGCGACGTTAAAGCAGGGTGGAATGCCGGTCTGACCCCGATCGCCTGGGATGACCTGGCTGCGCTTGAGGAAGGATGGAGCCTCGGCCGGGTACTGAGAGACGAACACTCGCAGTACATAACTCTAAACCGGGCTCGACCGCGTTAGAGTGAGAAAATTGGCCTCAGTTTGACTTGCGATGGGTAGGGCGTGGTGATACAAAAAACATGCTTCCTGCTTGAGTCCTTGGACTTTAAGCACCAGATGTACGCGCTAGAACTCTAGGGTGTTCATCGGGCCCCGTCTGAGACCTGAGTTTCAGTTTTCAATCGGGGAGTCACCGCTGGCTCCAACCACTGCACATTCGTGCACACCGAGTGACTCGACTACAGTCGACTTACTCAAATCCTCGAAGTGAGACCTGTCGGGCAACTCTCAAGCTGCTCGCCTGATGACGTGCGCCTTTCCGGCCGGCCATGTCGTGAAGTCAATCTGTGGATGAAGACAACCTGGTTGACCAGGAGCAGCACACCGCGCATAGCGTGGTTCGAGCGCCCTGGCATCCGCCGGCGCGTCCTCTAACCCTACCCGGGGCACATCATGCCCTGGGCTTGAGTGCTCCCTTGGAGTTCTCATGGATAAAGACCTTCGAAATCGCTTCATCGTGCAGGCAATGGCAGTCCGCCAAACCTTCGGGGATGGCGAAGACCTCCATGCCGATCAAGCTGGTCTATCGCCTTCGGTCCGCCAAATGCTCCGGGAAAGCATGGAGCGGCACGAAGCCCTGACCGTCTTGTACAACGAACTGGACCGGGTTGGCGTAGGGTTGATCCTCAAACATTGGTCCGGGAACCAATGGGCGCTGGTTCTTCCTGATGCCTCAGAACCCGGTAAATTCCGCTACCAGGCTTTCGGTCTGCACGGCTGGATTACCCATCACACCTGCACAACTCTGGACGAAGTCGTATCAGACGCCTTCTGCGCCGGTTTTCGTATGGTGGCATCTCCAGATACCCTCGATCGGGTTGCATCTACGGTCGAGTGGAAGAAAGGGTGCGAGCGCCTGGAGTTCATCACGCGGCACAATTGCGGCGAGATCAGCTACCGGGAAATGCTGGATCAGTTCCAAAACATCGACGCCAAGTACGCATCCGCGGCTTGAATGTCACCAGCTGGCCTTTCGGTTTGCTGGATTTCAAAGTTGGAGCCAACAAAAACCCCGCTACCTTCACAGGTGCGGGGTTTTCTTTTCTTGGCTGATCTACCAGATCAGTTCATGCCGAACTTAGCGACGTCCACGCCCATGCAGTAATTCAACGCTCGAGCCCGTGCGGAATCTTTGTGGGTGCTAGCCAGGTGGTCGACGATGTAATTGCAGTCATCGAATGCCAACGAACGGGCTTGGCTTGCAGTCAAGGGGGTGGGCTGCGCAGATACCTGGCCATTCAAGGACGTGGGAGTTTCCGACGTAGCATGGGAGCTGCAACCGGCAGCGATGGTAAGGGTTGCCATTACGGCAAGTCGACGTATCAAGGGGGCCTCTCTTTGCCAGGATCTGGCGTCACCAGTGATGCGTCCAAGGTACAGAAGCGTTTGAGCGATGCACGTCAAGTTGACCCTATGAAATTCTGACAGCGGTTCTGGCACAGCCCTTCCCTGCTGATACTGGGCCTATCCCAGACAGAGTACCTCCCCATGCAATACGCTCAATCCAACCTGCTTTCCTTCCTGGCCCATGCTCCGGTTGCGGTTACTACCAACCTGGATCACGGAACCGAGACACCCTCAGGGCACATTTTGATGAATGCAGCTCGCCCACTACTGGGCCAGACCACGTTCCAAGGTGACTTTCTCCGCGGCCGCTTCTACGCCACGCTAGACCCGGAAGACAGCATCTCTGAGGTTTTTGCAAGGGAGAACCTGAAGCTTGATGGCAAGGTCGTCTTCGTAGTCGACCGCGCGACCGCGACTGAACTCATCCTGGATGGATGCCGCTATCGCAGCCAGTACATGGCCATGGAGGAAGAAGAACGCTGGTCGATTCTGCGCGATCGAATTTCCGATCTGCAGGACATGCCCCTGGCTGGTTTCATGGACAAACTGGCCAAAGTCAAGGGCAGTGCCACTGAGAACCAAACCCAAGCAGCATGATGAAACGGGGCTACCTTGAGTGGCCGTTTTTGAAGGGGCGACCATGCACCAATGCTGTATGTTCGTCCCTGTGGAGATCAGAAACACGGAGCCAGTTCTTGAATCGAATTGCACATCCTCTGGAGTTGCACGGCACCTTCTATGGACTCATTACCGATAGCGTAATGGTTCGTATCGTCGCCAAAGAAATATCAGCGGCGCACGCCAGCACTTCTCGAGAGCAGAAGAGCGAAGAAAACACGCCGCCGCCTACCCCTCGCAGAGAGCCCCTACGCACCGATCCTGAGAGCGCCAGCCACTCTCCACTAGACTGAGACAGTCTCACATCACGAAAATGTAGGGACCGCCCAAAGGGCGGCCCCTTTCGCACTCCGATCTACTTAACGGCCGCCTCTTTCGCCGGAATCTTTGCCGGCGGCGGGACGCACTTCGCCCGAGATTGATAGCCCGACATATCCATGATGGCGTTGAGGACCGTTACGCATTCGGCCTGGCTTTGGTACGGGGTAACGGAAACGATGGGGTACTGCTCTCCTGCTGGAGTGCCATAACCACCTTGTAGAAAGGTGATCACTACCAAGGTCCACTTCAAAATCTGATCTCTCCTTCGCGATTACTGTTCGCCTAAAGGAAGCTAACGACCTGAATTTCAAATAAAAAGAACACCTTGTGTCATTCCATAAGGGGGTTCTGGCACAGCCCCGCAGGCGTGAGGATTACTCCACGTTCCAATAAGGAGAATCCCATGTTTCATACCAACCAGCTCCAAGCCCTATTCGATCAACTGGAAGCTCTCCAGCAGTTCGACATGGAGACTCAGCCCGCCGACCTGAAGGCCGTGCTGGTGAAGGTCAACGAAGAAAGACAGAAGCTCATCACCCTGGATCAGCGACTGATGATCGGTGTCCGCGATACCCGTCATTCCACCGACTACTACCCGGTGCTCGTTCCTCGTTCTCGTAGCTACGGCGACGAGGACTTCAAGGGCACTTTTGATACCTCCGCCGATACCAGTGAGGACTACACCTACGTAGTCGATTGCGCCGGCACGAAGGTCGAAATCATTTCGCGGGAGGGTGAGGCGTGAAAGATCTGCCATATGAAGAGGTCAAGACCTCTCTGACCTCCGGCGAGTCGATTCCTGCAGCAGTAATGCAGGCGTTCCGGACAGCTCTTGCGGGCCTTCGTCCGCACCTGGCTGCGCAGGTGTATATGAACCTTAGCCAGGCTGGTTGTATGGACATCGAGATCGCAGCGATCGCAGGCCGATCATTGCGCCATGTGAAGACCTTGCTTGAGTTTTCCAAAGCACCGACCGCCCTGGTGGACATGGTGGCCAACCGAAAAGCGTCCATTGCCGCAGCACACAAGGCAATGCGTGTGGCTGAGTCCACAGGGCAGGACGTTATGGCTGTGATTCAGGAAGCGGCCCAGGAGGAAGACAGACAGAAGAAGCCTCGCAAGGATCGCCCTGTCGCCGCGGCAAAAGCAGTAGTCCGTACACTGCTCAAAGCGAAGGTACCGAGCCAACTCCGCGCCGGCATTGCCGGTGGCGCAGACATGGTTCAAATCCGCACGAATGATGCGCAGCGGTTGCTGCACGCCCTGGAACAACTAGCTCCGACGACACGCCGCCGGGCCTGATACACGGGAGAGGCAGCATGCCTTGGATCAGCGTACTCACCGCGCCAGCAGCCACAAATACCGATCACTACCCCCCCCGGTCTGAAGCTTTACAGGGACTATTCAGGGATGGAACCCAGGCAGTCGTTAGGTGGTATCCACCAGAAGAAGGTGAGTGCTCCGGCCGATGGAGAACCACCTGCTCGTCTACTTGGGATGTGACCGAGCAGATCACCCACTGGCGCGAGCTTTTTCCATCGCGCATTGAAAGCATGAAAGGGTTCTTTCTCGAAGGTGAGCAGCTCTGCGGCCTTAAATCCATCATGCAGGGCATATACGGCGATGGTCGAATTGTCACTTCTGATGCGCGTCGCGACCTGGCTAATCGCCTTCACCAACTGATTGGCGTAATCCAGGCGCAAACAGTTGAGATAGACGTGTAGCCTCGGCATCTCACTGCACTTTAAGGAGATTACTTGCCCGCCATCGTTCCTTAGGTGGGCCTCAGTGTCCGAAATTCCGGACCGACAAATGGCATTGAATCCCCCTCGTTGTTTGCGAACATATCGAACTTCGGATGGCCCCACCCAATATGAGCGGGGCCAATGGATAAGGAAGATTGCCAGTGCCCCTCTCTGCCTCCCCTGCCCCAATACCTTCTAGGCCCACTGAATCCCTCCGCCTGACTGCCCCTCGCCTCATGCGACAACGCCGCTGGCTAGATGACAAACGGTTCCAGATGCGACGGATCGTGATTCTTAAAAACCAGGACGGCGAGGTCGTTGGATACAGACCAACGATCCAGCAAGGCACGAAGGAGCATCGACGAGACTATTACCAGACCTTCAAAATCACACCCGAGGTCTCCCTCACCGAAGCTCTACGCGCAGCTATGGATTGGCGTGATTTGACAGAGAAGAAGCTCGGCATCGATCCAGGCAGCCATAGCGCCGCGTGTTCTTCCAAACCAATCGCCAGTATTTCCTTGATCGTTTCCCAGTCACCGCCCTATCGCGCCCACTGGGCAACCAATCAAACTGCAGACGGCGCCCCTAAAATCAGGGTCAGCATTGGCGTTCGAAACTACCAAGATGCTTACGAGGAAACGGTGCTTCGTCTGGCTCAGCGCGAGGGGATTCCTCCCCCGGAGCAAATCCCCCTTGCCCCACCTCCTCGACGTGACCAGTACCGCAGGATGGTGAAAGCAGGCCTACAAGACATTCCGAAGCCACTATCCGCACGATCGCGTCAGAAAAGCAGGTCCTGAATTTCCGGGATGCATTTTCACTGGAATGGACGGGGGAACCCGTTAGTTTTCTGTAGAAACCCTATTCTCGGAAAGCAAAGATGCCATCCATGCAATCTCTTAAGCGAATAGCCTTGGCGATGTCCCTCACACTGATCGCCGGCTGCGACAACTCAGTTGTGGGGGCCTACAAGGCAACGATGGAATCCGAAGGAGGTCAGGCCAGGACGGTTGGTATTGCGGTGATCCAAGAAGGAAATATCAGCGCCGATGGTCAGGACGTAAAGGTGTCCAGCTGGAGCAGAGAATCTGGATCAATTACCGCCCTCGATCAAGAAGGCAACCGCATCGTTCGCTTCGAAATCCTTGAGAATGGAGACCTCTCCCAAGACACGCCGGCAGGAAAGCTGACCTTCAAACGGTTCGACCTGTAGTGCGCCTGGTGAAGATCAGGAACTTGGCCTGGAAGGCTTTTGGCGCTGCCTTGAGCCTCAGTCTGATGTTCAGTCCTGCTACCGCTGGCGCATCGATCAAAGTGCTCCAAAGCACATATCCGGATGGAACCGCCGCGCCCGCAGAACTGTACCTTTCAGGCGAAATAACCACCTCGACCAAACGGGAAGTGCTGGGCGCTCTCGACCAGATCGGCAAGAAGGTGCCGATGCTCTACCTGGACTCCGCAGGTGGAGATCTGATCGCAGGAATGGAGCTTGGTGAAGCGATCCGGCGCAGAGGCATCAACACTTCAATCGGCAAGATCAGTGGTAGCTATGGCAAGCCTCTGCCCGGGATCTGTTACAGCGCTTGCGTCCTTACATTCAGTGGCGGCCACTTTCGGTTTGCAGACCAAAACGCCCGTATTGGCATCCACAGGTTCTATCGCCGAACCACCTCGACGGCGGACTTGGATGTCGGGCAGGTAGTCAGCGCTGCCATCACCAGCTACTTGATCCGAATGGGGGTCAGCCCTTTGCTGTTCGAAAAGATGGCCCAGGTCGGTGGCGGCAAGATGCAACTTTTGCCGATCTCTGAAGCCTCTGGCTTGTCATTGGTGAACAACGGGATTCTATCGCCCCAGTGGGGGATCGAAGGCAAGCAAGGAACTGTCTACCTCAAGGGGGAACAGGAAACCTGGAACGGTACCGGCAAGCTGATCGTCACCTGCGCAGGTCACAACGGCGTCAAGATCTCCGCTCTATACGATGCAGGCACCAATAACCAAGAGATTTTGCGGAATGCGCAAAATTACACCCTGAGGGTGAACAGCCAGTTTCTCCCCATCCCTCGCCTGCAATCCGCTCCCAAGATCAATGGTGATTATCTGACGGCGACCTTCACTCCTGACCCCAGCATGATTTGGGATATGCAGGCCGCTGAACAACTTGGATTTGGCTTTCACCCCACAGGCTCTGACTCCTTCTACGGCTTCCTGATTGACGCTAGGTCCGAACGGGATCTGATCAGAAGTTTTGTGCAGCACTGCCAAAACCGGGACTGATAATACTGCGGGTTCTGGCACACCGTTCAACAGCAGAGGATCACCTCACCCTTCAAGGCAAACTAGAGGTGATCCCATACTCATTCCCTACGACCAGCTACAGCCTGAAACGCTTCACAACCTCATGGCCGATTTCGTGAGTAGGGACGGAACTGATGGTGGTGACGACACTCCTGAGGCAGTGAAGATCGAACGAGTGATGAGGGCTCTGAAAATCGGTGAGGCGGTCATTCTTTACGACGTAGCCTACCAGCAATGTATCTTGACTCTCCGCTCCGAGGTTCCGGCGGAGATGCTCAAGGCCTAGACCTAACGATCTACAACAGTTCCTCGCATGGGATTCTGGCACACACCTACCTGCCAGATTATGTGCGCATCCACTTTTTCCTGGTCGCTCAACTACTGGAGATCGCCATGTCCTCTCTCGCCTTACCTGCTCCAATCCTTGCTGGGAACCAGCGCTCGTATTCAATAAGCGCACTGTGGGAGGGGACCCCGGCCCGCACTAACGTTGATCAGGAGCGTCAGCTTTTGAACCTGGTGCTTCCGCCGTGGCAGCGTCCGCCCAGCTGGGGCCTCGACCAACAGGTCCAATTCATTGAGGGGATTTTCTTGGGCCTTGGTACCGGGTACTACGTTATCAATGGGCGCGACTATGACGACCAGGGCCATGACAAGCCCATGTCTGGTTGGTTGATTGATGGTCAACAGCGAATCACTGCGATCGCCCGCTTCTTTCACGGGGAGATCAGCATCTTCGGGGGGATCTTCTTCCAGGACTTGAGCCTGGGTGACAAGCGCCGCCGCTTCAACAACCTAATCTTCCCCTGCATCGAGATGGACTACACCAATGACGAGAAGGTCCTGAAGGAGCTGTATCGTCGACTGAACTTCAGTGGCACCCCGCACACCGAAGCTGACCTCGAATTGCTCAACGCCTAACTTCCACTGAACTTCAGCTACTACCCGTCCTGGCTGTGAGCCGGACTAAGGATCTCGCCAT
This sequence comes from Pseudomonas sp. On1, assembly GCF_033783325.1. Taxonomy (NCBI): domain Bacteria; kingdom Pseudomonadati; phylum Pseudomonadota; class Gammaproteobacteria; order Pseudomonadales; family Pseudomonadaceae; genus Pseudomonas; species Pseudomonas sp. On1. The sequence continues at coordinate 114,754 of NZ_JAWPOA010000001.1, read as the reverse complement.
GCCGTACAGCATCACACTTGCTGGAGACATTCAGCACTGTTACCCCGACCTCGGTACCGCTCGTTCAGATATCCTGGAACTGCGTGGCCAAGGCCAGAAGCCTAGGCTCTATTACTCGACCTCATTTGAACACTTGGGCTGTGAGATTGATGATTACGGGACCCCTATCCCAGAATACACGCACATATCCTGGAACGATTTTGCCAAGTTGCTCCCGCACTTCGAGGCTTGTTGGTCAGTAGTGGATGACGAGCTGTCAAGTCCGACCTATCGCCTTGTAGACGTCTTTGTGCTCTTCTGCGGTTGTTCCCATCACCTGGCAGATATGCACTACCCGCGATGTGAGACAGTCCCTGACTACCTTCGCGTAAGGACGAGTTTTCTTCGCGTTACACAGGGTCTTATGGACCCAGATGAAGTGTAAAATCTAACTTAACCGTATCGGGCACATCTACCGATCGGGCTGATGATCCCCATGGGGACAGACACCATGCTTCTTCTGAACTTCGAGCGAAACTTCGAAATTCTCTACGTTCCAGATGAATATCCCGACCTGGAAGGGTCAGTTCATTGCTTCGAAAATGCGGGCCTGGCTTTCGGTTGGGCCTCTCTGCTGATTCTGTAATCCTTGCCAGCCTATGGCTAGGAAACCTTCTGCATGAGACGCTTGAACATCCCCACCACCTTCCTGTTAACGCTCATCGCATCTGGCTGTACCTCCCAAGTCACACGGGAGGGAAACCCCTTCGACGAGCCTCTTGCGCGAGAACCACTCCAAGCACCCGTCGCGGAACCTGGTCTCATCCTCAAAACATCACCGCGGCAAGTCCCTGCCGATTTGCCCGTCGCTCCGTTCAGGCAGACGGCTGACATCGAACCCGACGTTCGGGTCTACCCTGCTGGTGCAGTTCCGACCCCGATTTCCTCTAGGCCGAACGTTCCAGTTGCAGTAACACCGGCAACCGACTCCGGCCGTGAGGCGCTGGCCGAGGCGGAAAAGGTAGCTACCACCGGTGACACGACGGCAATGATCGAACTGCTAGAGCAAAGCGCCTTCAGGGGGAACATGGATGCCCTGTACCGGCTGGCCAAGGTCTACCAGAACGGAGAAGGAGTGCCAACTAACCCAGAGCTCGCAGTCGCTTATCTAACCACTGCATCCGGACTTGGCCATGTCGAGTCTACCCGGGTGCTGGCCTGGGACTATCTACTTGGAAAAGGGGTAACCAAGGACATCCCATATGGGACCACTCTGATGGAGAAAGCTGCAGAGACCAGCGTCAGGGCCAAACGGGAATTCGCCTTGCTGCTCAATAACACTTACCAACCCAACCTCAACGATCCATCCCGAGCAAAAGATCTCTTGAGTCAAGCTGCAGCAGCCGGAGACTCCGAATCGGCTAGAGCTCTCAACATGTTGAATTCTGGCTTCAGCGTACCGCGCACGCTGGGCGCGCCAGCTTCCCTGGTGGTGCAGCGTCGTACGCAGGGAGACCCCGCAGATGTACGAGCGGAGTCTCTCAAGCAGAAGGCGTACAGTGGCGACATAGAGGCGATGTATCGGTTTGCCCTGGGGCTAAGCCTCGGGAAATACCCTTCAATTGATGGCCAGTTCGAGGCGTATTGCTGGTATGCCGTAGCTGCAAATCATGGACACGCAGAGGCAGCAGCTGAGCTATCCGCGCTGGCCGGAGTGAAGACCCTTTCGGAGCGAAAAAGCCCGGGCAAGCTGGATCAGTGCATCCAGGAAACGAACGAAGCTGTCGACCAGGGCTAATCACCCCGGCTGCTGGCACAGAACAGATGGGCGGATGATGACCCTGTTCCACGAGCAGTCTCGACTGCAACACATCCACTCAAACAAGGATCTGCTGATGAAAAAATCAGAAATCGGAAAAGGTCGGTTCTACAGCGATGGCAAGGTTGGACTGAGGGAGGTTCTTGATGAGGGGCCTCAATACAAGCTCTACGCCGGCGTCGAAGATGAAGACTGCCTGCGTTTTCGCTGCCTGAACGCCAAGTCCTCCACCGACATCGGACAGGAGAGCAATAGCACACGGACCTCATTTGCCGCCTGGGCGAAACTGGAAATCCCTGCAGACCAGGTCCATACGCACCTGATCGGGCTTCGCGCTGACAAAATTGCGGGAAAGCTCACTGAGCCTCAGGCGCGGTTCGTGCGGTCCTTTGATAACGACCTGACTGAAACGGAATCAGTGGAGTGCGATCGAGAAGAGCATCGCGTTGCGCTCTCCTGCATGAAGAAGGGCATCGTCGCTGAGATGCCGGACCGGCTCGACTCTGAGGATCGTTGTTTCGACGTCAAGTTCACTGCACTTGGCCTGGCAGTTATCGCGAATGTTCTGAGCTCTTCGAACCAGTAGAGGGGCTCTCCGACTGGGGCATCTTATGCAAAGGCGCCCCCCAGTCACGCCAGAATTCGTGCAGTGATCGGGAGCTTCGAAGCCCGAGCCTGCTCGGCTCCGGATTCTGTAAGTGCGAACCGGGATACGCTTTCGTCACTCCGCCGGCGCTCCAACAGCCCCATCCCCTCCAATCGCTTGATTAATCGGCCCCCCAGCAACCTTTGATTTCTTGCTGAAGCGACTTTGGTCGAAACCAGCGTGCCTAACATGCCGGCGTCCGTGATCTCACCACCTAGGTTCTGGATGACGGCAAGAGCGTTTCGATCCACCTCGGTAAGGGTTGCGGGGGCCTTGAACAGGCCACGTGCGATCTTGATCTGAGTGAGAGGAGTCATTCTGAAGGCACTTTGCTACGGACACCCCGACTTTATCGAAGAAAGTTACTGATTCAACTCGAAATGCTGGTCTGCTTTCCAAGTGGTTCTGGCACAGGTCTCGGAGCGTTCAAATAGCCCGGAATTTCCTGGCTGACGAGGCTATTTGATGAATCGCAATCACACCCCCCAACTTTCGGACACCGTAGAAGGTGTGCTCTATGGCTGGAAGCACCAGGCTGGCCAGAGTCCCAGTTCCAGTACCTTCGCAAAGATCTGTCCCGGCCCGACGTTCACAATTCTGTCCGACGGAAAGATGCACAAGGTTGTCGACACGATCTCGACAGTTGAAGCCACTCCCCATGATGAGCAAGACCTGCGAGATGCGATATCTGCAGGCCAAGTGGAGATTTACCGCATGGAGCGCGGGGCAAAGCAAAAGGTGCTAATGCATGCTGCCACTGGTAACCCGCTGAAATCCGGAGGCGAGGCGTGAGCAAGGCAGTTCAAGGGTGGTACCGAAGCCGGCCAGGCATCTATCAGCACGAGACAGGAGCTCGGATCTGGAGCCATACCGCGCCTTCCAAAGCCGGTAATCAGGCCCTGCAGTGGGAAGTACGTCTTTCCGATGGCTCGCGGCAATCGGGCTTCAAATCGATGAGTGACGCCATGCGTCTTGCTCAGGAATTCGACCCGGAAATGCGGCGATTCTGATGCGGTGAAAAGTAGCAAACTGACTTCACTGGATTATCAGCAACAGACCGGCGAACATTCGTCGGTCTTGCCATTGATGGCACGTAATCCCGAGGACCCCTATGAGTAATCTATCCCCCTTGCGAGTCATGCTTGTCGATGACTCCCGAACTATCCGAAAAACGGGCGAAGTCATGCTCGCTAAGGCAGGATGCGAGGTGCTTTGCGTTGTCGACGGGTTCGAATGTCTCGGCCGAGCTCTGGACTTTAAACCAGACCTCATTTTCATCGACGTTCTCATGCCGCGGCTCAACGGTTACCAGACCTGCCAACTGATTCGTAGCCGGGACAGTTTCAAGTCAGTTCCTGTGGTGATGCTTTCGTCGAAGGATGGCCTGTTTGACATCGCCTTGGGCAAAAAACATGGCGCAACCGACTACATCACCAAACCGTTTACCCAGGACGATCTACTCTCCGCGGTAAGGAAACACTGCCCGCAATTTGAACCTGCGGTTTGACACCACTCAGCTGGTGGCACCCCCTAACGCATTCAAGAATGGCTCCATTGTTCTTCAATAAGGAGCCAAAACGGAATGTCGAGCAACTCGCGTTTATATCCCTACCACCCGATCTCGGGTGATCGTCTGGCCGGCACTTTTGAAGTGATCCCAGCTTGGGTACCCCGTGAAATCCACAAGACAGGTGACACCATTACTCTTGAGGACGGTAGCGAAACCCTAGTGAACTGGAATGGCCAAGAGCTCCTGCAGATCAACAACCAGTTGGTCCTGGTGACTGAAGGTGGAGATACCTGCCTGACGAGTGAGGCCATCTGGAGTGAGCAGGACACACAGCACATCGAAGTCTCCCTGCCTGGCCCGGCGTCCTCCTACCCCACTAACAACACCCTCATGCATGCTTACGTGGATCTTCATGTTGCGGCATCGTGTGCACTCCATAATCTGCAGCAAGGTGACATCGAGGGCGCTTTGAAACAGCTGCAAGGGCAGTTGAACGCGATACTCGACGTGGACCGGCTAACTCCATAGTCACAGTGACCCCGCTTCGGCGGGGTTCTCATTTTCCGGCTGCACCTTGAAACAAGACTCAGCCTGGTTATACCTCTGCTCATGCCGGACAGGTTGGCCCGGCGAAAGCCCAAATCAGAAATGTCGGTTTAGCTAAGGAGCTACCACATGATCACCGAGTCTTTCCTCCGCGTTGCATTCATGGCCATGACCCTGTTTGTAGTGGCCTGCGCTCTCACCACTACGCTCATGTTCGGTGAGGGCACCACCCTCAATCCGATCGCATGGTTCTGCATCGGCAGCCTTTGGATGGCGTTCATCCTTTTCGCGCTCCTGGTCGCCTGGGCCACTCATCTCCACCGCGCCCACCGTAAAGGCCACCGGGCTCCGGATCTGGCCCCAGCGGTGTAATTCCCCTCCATCTCCGGCTGAGTGCACCAGGGCCCTTCTGGGATTACTCAGCCGGGAGTCTCCATTCCAAGCCGAGCTTCTGGCACCTCACTGAACGAAGGATCATCACTCCCATGCAACGGGAGCCCGCATGAGCCTGAATCAGACCCACAACTACCTTTGTCAGCAAGGTAGCTCCAATAAGTTCTACACCTTGATGCTCAATTCCACCTCGGGTGGTTGGGTGGTCCTCTCGCATTATGGCCGTGCTGGGACAGCGGGAACACAACGGGTTGTAAAGTCCCAGAGCTCCTACTTCGCGGCTCTTGAGGCATTCGAGGCAGCTTGCAAGAAAAGGCTTGCACGCGGTTACGTGCTCGTGGGTACCGCTACGGACGCCCCAGCAGAAAAAATTCAACTCAAGTCAGAGATGGCTGCTGCGGATCAAGCAGCAAGGCAACAACGACTTGACCAGCTCAAGGCCTTGCCAGTTCGGGCCGTTGAAATCGATCCAATGCGTCTTTGGTTGTAGTTGGGCTTCGCAACTGCGCGCCCCACTGCTTTCGCTACTACCGCAGCATTTCGGCTGATAGCCTTGGCGTATCGTGAATGAGAGATACACCATGACCAACAGAGGCTCGACCCTCAATGAGCGCATCGATCAGCATCTGAATGCGCTACGCAACACCCCTCACGGCCACACCTCAGGCCGCTTCCTATCATTCGTGGATATTCCCGGCGACAGTGAAGGCAACGTAGAGGGTCCTGATCACATCCTCCGCATCCTGATGAATGACGTCGGGAACACCGTCGGTGAAGACTTCCTCAGCAATGTCGACTCGGTCCCTTTGGAGCAGTTTTGCCTCATGTCCGTAATTCGAAATGAGGGCACCGGCGGGATGCTGCGCTCCTTGCTCGACAGCTTCATGTCCGCATATGCCAATCCCGCTACCTCTGATGAGGCAATCGCCATCCTGAAGCGCCTCGAAGAGCTCAAAACTGTGCCAGTTCCAGCCTCCAACTAACAGGTTCTGGCACACCTCTTAGGACCACATCCTGCTCCTACAACTCGGGAGCGGGACACTCAAGCTGGCTCCTATGGATCTCAGCCCCGCGAGTCAATCAACTGCAGACGAGCATGAAGCCATGAACGAAATCTTCGAGTGGGTGGGTACGATTTGCGGAATCACCGGGGCGGCATTGATCGCTAGTAACGTTCGCTTATCCCCTTGGGGATGGTGGTTGTTTTTGATTTCAAGCCTGGCCTTGTGCAGCTACGGCCTAATCGTAGGCGCTTACGGGATTCTCCTACTCAACCTTTGCTTCGTCTTGACGAACCTGCTTGGCATTGTGCGGGTCTGGCTGCCGTATATGCGTTCGCGTGGTCGGACCGTCCACTCCGAAATCCACCACTGATCGAATGACACTCCCTGGGCGGCGTACCAAGAATTCGTAGATTTTTGAGGCACGCCGCTTCTGCCACTCGAAACCTGCACTTCCAATGGAGCCATCTTCAGAGGAGTGCACCAGCATGAAAAACACACGCTCTATCGTCCGGGCCCCACAGATGGCCCTGGATTTCAGCTTTCAGCTACCTACTCACGTTTCCATCAACAGCAGATCTCCAGCGCTGGTTCGCGCTGAAGAGGACGACCAGGTCCACGCGCCAAGTAAACGCAGCGCCGGCGCAGAACTTGGTGACATGGTGGTTGACGACCGCGTGCTCTCCCAGGGGATCACGACCTGGCGAAATCTGATCGATTTCGCAATCCGTACCGGACACACCGAACTCTATGAAAGCGAGGATGGACGACAAGGTCTCCGTCGGCCGGGTTTCCGGTATGCCCCAATTTCCCGGCTGCCGGAACGCGCGCCGGAGTATGTGAAAGACGTGCTCACGGGCCGGCTCGCATCCTACTTGGAGCAGAAGAAGCTGCAGCTGACATCGGCAAGGGTTGCCGCGGACGATACCTTCAAGGCCCAGGTGGTGTTGGAAAGCTCAACCTTCCAGATCTCGATCTTCGAAGGACGAAAGCTTGATTCGACCTGGTCGTTCAAGCTTATGGATCTCCCGAGAACACCAGGACTGCAGGCCGACGATGAGGAAGCACAGCTGACATTCGTCGCCAAAAGGATCAAGCGCATCCAGCGAGAGGGCCGTATCGCTGGCGGAGACGCTCGACTGATCAGCAAAGCAGTCATTCGAGCTGTGGAATCGATCCTCAAGAACATCGAGGTATCGAAATGACCACATCCACTGTCAATCACCAGGTAATCCAGCATCTCTTGGGGAGTGGTCACCCAGATCTGAGGTATGGCGGAGTAACCGCCGGTCTGGTCGCGATCGCGGCCGAGGAGGTTGCAGGTCAACTCCTTGATTTCGGATTTCGTCTCCATTCGGCTTTTCAAGATGGGTTGGCTGTAGTCCAGAACTACTACGAGCCACGTTCCGGCGCTTACATTCCAGACGTTGGGCTCTCAATCGGAATATTTGAATGCAAGGGATCTCCAACCCTGAAGGTGATGCTCAGGGTAGCCCCACCCTCTGCTGATATGCCTCCCGGGCCGGATGGTCTATTCGATCCAGCAATACGAGTACGGCGGGTTTGGTTTATGCCGCTGAATGATGCTGCAAGACCTTCAGACCTGGTTGAGTACCTACGCAAGTTCCCTGGCCAGAGCTTGAGGGCTGCAGCATGAGCACTCCGAGTCGCCCGTTAGTAACGCCTATTGACCTGGCTGCACTCCGTGAGGCTTTTCGGCTGAGCCAGCAACAGGTAGCCGAGATTCTGGGGGTTCATCGAACCACCGTAATCGACTGGGAGAAAGGGAACCAACCCAACTGGCTACACTTGGCATGCCTGGGGATTCCTACAACCCTGGTGCTTCGCAGCGCAGTGTCGGCGCTCACTGCCGAGGACCTCATTTCAGCCCGCGGTTACTTGAACCTCGAGCAGGCCGAGCTGGCATGTCACCTAGGTGTTCACGTCCGAACGGTCCGAACTTGGGAGAGCAAAACTCCTCCCACCTGGTTACCGATTGCGCTCATCGGCCTTTCGCTGCAGTTACAGGCCCCCTTCTGGCACGCCCGCATCGCGACAAAATGAGCACAGCCCAAAGGCACTCCGCCAGCGGTACAGCGAATAGGAATTCAAGAGCATGATCACCCTCAGCACCCCAAATGGCCCAACCGTTCAATACGCCTGCACCGATATTGCAGTGGCCATGATGGACTTCGCGCGGACACACATGACTGGCTACCTGGTCCAGGCGATCGAAGACCCAGAGGCCAAGTTCGGCATGCGCTTCGAAGCAATCCAAATCAACAACGAACTTACCTCCACCACCATCACCGTGCACTGAAGGACACCGAGATGACACTGGCAAAAACCACCAGTTCGACGTTTACGGTTGACGTCCTGGGGGACCAAAAGGTGCCTGGTGACCTGATTCACCATGCCTTGATGCAATTTCTGGCTGACTTTTCCATCAAGGTCAACGAAGTCAGTACCCGGGAACTGGGTGTCGCTGAGACCTTGCTCAGCTGCGCTGAGCACGGCAGTGATCCCTCCTTCTTTGGTCTGCAGGTCGATTCTGAGCGGCTGGACGAGACGATCCATACCCAGCTCGAGCGATCGGTAAATAGCTCCCTCAATGAGGGGGTGTTGAGCCAGATCAGTTGGGTGCTGGCCCACCGGGGCCCCGACGCTGCGCTGGACATTCTCGTTGAGCTCGAGATGGCCACAAATCATGCAGTAAGCAGCCTCGGCAAAGTGATGATTCGCGAGGTCTCTCTTTGGGTAATGCTCGAGGACAATCGACCTCTGTCGTTGATCTGGAGCCGGGCCACCATTGATGAGTATCAGAAAGCTCAGTTGGCGACGCGAAACGATGATGTCGACATCGATAGCCTTTTGACTGATGTGATCCTGGACCTGGTCGGTCAGACCGGAGCCACTATCTGCAACCGTACGGTATTCGAGCGGGTGCAGTGGCTGGCACAGACCATCGGCCCGGAAGCCGCAAATGGTGTACTCGCTGACTTTACCCTTCTTACCTGACCAGGAGTCCACATGGCTCGCATCACTTTCATGACTGATCGAGTGATCAATGGAAAGAAAAGCTACCACGTGACGAAGGATGGCCCGTGTGTAGCCACCATCTACTACGTCGACAAGGCTGCTCTCAATGAAAGTGGCGGCGGGCTTAACCGGCCTCATTGGGTCCTGAAGCATCTATCAGGAAGAGTCGATCGGCACCCCTCCCTTGCAGAAGCGAAACTCGACGCAGCCAAGATCTAGCCTGTCGATGGCTTCTTGGGGACACTGATGAGAATTCCAGCCATGTTGGTTGAGTTGAACTGATCAGTGCCATCGTTACTCTGGCTGCCTCCCCTGATAATGAGGCAACCCCATGTGGTTTAAGCATCTGCTTGCGTACTCCCTTACCCAGGACCTGCAACTCACCGCGGAGGTTCTCGAACAGGCATTGAAAGGCAAGCCTGCTCGCCCCTGTGAGAGTCAGGAACTCACTACCTACGGATTTACTGCCCCTCTGGGAAAAGGGCCTGATGCGCCGCTCGTGCACGCCAGTCAGGGCTTTTTCCTAGTAGCGGCGAAGAAGGAAGAACGCATCCTTCCCGGCAGCGTGGTAAACGATGCGGTCAAAGAAAAGGTCGAGGAAATCGAGACTGCGCAGTGCCGGAAGGTCTACAAGAAAGAACGTGATCAGCTGAAAGACGAGATCATCCAGGCTTTCTTGCCACGCGCGTTTGTGCGCCGCTCCACCACGTTCGCTGCAATTGCTCCAAGTCTGGGGCTGATCCTGGTTGATACCTCCAGCGCAAAAAAGGCGGAGGACCTCCTTTCCACACTCCGCGAGGTCCTGGGGTCCCTTCCTGTGCGCCCGGTCAGCGTCAAGGTCGCCCCAAGCGCTACCCTCACTGACTGGGTTAAAACCCAGAAGGCCGCCGGGGACTTCTATGTCCTGAGTGATTGCGAGCTTCGTGATACCAACGAAGACGGTGGCTCCGTCAAATGCAAAGCTCAGGATTTGACCAGCGAGGAAATCCAACTTCACCTGTCCGCGGGTAAGCTGGTCACCCAGCTGGCGCTGGCCTGGTCGGATAAGCTGTCTTTCATCCTCGACGACAAGATGGCCATCAAGCGTCTCCGGTTTGAAGATCTCCTACAGGATCAAGCAGAACAAGACGGCGGCGAGGATGCCTTGGCCCAATTTGATGCCAGCTTCACCTTGATGATGCTGACTTTCGCCGAGTTCCTACCGGCGCTCTTCGAGGCACTAGGTGGTATCGAGGTTCCACAAGGCGTCTAACCTAGAATGCCCATCGATCGATGGGTATTTCTCCAGGAGCACTGAATGTTCAGCCCCAAGCAGTTCGCAATGAACCATCTCGGTACCGACGAGCTACCTGACACCCTAGCGATGGAGCAGGTACTGGACCTTCTGCTAGCTGCCCATACCGCAGCAGGTGATCAGCGTTCTGACCTCGACGAGACTCGAATCAGAGATCTGCGCAAGGCACTGGCTGACATCGAAAGCGCTACCAAGGACCCGGTCTCTGCTCTAGTGGCAATGCGGGCTCTTACCAACGATGAGGATTAAGAGTCCATGACTCAAGACGTCACCAGAAACCTGTGCGCCCGGCCTGCGCTTGAGATCATTTCCAAAGGTCGCACGGAAACCACCACCTGGTATCAGGTGGTTCAAGGACTGAAGGTCTTATTCAATTTCGCCGGTATCGATGTCACCGAGTGGAAAGAGGCAGAACCGGACATGCTCGAACTGAGGCTTGAGCGTGACGATCAATCCTCGATTATTTGGTTCAAACCCCTGGAAAGGGGTGTCACCGACATGCCGGTTTTCCCTGTGATGGTGGGTGCGAAGTTCATGGCATGCAAACCGTCCGCCACGCCGCACGACGACTGTGAGATCACCTACTTCTACTTACCTTGGGAATGCACGGCACAGGATCTGATCGATATCGCTTTCGGCGAGGTCACCTACCCGTGGATCGAGTCAGTCCAGAACTTCTCAGCTGCATACGATATGTCCGCTCCCATCGAGCGCTTCCCTCGGTGTGCCCTCGTCATGCTGATGGACAGCAGCACGAAGGGGGATCAGCGTGGGTCGGTCTACTTCAAGCTCTGGCATCAAACCGAAAACTCAGTAGAACTCCTTGATCTAGAGCCTACCAACAGCCCTTTTTCAGCTGCAGAGCAAGCGAAGCAGCTTGGCCACTTCCCAACCGTCTACCGCTGCCACAGCGGTTGCATCGTCCCATTTCTACCCACCAGCGGATTCGATTTCCTATGAACATGCGCGCGGCCATTGCCGCACTTCTGACTCTTAGTCCCATGGCAGCCGTCGCGGCGGATCTGCTTGAGTTCAAGAACCCGATTTCTTCGGAACTGCGTGTAGAGGCTATTCTCTGCAAATCTCCAGAGTCGCTTTTCCTGCTGTACGAAGGGAGCACGCTTGCGATGAAGGGAGGCGGACAGAATGCGTTCCAGTCCTACTTCCAAGCCTCCGCCACGGCTCTGGAGAAAGCTGGCGAATGTGTTCTGGAAAAGGAACCGCAGAAGGTCAAGGTGACGGCTATGGCCACACTGACGAACCCGCTCAAAATGCCCGCCGGCGGCAAAGTCTACGGTCGGTTCAACATGAAGGGGCTTAACCGTGATGTGTATGCAATGTCGGAGGACCTGCCAGGGCTGACCGCCTACATCAACAAGGCGGTGAATACTGCCGACAAATAGCAACTGAAAATCGATGCGTACTTGATCATTTGACGGGTCCGCACATTTACTGCCGCGCCTTCTATCCGCGCGGCTGCGAGGGGAAATTGAAAGTCTCTGCACTCCTTCATCGCTATAACGATAGCGTTGAGCGCCGTCAGTCACATGCACTCCAGCTCGACACCCAGATTCGACGGTTGGAATCATCCACCCGTCGTTCTGGTGGTCGGCTGGAAACCAGGCTAAGCCTTGCTCGTCATCGAAGGGACAACCTTGATCGAGAGCATCGTGCTGCAGCTGACTGGAAAACGACAGTCGCGGTACCGCTATTCAACATCCTGTCAAAGCAACTGGGTCGGTACTACCGCGGAACCATCCTTGCCGGGGACACAGCAGATTCGTTGCGAATCAGCTTCCGCCTGGCCCCTGATACTGATCAGATGATTGGCCCCCGGGCTCTCACAATCACGATGCAGCCGGAGGGTGCGCCGCTTAGGCTCTCGATCATTCGGGCCGTATGTGATGAGCATGGCCGGTGGCACGAGGAACACCTCACCTCAGATACCCGTATCGCTGATATGGCGTCTTGCATGATGGAAAAAGCCCGGCAGTGAGCCGGGCTTTTTTGTCGAATTTCTTCAGTTTGGTGCGGGCTCAGATTCCACCCACTGCCTTACCGCTGGGATGCCATAGGCGTCTTGTTCAATCGAGTAGACGTTGGTAATCAGCTCACCTGGCTGCTCTACACACCCTTTTTCCGATGTGCATATCTTGGGGGCCTTCTTCTCGTATGGCTTTTCCTGGCGGCACTCTATCGCTGACCACTTCGCCTTGCAGACGTAGCCCTCTAATTTGAGGTCCTCGACCAGGTTACGTGTGGTTGAGCTCGGGTTCTGAATCCACCCCGCGGCGCACCCAGACACCAGAACTGCCCAGATGATGAGAGAAGAACGCATCGGATTACGGAGCAACATTTTCTTCCTGGATACGCTGATAGATCTCTTCGCGATGGACTGGCACATCTTTCGGGGCATTGATTCCCAAGCGAATGTGACCTTGATTGTTCGCCACCACGGTTACTGTGATGTCATCACCGATGTTGATGGTTTCGCCGACGGTACGGGTCAGGATGAGCATAGGGCACCTTCTTTGGTGGTTGATCCATGGCTCACCTTAACGACTGAATAGTCCTGGTACCAGCGAAGAGAGGGGGCGGATTTCAGCACTGCATTTTGACTTGGATTCATCCGCCCACTGGTTAATCTCGGCCAGTCATCATTTGCCGGATCAGCATGTGAAGCAGGTAAGCCCCCACAAACGACTGATACTCATCGTGAGTTTCGCAGCCTCTATCGCGGCTACGATTGGTGCGATTCACTACAGCCACACAACGCCAGGCGCGATGCCGGCTACCACCTCCACAGAGTCCAGCGATGAGATCGTGAAGGCTTCAATTCAGGAGGATTTTCTGAAGGCCCCCGCCAAGTTCGACCTCACCACGGCGGCCAAAAGGCTGTCGGACGTTACCATCGAGGAGGGCTATCACATTTGCTCTCCTAAGGACGAGATAACGGCAGATCAGTACATCGACATCTCGCGCATGCTGGACACACAACGCTCCCATGCCGTCGAGTTCAAAAAAGCGGTTGATCTCGCATTAAGTGCACCGGATGGCGTATCTGATTGCACCTTCAGGGTGCTGACGCTGATCGATCGAGCAACCCCGTGAAAGGAAATGAAAAAGGGGCCTCAATTGGCCCCTCGGTCACTGGCAGCTTACTGTGCCCAGCCCTTGACAGTATCGGCGCCCCACTTCTCCTTCCACTCCTTCAGGGTTTTGTGGTTACCACCTTTGGTTTCAACCACTTCCCCGGTGTGAGGATTCTTGAAGCGCTTCAGCGTGCGAGCTCGACGAGTACCTTTGCGATCGACTTTCTCTGGCACTCGCCGGTCTGGATCAAGGATGGCGATGACGTCCTTCAAGCCTTTTCCGTAGGAGCCAAGGAGCTCATTCAGCTTCCCGTTGAACTCGGCCTCGGATTGGTATCCAGGGCTATTGATGATCTCTTCTCGTTGCTTTTGAAGCTCCTGGAGCTGAGCTTCAATCGCTGCAACCTGCTGGACTTTCGAAACCATTCTGTACCCCTTCCTGTTGTAGTAAATGGCATGCCGCTATGGATGTAATCGAATCACAGAACGACTTGCTCACAGGCCTCGATTGTAATTCGCAATCCCTCTCGAGGAAAGAAACGGGAGTCGTAGCCCGTTTGAATAGCATCAGAAGCAAAGCTACTGGAAAAAGAATCCAGGAGCCTGCGTCACCATCAACGCTGCCCTTGTTCTCGGCATACCAGATCACTCTCGATGATAACGATCTGGGAAATCTGGTGAGCATTTACGATGCGCTTCCTCGGTTCGCATGGTCTGGGAAGACTGTACGTTCAGTCGCCGAAATGACTATTGTTAAGGAAGGTACGATTAACGGGGAGCCGTTTCGTGTAATTCTTAAAGCCGTTCCAATGCAGAAGCGGCTCAAGGTGGATGGCAAGCTATCGAAGCAAGTAGAAGATGTTGGTGTTTTCCCCGGCGCTCGTGAGGAGTTCGTTGAAGAAGCGCTTCGCAAATTTTCAACTCAAGGCAATGCCAAGTTTAACGAGGCTGAGTGCTCAGTTCAATTTACTCTTTATGAACTACAGAAAGAGCTTCAGTCGCAGAAGCATACTTATACGTACGCAGAGCTCCGGGAAGCCTTAGAAATCCTCAGCGAAGCTCCACTTACTATCCAAACACGGACGGCGGATGGCGAGGTGATTGACATTAAATCGACCTATCTTCCATTCCTGGCTATCCGTAGTAGAAATAAAAGAAGCTCCGCATATGTGCAGCCCTCTCCGGATGACGACCCTGAGAGTTCTGTGCTTTGCAAAGCTGTTCTTCACCCGCTTATTTCAAGAAGCATCGCAAATGGTGATTACCGGCTTTATCAATACACCACATCCATGGGGCTTACGAATGGCATTGCTCGAGTCCTATATAGGATGCTTTCCTTCAAATGGCGAAACGCATCTCCAAGCCATCCGTTTACCTTTTCACTGGTAGACTTCTTATCTAACACAGCCCGAGGTCTTTCAAACCGCATGCCGGAAGACTTTCGCGCGATGAACATTGCGTTGGAGCAGTTAGTTAAAGAAAAGGCTATCCAGCGTTACGAACACACCAAAATTGCGAAGTCAAAGGGGAAAGGGGCAAAAGACTATACTTACAAACTCTGGCCGACTAACGAATTTGTTTCCACTATCATCAAAGGGCATCAAGCTGAAGCTCGCCGAGAAATTCAGCTGATGGCAAAGCGGGCGCGCTGACCTGCGGTCTGCCGGCAGCCCACCTGCCGGCACCTCCACCGAACCTTCCACTACTCAGGTTTAGTCCACGTATCTCCCCTAGGACCTTCTGGCACCATTTCTTCTCATAGACAATCTGCCTATCACTCAGGAGGTAAGTAGATGTCGGCCGAGCCATCCCCCGCACAAACAATTGCCAGTGCTCGCGAATGTGGAGCGCTAGCTCCCTTAAACCGCAAGAAGATTCGCGCTCAGTTTGGGTTGGTGGATGTGATCACTGCAGACCATGTCCGTAGGGCGACAGCCCTAGTGCTGGAACGTATTCAGGACTATTACGAGGTTGTCCAGTACACCGGACCTGGCTACGTATATGGCCGCGTGGACAGTGAATGGCCATCCGCCCTCTACGCAACACCAACGTTCAACTACATGGAAGGGAAGTGGAACCATACGGAAATGACGCCAACTCATCCGATCTGTACCTCAGAGCGGCTGTTCAATGAAGCGGGCTGGCTTTGTCTCGACACTGCTGGTCGGGTTGCAGTGTATGAAATGTGCCTTGAGGTCCCTGAGGCCAAGATGGTCTTGGAGCAGGCCCGATATGCAATCCTGAGCATGTGCAATGACCGCGCGTTATCAGAAACGGATTGGAGAAATTCACGACGCAGGATCGGTACCCGAGGCATACGCAAACTGCTCGAGCGATTGGGCTCGGTACTTCACCTAGTCAACATTGGGATAGGGGCAGTCAGACCGGTTGTTATGGCTCCCGGTTCGACTCTTGCCGGTCTCAGACACATTACCGACTGGTCAATGGGATCTGAGTCAGGTCGAAAGGCTGGCCACATTAGTTGGTAGCCAAACCTCAGTGCATCCCTACTGAGGTTTGGAGCATGATTTCTCTTCTATTCCCCATTCCTGGTTTTGATCCACTATCACTTCCAGGCTCATCGAGCACTGAGGTTTAGTCCACGATTGATGTTTGGTCAGCCTTGCGGGCCAGCCCCGGCGCACACTGAGGTTCACCCCACGATATTGGCCTGGACCCGCGCCAGGCCAAGGTCGCACACGAAGGCACCATCCATGATTCTGGCCCCCGGCCTGCCCCAGCTCCCGGCGTACACCGAGGCTTCGCTCATGATTTGGACCCGCGGCCTGGCCAACGGCGCGCACGAAGGCTCCCCCCCTGATTCTGGCCCCGGCCCTCAACCCACCCGAGGCTTACACCGAGGCTTCGCCCATGATCTGGACCCGCGGGCTGGCCAACGGCGCGCACGAAGGCTCCCCTCCTGATTCTGGCCCCGGCCCTCAACCCGCCCCCGGCTTACACCGAGGCTTCGTCCACGATCTGGGCCTGGAGCTGCATCCCGGCCGCCACCAGCACCGAGGCTTCGCCCACGATCTGGACTTGGACCCGCGGCCAAGCTAACGGAGCACACGAAGGTTCCGTCCATGATTCTGCACCGGCCCGCAGCCCGCCCCCGGCGTACACCGAGGCTTTCCCCACGATCCAGTCCCGGGCATGTAACTCAATCCGTGCGCACATGAAGGCTCCTACTACTCAGGTTTCTCCCACGATTCCCCTTCTTTCTCGGCAGCATCACGTATGCAGTACCCAACCGCATAGATTCCCCAGCGTTGGGGTCCACCGAAAGATACTGAGGTTTACTCCACGATCCCCGCTGCTCCAGCGATCGATTCCTGATCTGCTCAACCGGGCCAATCCGTCCTAACCGGTTTATCCAGTAGTCAGGTTCACTCCACGGTTGTACTGAGGTTTGCTCCACTCAGGGGTTTTATGGGGTACTTATCTACAGGGCTAGGGTCGATAAAGCCGCTCGGCTACTCAGGTTTCCTCCACGTCTCGGGACGGCATAGTCAGGTCTGCTCCACGATTCGATTCTATACAGTGAAGGTTTGGTCCACGATTCTCTTGATGCCGGCCAGGCATAGTGAGGATTGGCTCATGATTCTAGGCAGGTTTGCCTCACGATTCTCCGCTCAAATCCTTGTTTTTAAAGGGATTTGTCAGCCTCTCCTATATTCTTCCTTTTTCCTTATATTTCCTTTGTCTTGAGGGTTCTGGCACAAGCAGCATCATGAGGGAATCCACCTACCAATTCAGGAGGTGAACCACATGCCCAACAACAGCCAGAACTCCCTCACCAGCCGGGCAAAGACCTGGCTTTCTGCTCCACGGACTCTCGAGGAAATTCAGGACGCACATTTGAGGCTGGTCAAGAAGACCCAGAAGGATAAGTCGATCGACCCGCAGGACGGTCGAACAGCTCTCGAGGCACTGATTGAAGGGTACGTGGACGCTGGCGGTGAAATGTTCGATCTGTACCAAGCACCGGAAGCGTGCCAAGTGGCCCAAACCGAAAAAGCGGCCGTGACGACGTCCTCGGTGATAGATCTATCGCCGCTTTGTCCTGACGTTCAACCAATTCCACCTTTGACCATGGAGGAGAAAGCCAAGGCAATTCAGAACATCCGAGCAATGCTTGCCCGGCCGAGCCAGGTGTCGGCCCAATGAACGCTCTAGGTCAAGCTCAGCAATGGCTGCAGAGTGAGCTGCCATCGCCAGATGAAATCAGGCAATCCATCGACAACCTCTGTCATCAACTCGCAGGTTGCCGAAGTCTCGAGGGACAGAAGGACTTACAAGCCGCGATACAATTGCTGATGAAGCAATTCGGGGAGAATCCTCCAGAGGTGTCACTCCCTGACGTTCCCGCGCCTACAGCTCAACTCGATATAGGAAATCTCATACCCGATGAAGATGGGGAGGAGGCTTCACTGACCACTGAAGAACGTCGAGCTCGCTTCAACGCGCTCAAGGATAAGTTGGCAAGACCGTTTTAGGGTACGGCCTGCTTTCGCCCTTTGAGTGGCTCCGCCGGCAAAGCAGGCACCACCTCCGCATCGACGTAAATGTCTGCGTCGAAGAAAGCGACGACTTCCTTTAGCTCAGGTGACCGAAGGAGATCCGCTAACCCAGGATGGTTATTCGTGATCGTCTTCCAAGCGTCCTTCTTACGGTTATCGGGCAGTCCTGTAAGGCGCACATACCTCTCTCCAGCTTGCACCGTGGGCACAGAAATCGTCGTAAGCCAGGCCATTTCTTGCGGAGTGCTCATGTCCCCTCCTCTACGAAAACTTCGACTCTGACAGCCCGTCAGCCGCATTCAAGCCAATCAGCAAGCCTGGATTTCAAGCCCGCGTTTTGGCGTGAATCCATATGCTGGATCGTTAAAATCGTTCTGGATTCGGAAACCAACAATCCAGGAGCGGGCAATTCCGCCCTGGCACTCGAAAAGGACCACTATGCGAATCATCACGCTCGTTCCTCTCGCTGCTCTGGCCGTAGCCTTGTCGGGTTGCGCTAACAAGGAGTTGCAAGAGACCTCCTACAGTTACGAATCGACGGCTCACTCCGGAACTGTCCAGGTTGTCGAGCGTACTGATGGCCCTTCGGATCAGTGCCCCAAATTTTGGCGGGATGGAGAGCCGTATCAACCGACCGGGCTGAAGCAAATGACTGGCTTCCGGCTGAAAGTGAATCTCCATAGCGGCTCGGATTCGAGCCACGGTCAGGACCTGGATTTCGTTCTGCCTTCGAACAATGGGCATCATGTAGTCATGAAAGACTTTCAGAAGGAGCGGTCTTGGCTGCTGGGTGTCGACACAAATGGGCTGGTGAAAACAGGCGAACTTTTCCATTACCCCGAAGGATTCTTCATCCGTGCTGCAAGCCCTCAGATCTCGGACAACACGATCAGCTTCTGCCTCGGGGTGGATCGGATGTACGTACCGCAGGCTGACCTGAACAGCAGCACCAATCCACTGATCCGATTGGATCGCTTGAATATTCGGTTTGCCGGCGAGAGTGGTGAGGTCGTTCGGTATGAGTTCGGGACAGTTGATCCGATTCGGGTGACCGTGTCTGCGGAGGCGCTATGACCCAGCTCACCGCGGCGACAAAGTCGGTTCTGCGATTTGGGGGCAAAGCACTGGCTTGCCCGTTCAGCAAACTGACTGCCAAAGAGCTTCTGGAGTACATCCTGGGCTACTACGAAAGTTTGCACCCAAGCTTCATCCGCATCGAGTACCCGCTAGGCAAGGAAGAATTCCTCTACAACATCCTGAAGGACGGCTATGGGTTGGCACCAATTACCAGCTGGGGGCCTGCCCAGGTGGAAGTATTGGAGGTCGCAGCCGAAGACCTGAAAGCGACCCCCAAAGACCAGCTGGATCATGACTCGTTCATGGAACAAGCGGCCTGGCGTCTCATCACCCGCACCTTTGCTGAAAAACTGTGAGGACCTCAGTGATCAAGCGACTTCTCCCCCTGCTTCTTGTAATTGCTGGCAGTGCCGAGGCAAGCCAGGCTCAAGTTTCTGTCATCGTGGGCTCCAATGAGCCGGAGGTGTTCATTGTGCCGTTCGACGGCCAAGCTCACGAACTGGACATCCGTGATTCTCATCGTTACCACGCTGCATTTGTCGACCCGGCGACAAAGCGCGAAATCTGCCGTGATGGTGAATACAAGACGGGGCTTGTACTGAAGCTGCGTTCGCTTCCGATCGAAGGAACTGAACAGCCGATCGAGGTGTTGGGGATGGTTTCCTCTCTCAGCGCCATCAATGACGGGGCAAAACTCAAGTGCGGGACCAATCAGGAGGTCAAGCTGACGAACACCGCCTTGTCTGACACTGTTCGGTTGCAGCCCAACAAGACCAAGCCAATGGTCATAGACGGCAAATGGACCGTCCTGCTCAAAATGCAGCGGTGACCTAAACGGGAGGGAATCGAGATGACTTGGAGCTATTTGCGTAGAGACTTCCTCCCTCCTCTGGCCATCTGCACTTTTTGTCGTCGGCCATTGCACAGTGAAAAGGGCATCGTCATCACCGATGAGGACGGTACCGAAGCATTCGCTGGCCCCAGCTGCGCTAAGAAGCATCTAGGGCAGCCGGAAGAGCGGCTGCTTGATGTATCTCGGCTGGCCCTACTGGTTGTGGCTGACGAACCAGCGCTGCACTACGAATCGGGCCCATCACCGGCATGTCCAACTCCAAAGATAGGGGCTGGAACATCACCAACGTCTAGTCCACAACGCCCTCCTCTCCCGCCAATAGACGAGGTAGTGCAATACGTTCGCCTCCGATGTGAAGCAATGAACGGCTTCAAGTTCGCTGTATCGAAGGTATTGAAGCTGGCTCACGAGGAGCACAAACAAAGCGGAGAGATCGAAGATGATCTCCGCAAGCAGATCGGCGGCGCCATGCGTAACGCGGCGGCCAACAAATCGGTCCTGAGCCCAATCAACGTCAAACGCTGCATTGGCCTCAACCACTGGCTGGTGGAGGCTGTTCAGCACACGAATAAGGATCGACGCGAGTTCCTGGAGCAGATGCAAGCGCACCTCCACCGTTTCTGGATGCTCACTCCAAAGCAGATGGCCGCGATAAATCGTTGGGGCGAGCACATCCGGAAGCGAATAGACGATTTCCCGCTCCTCGATGAGGAAGCGTTCTCAGGCGTCATCCTTCCCGAGTTCATGCAACGGAAGCCATCCAGCCGCCGATAAGTTCAACCCTCCATATCGGTTTGGAAGCGGGGACATCAAAGCCCAAACCGCTAGGCCCTGCCCTGCGGAAAATAATTGCGGCCCGGTTCTGCCACACACCGACACCCCTGAAAGTTTGCCCATCGCAAACACACAGAGGCACTCACCATGACCGCCGTGATTCAGCACATCTCCACCCATGACGCAGCCTCCGCAGAACAGGCCGATATGCAGCATGTAGCTGTTGCCCGCATTCGCCGCAACCCTACAGTCGATCCCCGTAAGGGCCGGAACACCGCTCTCTACTCTCAGATCAAGGAGAGCATCCGTCAGCATGGGGTACAGCAGCCGATCATCATCCGCCCGGTTGATGAGCCCGAGTTCGACTATGAGGTGGTTGCAGGCAACACCCGCTGGCAGGCTTCCGTCGATCTGGAACTCCTGACAATCCCAGCGATCATCCGTGACCTCACTGAGGCTCAAGCACGGATCATCGCGGCCATCGAGAACATGCAACGTGCGGATTTGACCCCGATTGAAGAAGCACAGCATGCCGTTGTTGTTCTGGCCGACTGCGGCAACGATCACACGGAGGTGATGAAGCTGCTCGGCTGGTCCCGTACCCGCCTCGATAGTCGGATCATGCTTTCCCGCGCCTGCCCGGAAGTCCGCGATGCTCTGCTACAAGGTCAAATCAAGATCGGCCACGCTGAATTGCTGTGCCGTCTGGTGGAAAGCGAGCAGGCACCCATCCTGGCCAAGATCATCGATCAGAATCTAACGGTTAAAGACACCCAGGACCGGCTCTTTACGATTGCCCGCGATATCTCGTCCGCTCGCTTCGACACCAAGGACTGCGCGTCGTGCCGCCACAACTCGGCGGCTTACGTGGACCTGTTCGCCACCTCAGTAGCCGGTGCCAAATGCCAGAACGCCACCTGCTGGAACCAGAAAACTAGCCAACTGATCGAAGTCAAGCTCATCGAGGCCCGCGACGAATTCGGGGTAGTGCATACCGACCTGACACTGCCAAAGGACGGCTATGTCCAACTGGAAGCGAAAGGGCCGAATGGCGTTGGTGATAGCCAGATCACGGCCTGCCTGTCCTGCTCCAACTATGGGGCCGTCGTGAGTACCACTGCGGGTCAAGAAGGGACCGTTGCAGGAGGCTACTGCTTCAACCGTAACTGCAACAAGGACATGCGTGAAGCCTACAAGGCCGCACTCGCAGAAGCGGCTGGGCAGCAAAACACCCATGAGCCGGCCAACAATCACTCGACTGAACCGCTGTCCAAAACTACCTCGGCCACCACTCCGGCATCGAAAGAAGCTGCGGGCAAGAGCAAGGACAAGCCTGCACAACCGCAGGCGTTGAAGAAGTCCATCCGCCGTGAGGCATTCAACCTCTATGGCCAAATGGGTTCCAAGGCAGTTCAAGGCAATCGCAGGCTCGCTTTGGCCATCGCCGTCGTCAGCATGTACCTGGAGATGCGCAGCAGCTTGCCTCACGAGCTGGCCAACCGGATCAAGAAGAAGCTGGGCATGCCTGAAGCCATGCTGGACAGCAGCCGCTGCAATGTGGAGGTAGAACTGGCCAAGCTGGAGGAGTCCGAGCTGCTGGAGCTGCTGACCAATCTCGCCTCCTGCACCACCTTCCGTAACGATAGCGCCGACTCTTTCGAGAAATCGCTGCCGGGTAGTCAGTCGATTGCCTACATCAAGCATGAAGGCATGCAGCCGGTTGAATATTTCCAGATGAGCGAGAACTACCTCAAATCTCTTGTGAAAGCGGGAATTATCGCGGACTGCAAGCGCTCGGGATTCGAGGCTAAGTACAACGAGGTTCACGGCGACAAGGCTTTCGTCAAGCTCTCGACCGAGAAAACAGACACCCTGATCAAAGCGGTACTGGAATTCAAAGAATTCTCTTGGTCCGGGTATCTCCCCGAAGCATTTGAGATTTCTGTTCAGGCCGGTTCTGGCACACGTCGCTCGGCCTAACAATAAGCTCATCGAAACCAAGGAGCCGCCCAAATGAACACCTTCTTCACCGCTATCAGCCAGGCGCTGACCGACAGCAACAAACGCATCAACATCGACGTCTCCGGCCTCGAAGGAGGCCGTGTGAAAGTGGTGCTGAGTGCGAACATCGGCCCCACTCCTGCAAAGGCTTCCGAAGCCGAGATCAAACTGCGCGCAGCCATCGCCAAGCCGATGATGCTGTCGGGCACCCCGGAAGAAGTAGAAGCCGCGCTGTTCGAGCGTGTCCGCAGTCATGCGGAAGTAGTCAACCACGGCATGTCCGCCTTGGACGAAATCCGCAAGCTGAGCGAGGCGGCAGTGCAAGCAGCGAAGCCTGCTCCTAGCGCACCCACCGCCGCGAAAGGGAACAGCGCTGCTGCAGAGGACGACAGCGACGATTCCGATCTGGAAAGTGGCTCTGAGCCGGCAACCAAGCCGTCCACCTCCCCAGCTCCGTCCCAAGCGGCGGCACCCGCCCCCTTCGCCAATCTCGCTGAACGATTCTGAGGAGCGACACGATGAGCATCGCAATCGTCACCCTGGACCGAGTGTTCCGTTATGCCGGGCGCGACTTGGACGATCCCGATCCGAGCATGGAGCCGAGCGACGTGCTGAAGCACTACAGCCGCCAGTTCCCACGATTGGTAGGCGCCAAGATTGTTGAACCTATCTCTGAGGGCGACCGCTATGTCTATGAATTCCGTGAAGCCAGCTTCGGAGACAAGGGTTAAGGACGCCCTCTCCACCCTCATGGCGTGGGCGGACGGAGACTCCTCCGCCCGCTCCGTCCCGACCAACCCCGACCACGATCTATCCAACGAACAGTTGAGGCGGCTATGGGCGCTCTTGAACTCTCCAGCTTCTCCCGGAACTATCAATTCCCAAGTTCCGCGCTGAGCCCTCTGGCTCTCCCGCAGGTCACCACGGCCATGCGGGAGGCCCATAGCCGCGCTTTTGGCGAATACAGCCACCTTGTAGATCGCAAGAGCCATGCTGCCTTCTGTCTTGATGCGCACGAAGGCGGCCTGATCGGTGACAAGGAGTTGGATTGGCTCAACGCCTATCCAAACGACTATGGCTTGCACCTGGTCACCAACGAGGTGATCGGGGCCATTGAATCCCGAATTGGGTTCTCAAAGGTCGGGCTGATTCCTGGAGTCAAGCGACGTACCAAGCTCATTGGATTCCCAGCGTACGAACTCCAACCCGCAGCGCAAACCACGCTGGCGTGCATCGAAGCAGGACTCTTCACTGCTGAGTCGGTAGAGGACTTGGTCGCCCTCGGCCCCAACTGTGCCTACCACCTCATGCAGAAGGTCGAGCAAAGCCTTGTTGATTTGGCTACTGCCGATTGCCCGGATGTGAAGAATTGGCTGAATTTCGGTGTTAATGGGGCAAATTTCTACATCAGCGCCAGGTTTTTCAACCGCTACGAGTTGACTTTGCCATCAGAGGACTGCGAGGAATTCCGAGAGGTAGCAGTCTTCCTGTTCAAAGCACTAGACGCCATGACCACCTACCTTGTTCATTTCCACACGCCTTCCAGCTTCATGGGTGTTTACAGCTACGACAACCATGGGCTGGCGGACGCTTATGGCGCAATTAAGGAGCGTATCCAGAATTCTTCTTTAGATGAACTCATAAGCTACTTAATGGAAACCCCTGAGGATAAGTTCCCTTTTGAGTCATGGATGATGGGCATAGAAGGGGACGACCGCGACCAGGATTGCATCGAGAAGGTTGCTCACCAACTGAAAGAAATGGATGGTCTAACCCGCCGCACGCATTTCACGTTGACCCACTCGGAAAATTCCAATCACCCAATCGAGATACAGGAGCTGATCGATCAGGTTCAGGATTCAATCAACGCAGGCAGCAAATTCAAGCCCGTACTTGAGGTCATAAAGGACGCTTTTGCGCTTTGCCTTACCTACGCACAAGCTGAAAGTCGAGCGATAAGTGAGCACGAACTTGAGAGTTCTGCAGAAGAAGGGGTAGGACTTTTCGAAACGCTGGTTGTAACGATACGCGGAGAATATGAAGACCTTGAAGAGGAAGCCTGCAACGGGTTCGATGAAAGAGTGAGCGGAATCGGGGGGCTGGAGCTAACCCTTCCTCTTGATGCGAAGCTTCTGGCACAACAAACCATACCGATAATTAGGAAAACCAAGCAGTGCGTAACGCTGCTCAGCCGCCTCACCCAAGCTCTCTAAGGAACGATCATGCTCAGTGAAAAAGTCGAATGCCGCGCCATGCTCATCCATCGCCACGTCGAAACCCATCGACTGGATATCACCAGCCATGAGGTCCTGCCACTGGACGGGGGGAAAACCTTCACCCTTGGTGCTGGCCGAGCCTTTTCGAGCCTGGACAAGGAGGTGCTGATCGACCTCCTTCGTGAAGAAGAACCCAGCATTGAGTTCCTGCCTGAGAACCTGCTGGTGCGGGGCCGCAACAAATTGGTGTGGTACACCGCTCCCCAGGTGCTGGAAATCCCGTTCCGTGGCGAGATTATCAAAGCACCAATCCCCGGCCTCATTTACTTGGCTGGCGGTGTGCTGCGCTGCTATGCCTACAAAGGCAAGAGCCGTCCGACGCCGGAAACTGAACTGCACTTCGCTCCGCTGGGCAATACCTATAACAACGGCACATTCTGCTCCGGTAACGTCAATCTGCCGCGAGAAATCCTGATCGAGAACATCCCCACCTGGCAGCGTTTTGTCTTGGAGAGCACGAATACTCACGGCGGAGGGGTTACCCCCCTCAAGGGCATCAAGGACTTCAACGAGTTGGTGCAGTTCTACCGCGACCTTTCCGCCAAGCAAGCGAAGAAGTTCCCTGACCGTTGCCTCAAGCTGTCGGAAGTCAAAGGCAAGCCTCTGACCCTCAAAGCAGCAATCAATGGGGAGGGTTGAGTCATGGGGGCCGTTCAGAATTTGATCCCGGAAACCATCAGCTTCAAGACTCCAGACTCTTGGCTGTCGAGCGCACCACGAATTGTCGTCATCGGGGCTGGTGGGAACGGCAGCGAAGTAGTGGATTGCCTCGCCCAGTTCCATCACGCCATGATTTCGCTCGGGCACAAGCATGGCCTGCATGTCACCATCATCGACGACTCCGTTGTACGCGAACCGAATCTTGTACGTCAGCGCTTCTGGCCTTGCGACCTCGGCCAGTACAAAGCAATCAGTCTGGCCAATCGATACAACCTGCTGCTGGGGATGAAATGGGAAGGACTGCCCTATCGCTTCCCCTCTCGCGCAACTGATGACGCTATCCGCAATGCTGACCTCATCATTTCAGCAGTAGACCTACCCTCGGCCCGTGTGGCCATCGGCGCCTGCGAAGCGGTCAAACATAACTGCATGTGGCTCGACCTCGGGAATGGACACCGTCATGGTCAGGTGGTTTTTGGTGGTATCAACAAAGTCATGCGCGACCGTTTTCCGAATGTCCTCGATGCCTACCCGGAAATCCCCACTTTGAAAGATGACCACACCAAATCTTGCTCAGCAGCCGAGTCTATTCGTACTCAGGACTGCCTTGTGAACCGTGCGGTGACCACGGCAGGGATGGGCATCGTGTGGGAGCTACTGCGTAATGGTGAAACGTCCAAGCATTGGCTTGTGCTGAACTTGGGCACAGGAGAGCAGATGAGTTACCCCTTCCCTCCACCTGCGGCAAAACAGACAAAGGCAACAGGCAAGAAAGGGAAGGTATCGAAACTCAGAAAAGTGTGAGCTGGTTGTGGGAGACATACATGGCCTCCAGCGCAGCCTGTGGTGATACGTCGGCAGGCTGATCCGGGAGCGCGGCAAGTATCCGCTCCCGATATCCTGAGCGCAAATACGCCGTAGTACAGCGAGGGCAGATTGTGAACGTGTGAAGGTGGGGCAGGTCGCCAGTGTCCACATAGGCAATCTCAGGAGAACCCTCCAGTTCATCCCCGCAGATTGCAACTGAATTCGCCGCAAGCACATCCGCCTGCACCGAGGCAATATGCACTCGGCCATCCAGGCAAACCAGGGCAATGGAACCGCCACCATTCAACTCGTGCCACCTCTTTAACTAACTCCTCCCGAGTATATCGAGCAGATTCCAGCATTCCAGCGAAGGCCTTGGTCGGAGCTTCTACTCGATGATGAACCATGGCAGCCAGTTCAGGGGCACCTGGTCCCCACTATTAGGGCGAACCAGGTGAAGAACTCATGCCAACCATACACTTCTACGACACAGTCACTGCCGGGCGCTCTCCAACCGAGGGCCAGGTTATTCGCTTTGACTCGGCGGTCTATCCAGCCCGAGGATCGGTAGACCTCTCAACTACCAACATCAAGCTCCGAGACGACGTATACCTCGATCCTGATGTTGTGATGAATAGTGACTTGGCCCTACTGGCGTTCGACCAGGGTTGCAGCGAAGTAGAGTGGGCCAGGAGGGTCTTCGCGGATTTCACCCGACCAAACACTCTCCATATAGCCTTTGGGTCAACGACAAGGCACGATCCATTCATTCGAGCATCGTTTTACCGGAATCTGCTCCCGTACCCCTGCCTGGGCGTACCTGACACTGCCCACTTCCTCGATCTGGATGTACTACTTCGAGCAATTCTCCTGATCCGTCCAGGAGAATGCCCTTGGGATGTTGAGACGCTTACAGGTGGAGCAGCCGGCCTCTACCAGTTCCTCATGTGGGACGCGGGACTCGGCACTGAGAACCGGGCACTTCGGGTCAAAGAGGTTCTTTCCAAAATCTCGGAAGCGAGTCCGAAGCTTCTCCACCATGCCGTCACAGTCAGCTCTCCTGCCCAGATCAAGGCACTCTTGGGCCTTGATGGAGGTGAAGTCTGGGACCTGCGAAGTGTGAAGCCTGTGGTGATGGTCCACCCCTCGCTCCCCGACAATCGTGGAGCAATCCTCGCTATGCCAGTGGCAGCTGACGTGAGTTATCCCGACCTGATCTGCATGGTGGACTTAGAGGCTGACCTTTCAAGCTTATGCTCAGACTCCACGGAGTCACTCCAGCATTTGTCTAGGGCAAACAAAGGGGACCGCTCCGCGCCGCTTTTCCACATCAGTATGTCCCGAATTCCCTTCGTGGCCCCGCTGAGCGCAATTCGACCGGATGATGCTAAGCGCCTGGGTATCAATATCTCCGCAGTGAAGGCGAACATCCAGCGCCTGACATCAGCGAAACACCTGGTGGGCAGATTGCGGGATGAACCAGTGCTGCAGCTAAACGCACAGCCCGCTGACGTTGACCACCGAATGTGGGCGGGTGATTTCCCTTCAACTGACCTCGACCTAATGCGCCAGCTGCATTCTTCGGGGTTCAAATCCTGGCAGGACCTCCTCTTAACTGGCACTGACCGCCGACTTCGGGATCTCGGAAACCGGTTGCTTGGCAGGTACCAGCCTGACGCTCTATCGCCAAGCGACCGGGGAGTATGGCTGCGGCATGTGGATCAGAGAGTCCGGGGAGATTTCAGCGGTTCGTTTCGGCTGGAACAGCTCATGGAACGAGCGGAGGATATGTGTCAGCAGTACCCGACGGCAGCAGGTGTCCAGGGCTTTCGGGAACGACTTCATCGTTTGAAGAGGATGATCAATGATGGATATTGAAACACCGCCAGTCTTAGACCCATACGAGCACAGACCGTTTCAGGGTTATATGTGCAGCGAAGGCCAGCAAGTGGAGACCTATCTCTCTCTCATGCACTTCATTGAGGCAGAGAAATTCCGCGGTTTGGACGAAGGCTACCGTCGGTACATCCTGAGTATCGAGGACCGCGATGACTTCATCCTCGAAACAGCAGGGATCACCCAAGGTGTCCGCCGACCGGACTGGGATGAGATCAAAGTACCAATGGTCCGCGCAGGGCTCTGGATGCAACTGGTACAGCACAAAGATTCAATGGTGCCGCTCGTAACACATCCGGGATGTGAGTGCCCTGTTGGCCTGGTCAATGAGGCGATTCAAGAGATATACGAGCGGCTCCATTCTGGCGATCCATTGCGGAAAGTCTTGCTCGCCGGAGACGATTCGCCTGATGCCCTGAGGAATTCGTCTTTCGACGAGGTGCTCGATCACATCTTCAACGTCCGACAGCCAGACGAAGTCATCGTCTCGGCGGATGGTGGGGTATCCATGCGATCTGCTGCGTATGCAGCACGACGCTACATTCCGCTGCGGTTTCTTCCGCGGGCCCAAAGCGCAGCGGAGTTTGCAGAGAACGCGATCAGCCAGGCCACCCATGTCTTTCTTCTGGGCACCCATGGCCAAGCTTCCTTTGCTCAAGCAGCATACGATTTAGCATGCGAAACCGGTCTTGTTGCCCACCAGGTCGAGCTGCCAGCGTGAAGGCCCGGAATCTGGGAGTCATACTGTTCCCCATACTCATGGGAGGGTGCGCGGTTGAACAACCTCGCTGGGTAACGGATAGGCCCGCTGCGTACTGTTACAAAACTGCTGACAAGGTATGTCTTGCGGACCTGATCTCGGCCCACCTACAGAAAGCTCCTGGCGGTACGATTCGTGATGACGCTATGTGGAGAGCCGCCGCTGCGGTTCGAATTGCAGGAGGTCAGTTCCCAGAGGCTCTGAAATCGCTTCAGTCCTCAGTAGAGGCGTTTTCCTGCACTGCCAAAGGGTTCTACTGGGAAGAAGCCTCCGCAGCAGTCCAAGAAGCTCAGCAGGGAAGATTTCGGAATGCACTATCCGCCGCCCAACAGATCGATGGGAAGGACGCCCGTACCTATGCCCTTTCGCTGATCGTGCAGATCTCTTCCGAGGCCAAGGATGACAAAGCCCTTGGTAAAGCCCTGGATGTATTAAGCAAAGACGATGAGCGAGCTTACATGGATGCTTTGCTTCTTCGGCTGCAGGTGTTACTCGCTCAGGGAGATCTGGAGCGATCCTCAGCTCTCCAAAACCACCTTCTTGCTTTTTTTGCCAA
Source organism: Pseudomonas sp. On1 (assembly GCF_033783325.1). Taxonomy (NCBI): domain Bacteria; kingdom Pseudomonadati; phylum Pseudomonadota; class Gammaproteobacteria; order Pseudomonadales; family Pseudomonadaceae; genus Pseudomonas; species Pseudomonas sp. On1. Next base: position 85,255 of record NZ_JAWPOA010000001.1, on the reverse strand, counting down.
AGACCCAGAGACAGGGGTTGAACCAGCTACAGAAATGGCAATCACCTATCTGTCGCAGGGGTTAAAACTCGATGCTCGGGATTTCCTGGTCAGGGCCGCTGATGGGATTCCAGGGGTGAGGTCTGCGGATAACCTGAAGCTGTTCAATCTTGTCGGCCAGGTCATCGATGGGTACCGCCCCATACCCGATGACTTCTACCAGTTCAGCTCTGATTCGGCACGTTTGCGGGCTTATCTGGTGGTGGCGCGGTACTACCGAAACACCGGGAATCGGGCGATGGTCACTTCTATGCTGGTCGACGCATCTCGCTTCACCCAAAAGACAAGTTTCAAAGCCAATCGCACCGAGGTCGCAAGCCGGTTAGCTGACTTCCTCCGCGATTCGCACTAGACCTTTTTCCCCAGGAATTGTGCATAACTCGGCGGATAACTCTCTGTACTCCAGTCCGTAGCTGGCTTCTACACGTATGGGCGTTTTTCAGCCAGATAGGACATGCTGTACTGGTTCTGGCACAGCCGCGCATCGCCGTAAATGGGAGCATCTTTCAGAAGGAGACTCCCATGAAGTTCACTGTCCAGGCTGCACCTTTAGCTGCCATTCTCAAACAGTGCGGTCGTGTCGCATCTAGGAAGGCCGGGGATATCAACGGCAATTTCCTGATCGATGTTCAGGATGGCCACCTCAATGTAACGGCGAACAATGGCCACCAGCAGATGAGCCTTCACCTGCAGGACCCAAGCCTGATCGTTCGTGAAGCTGGCTCCGTCTGCATCTCGGCATCCAAATTCGAACAAATCGTTTCCTCTCTTCCCCTAGATCGTAATGTGACTGTATCCGTGGGCGAGGAGAAAGCCACTGTCACCTGTGGACGCTCACGATTCAGCATCGCCACCCTGCCTGCGTCTTCTTTCCCCAAGGCCTTGCATTCCGATGGCCAGCTCCAAACGGCACTGACTATCGAGTCGCATGCCTTGAGGGACGGCATCCGTGGTATCGCATTTTGCGTTGCCCGGAACGATGTGCGTCAGTACCTGAACGGGATGCTGTTCGAGGTCTCAGAAGGGAAGCTGACGCTCGTGGGCACCGACGGACACAGAATGGGCATTGTAGAACTCCAGATCGAGAAAAGCTCATCCATGAAGTTCATTCTGCCTGTTGCATGCCTTGAGGACGTTGCCGGTTTTGCCAGCCACGGCTACGTCACCATCACCCACTCTGGCAATCTGGTCAGTTTTACCGCAGTCAATGGGACCATGACCTCCCGCCTTGTCGACGGGGCCTTCCCTAACTACAGCGCTCTCATTGAGCGTGCAGAGACTGGTCAACTGATCAACTTGAACCGTGATGCGATTACGAGCGCTGTTGCTCGTGTCAGTCTCCTCTCGGATGGTAAGTCCCAGGCAGTCCGCCTCAAGTTTTGCCAACAAACGGTCGAGGTCGTCTCTGTGTCGAATGATGCCCTTTCAGAAGCCGAAGACCTGCTGCCGTGTGACTTCGATGCGGCCCCTTTCGATGTTGGGTTCAACAGTCGCTACGCACAGGAAGCTTTTAAAGCTGTATCCAGCACCGACCTGCAACTTTTTTATTCCGGCCCTGCTTCTGGCACGCTCATTAAGGCCAAAGACTGCCCCCATCAGAAATTCGTACTCATGCCGGTTCGCCTGTAAGGCGGACCTCTGAAGGGGCAAGAAATGAGCCACACCGATCGCTCTAACCTGACTGAAGGCACCAACACTAAGTTCGACTGCCGCATAGTCAACCAGGAGGCCCGTAAGGGCTTCCTGTTGCCTAAATCACTCCCTGCCCTGCCTTCTTTGGAAGGCCCCAAGGCTTTGCTTTCTCTGAGCCAGGAACAGTCCCTGGGCTACCGCATCATTCTTGGCCAACTCAGCCTGCTGAAAGCAATTTCGAGCGACACCAGCATTCTCCAAGGGCTGGTGACCGACATTTGGAACTCCATTGGCGAGAACGATAGCGTCGATAAGGCCGCCGCACTGATCTTCCAGGACGGAGCATGGGTTCGCGCGGGCTCAATTCCTGACAGTGAGTTTGCATCCATTCTTCGCAAGAAGCTGAACACCATCCAGACCCTGATTGCGGAACTGAAAGCGTTCGCTCTTCCCAGCTTCGAGGACGATCTGTTCGTGGCGGCTGTCCGAGACGAAATCCAGAAGAAGGTTCTGGAGATCCTGCCCTACGACCTCATCCTCAACCGCGCGGCGGGAGAATTCCGAACCAAGTGCAAGGAGCTGTCCAGCCTCTGCAAAGCCCTGGTGAAGTACATCTCAGAGGAGGTTCGCCTTCCTCGTTCCAAGGTCGCAAGAATCATCAACGGGAAATGGACGTCACCCAAGCTGATGCCTGGTCTGATGCTCTCTGGGGGCTACGAGTTGAAACTATATCCTCAGAGAGAGTTGCGCCGGCTGCGCCAAGAGATCGTTGAAAAGCAGCGGGGCATCCTTTCTGCGGCGTCGACTGCAGATATGCCGGCCGAGCAGCTGCTGGCCGCCTTGGAGGGATTCAACTCTGCCGAGCGGGTTGTTCACGAGACCGTAGGGTTCTTTGCCAATGCGAATATGCGCCTGGTTGACCAGATCGTCTCTGGGTATCGCTTTGCCACAGACCTCGAGCAAGTCCGTTCAGCAGCTCAACTGGGCCTCGTGAGAAGCATCTACCGGTACGCACCGGAGATGGGCTTCAAATTTTCGACACTGGGCATGACTTGGATTCGTCAAACGATCCTGCGTGACCTCACCCAACAGGAGCTGATCCGTTTGCCCGAAGGATCACATGGAGCCTTGAGCAAGCTTACAGCTGCTCTGAAGGAGCAACCGAATGCATCCAAAAAGCACCTGAGCAAGGTTTGTGGACTCTCGATGGATGACGTCGAGAATCTCCTCTACTTCGTGGGTGTAGGAAAGCCCATGTCTATTGACTCCACCTTCCAGGAGAGTGGCAGTTCAGAGGCGGAGGGGATGCACGATCTGCTCGCGGACTCGAACAACAGCTTTGTTGAGGAGGTGATGGAGGAGGATGCCGCCGGCTACATAACTGAGGTGCTCGGGGACGTTCTCAACCAGCGGGAACTGCAGGTAGTGGTTGCACGCTATGGAATTGGAGGAGCGGAAGCCCAGACTCTTGCGACCCTCTCCGAGATCATGGGTGTTTCGAAGGAGCGGGTACGTCAGATCGAATGTGAGGCCCTGAAAAAGCTGAGAGAAAGTGAGCACGCAGAATGTCTGCTGGAGATTTTGGAATGAGTAATTTGAGCCTGCCTCTGTACGGTGCTGAGATCGAGGCTTTTGGAGTTCTTGGCACCTTCATCGGCGCTGACTTGATGGATGATGGCGATGTCCACTTCACTCTGAAAATGCCGGAATCCAATGTGCGATTGGCCCACAGTTACGCGGTGGACGAAGATCAGTTCTGCCTAGTCGTGGGAGTAAGTCTGATCCAGCTGTCGAAGAAGAACTGCGTATGGCGCAGCTCACCAGGCTTTGATGTGACGGATGATGAAGGATTCATTGCGTTTCGAGTTGATCGGCATGTACGAGCGGCAGTAACGGTAATGAAATTTCAACGAGCCATCTCTCGTCTCAATAGGATCTGAGCTCGATCGCGTTGCCTTACCGATGCGGTATCCATCTCAAGGACGAGCTTGGCGTACTCGGCCACACCTTCGAAGTCACCGACAATCAGTAGCTGGTCTGCTAGCTGGAGGTTCATAGCTGCATCATCACAATCCACCTCCGGCCTGGTGACGAGTACGGGCTCTTCCACACGTACTTCCGCTTTCGCCAGTTCGATCACTCGTTCAGGCTCTGTAGGTGAAGTCTGGTTCGGCGTAGCAGATACATGGGGAACCATGTTGATTTTCGGCTTTGCTGGAAGTGTTTCGTCCAGATGGTGGTTACTGCTATGCGCTTCTTCGCCAGCTGAAGCCTTCCCCGCGGCACTATTCAGTCGACCGATCCATAGGGCGGCTATGGCACCGAGAAGAAGCACTGATCCGATGACGCCCAAAATCTGAGATTCCACGTTTCTATCCTCATTTTCCTTGTCCTAATAGTGTCTCGAGGGTGCCTCTTTTTCGGTCACGCTGGTGGCACACGTGAACATCTCCAAAATGCGCATCATCAGCCACAGGAGTAGTTCTATGCGTGACAACGACGATGCGTTTCAGACAATCGAGGTACCGGTAAACCTCAACGGAACGGTGAAGGTGCGTGTGCCCAGTCACTGCCACCCAGAGGAAGTGGAAAAGCTAGCGCTGGAGCAGTTCAAAGCTCGACTCAACCAACCAGTAACTTTTGGTGAGTCTGGCTACTGCTCCTATGAATTCCGCGGAGAAGCATGGAGCACCAGAGGCCAGGCCCGGGTAGGGAACCTTGAATTTGAGGTTCGCCATGACATGGCCTTGAATGTCTCTGGGGCCATGGTTGCTCTGGCACCTGCGGCAGGACAATTCGGGGCTGACAGGCTCCGAGCTCGACTCACAGCCTACGTATCCCGGGAAGCGGTCTACATCACGGGTCGTAAACCTGGTACCGACCTAGAGCATGTAATGGTGATGGTCGACATCCAGGACGGAGAACCGACGGTGAACGTGATGTCGCCAGACGGCGATGACCAGTTTGACGCTGACGGAAGCATGCCGATGGTCAGTGTGGGCTTCCCGGGTATGTGCTGGAACCTCAACTGAGGGGCACTCCCAACCCACTATTAGACCAAACCCTTGTTCTGTAGGTGAGTGAATTGGAAGTCTCCCGTCGACGCTTCGTGAAGATGTCGGCTGCAGCCAGCGCTGCAGCCGCCATTGGGTTTGGGGTGAAAACTCAGGAAGCAGCCGCGATGAGTGCCAGCATCGCCACTCTGCTTTTCATCGACCCCATCACCCTCGAATACAAAATTTTCGGGCCATGCTGCCATTTCTGCCCAGACCATCTGATCGTCTCTCATTACCAGCCAGTAGCGTTGGTGGAAGTGATCAAAGGTGGTGGAGATACGGTACTCGGCCAACCCATTGGTGGCCCACTCAGTGTGGGCACGGACAACAACGATTACACATCGATGGCAGTCCGTATCTGGCAATTGCCGGACTGGGCGATCGACATCGCAATGGGCTATCAGTCGTGCAAGCTTTGTGGTGTGGATGCTGCTCGCACCACTAACTTTTCCCTGACCTCTGCCTTAGACATGTGCGGTGCAGTGGCCAACCCTATCGTGTCAAAGGGCGTCAATGCGTTCAATTCAGCCCTGCCGAACTGCTTCCCGAGATTGCTCTACAGCACCGAGTTCGACCCAACCTGGAACACAGGATGTCGGGACATTGGAGCAGCAGAAGCGATTGCGGGAGTGATTTGCAATCCGCTCACTGGCTCATTCTCCATCCCTGGAATGGAGATCTGCATAGGACAATGGGGTGGTCTCTATCCCCGGCAAATGGCTTCCCATAACGACAACGCGGCGATCGCTGCCGGAATTGCAGCATACCGAGCAATCCACCTCAGCGGCTTCACAATCGGTACCTTTCCCTTCAGCGCGGCCCTCTCTGTTGGGAAGCTGCAGCAAACTCAACCCTGGCCAACCGTCGGTTTCAAGGCCGGTAGCGCTCTCCTGGACACAGCCATGAGGCTATACCCCGTCTCCCTTGAGGAGCTGTATGCCTTCGTTTGGTGGACTCCTGTGGTCTGCTGCAAGGAGTACGAAGAGATCATGGGGGTTTGCTCCCCAACAATCTGCGGTTGAGGCGCTTCTGCCACATCCAGATATCCATAGATTGGTCTCAAGTGCCACATGAGGACCAATCTATGGACAGCTTCCAAATCACCACCTCTCCCCTTCTTCGCCAGTTCGCAACACGCCTCGACCCACGGACCATCCAGGTAACGACCAAGCTGGGCGTGGCAACGATTATTCGCGCTGATTTCGATCCAGTGTCCTTCCCAGCAGATGAAGAACTGCAGGAGGACTTTTTGCGCGATCTGATCAACCGGGCAAATCCTGGAGCTCTTGAGCTGCTCAATCAATCACTCGGCAAATGCCTTGGTGATCAAGCCAAAGCAATTCGACAAGTCTTGGGTTCTGGCACATCTGAAACCGGCCGAGATTGATCTCACGCATCCTGCGTCCACAGAACGGAGCAACTTCCATGAATGAGCAACGTAACAAGGCCCTTCAAGCAGCACTGGGTCAGATCGAGAAACAGTTCGGCAAGGGCGCGGTAATGCGCATGGGCGAACACGAGCGCCAGGCCATTCCTGCGATTTCCACCGGCTCAATGGGTTTGGATATCGCCTTGGGCATCGGCGGACTGCCGAAAGGCCGGATCGTCGAGATCTACGGCCCGGAATCCTCGGGCAAAACCACCCTGACCCTCTCGGTCATCGCCGAAGCTCAACGCCAGGGCGCCACCTGCGCATTCGTTGACGCCGAGCACGCGCTGGACCCGGACTACGCCGGCAAGCTGGGCGTCAACGTTGACGACCTGCTGGTCTCGCAGCCGGACACTGGCGAGCAGGCCCTGGAAATCACCGACATGCTGGTGCGCTCCAACGCGGTGGACGTGATCATCGTCGACTCCGTGGCGGCGTTGGTGCCAAAGGCCGAGATCGAAGGCGAGATGGGCGATGCCCACGTCGGCCTGCAGGCCCGCCTGATGTCCCAGGCGCTGCGCAAGATCACCGGCAACATCAAGAACGCCAACTGCCTGGTCATCTTCATCAACCAGATCCGCATGAAGATCGGCGTGATGTTTGGCAACCCGGAAACCACCACCGGGGGTAACGCCCTGAAGTTCTACGCCTCTGTGCGCCTGGACATTCGTCGTACCGGATCGGTGAAAGATGGCGATGAGCAGATCGGGAACGAAACCCGGGTGAAGGTGGTGAAGAACAAAGTTTCTCCACCATTCCGCCAGGCTGAATTCCAAATCCTCTATGGGAAGGGGATCAACAAGCTCGGTGAGATTGTTGATCTTGGGGTAGCTGGTGGCTTGATCGAGAAGTCGGGGGCTTGGTACAGCTACGCAGGTCAGAAGATCGGCCAAGGCAAGGCGAATGCCTGCCAGTATCTGCAGGAGAATCCCGCGGTCAGCGATGAGATCGAGGCGAAGCTCCGCAGCCAGAAGATCACCGGTGTTGCGGTGATCACCGACTCTCCTGGTGATGACGATCAAGAGGTTGCATAGACCAACTGAAAAGGCCGCCAATTTGGGCGGCCTTCTGTTTTGTGATCAGTGATTCCCGATGCCGTACATCCGGTACATATGTCGGGCAAGCTCGGCCGGTTTACCCGAGAAGGATACAGCCCCAGTTTCCCTAGCAGCATCAGGCATCGAACGGGCCTGGCTGGACTCCGCATCCTGGGCCATAACGATCTTCGCCTTTCCTTTCAGATCACGAATTCCCGAGGCACCGTCATCCCCCATCCCGGTGAGGATGATCACTCCAAGCTTCCCTGCAATCGAACTGAACACAGACCGAATCACGCTGTTAATCGACGGGCTGTAGGTGTTTGGCTTGACCGGCCGGAGTTGGATCATCCCGCTTCGTACTTCAACTGTGGTGTCACGGGGGACAACGAAGATGGTACCGGCCTTAAGCTTGGCGCCATGCTCGGCCGCGACCACCTCCCACCGCGAGGTACATTCGCGTACCCGCTGGACATAGGTGTTGAATGCAGCTTCGGTGAGGTGCTGGACCAGGAAAATACTGACTGGCAACGTTGGTAACTCGCCAAGAAAATCACGGATAGCTTGAGGCCCGCCAGAGCTACAGCCGATCACCCAGGTGTCGTTCGCGTTTCGGGATTCAATCTCAGCTTTCTTCGCATCAAGGCTTTCTGCAAGGTCGGGGATGCTTCGCTTAAGCTCATCGACAAGCTTGTTGCACCAGGCCTGACGTTCTGCAGCGCTCATCGAATACAGCTCACGTTCGTTGAGCACACAGACAGGCTCATCTCGTCCCAACATTTCGAGGACATCTTCTGAGTTGAGAATCGCCTCGTCGCTGAAGTCGACGATCAGTGCGTGAACGCCAGTCGCTGACAGGTCTCCATTCTCCACGTGGCTCATGTCATAGACCGTGAGTTCTCCGACAACTGGCGAGAGAACCTCTTGGATGAGAGCCACTTGGACGTTGCTAGTTGAAATGATACCGACTCTCATGCAGCGGACCCTTGCAATGCTTGTTCTGGGCGAACTTCTGCAATCGCGTTATCGAGCGCGATGCTGTCGCACGGTTTGTTCAGATAGACGTTTACGCCAGCTCGCAGGGCCTCGTCCTCTAGATTTGTGCGAGTGGTGAGCATGATGATTGGTACCTCATTGAATTCAGCCCGGGCTCGCAGTGCCTTTGTGAGTTCCAAGCCAGTCATTCGAGGCATTTCCATGTCCACCATGACGATTTCGGGGAGTCTCTCGAGAGGGAGCATGTCCATTGCGTCCTGACCGTCGCGGGCAGTAATGACCGTATACCCACGAGCCTCGAAGTGCTTCTGCAACAGCTTGCGATAACTCGTAGCGTCGTCAACGACGAGGCAGACCGGTTTTAGATCTCGTTTCACAGACTTGACACGGTTTTGCCGAACCTTGAAGCCGGTGTCTGTCCGCTTGAGGTTGAGCCTCACCAGCTCCATGACATCGATGACGAAGACCGGCGAACCGTCTTGCATCTCTGTCTCGCCAATGATCCCGCGCACTTTGGAAAGGATGCCGTCCAGCTTCCTGATGTGGATCTCGGGCATTGAATCAGTGCTGTCGACCTCAATACCAATAGCCATTTCGCCTTGTTGACACAGAATGACCAGGACCTCCTGGTCCAAATCGTGAGTGGAACGCATCTCAGGCATCGCAAGTAGGTCGGCCAGATGCACAACCTCGAAGGACTTTCCTTCGTGATGAAGTACCGCTTTCCCCTTCTCCAACCGCTGTTTTTCCAGATCGGCTCGGGTGCACTGGATGATCTGGTACATGGTGTAGCTGGGAATCGCAAACCATTGACTGCCCGTACGGCAGATGAGAGCTCGGTTCGAGCCGATAGTGAATGGCATTTCCAAAGTGAAGGTCGTACCCCAGCCTACCTTGCTCTCAATTACCAGCCGGCCGCCCATGCTTTCTACCGTCGTAGCGACAATGTCCATACCAACACCGCGGCCGGACAGCTGAGAGACTTTTGCTGCAGTAGAGAACCCATTGTGAGTGATGAGTCTCAGGAGATCCGATTCGGTCAGTTGATCATCCTGCCTGATGATGCCTTTCTCCAGTGCCTTAGCCTTGATCATCGCGGTATCGATGCCTTTGCCATCGTCCTTGACAGTGATGACGATGTTCTTAGCTCGTCGGCAGACGTTTACCTCCAAGCTGCCATGCGCGGATTTCCCTTGAGCAATCCGCTGTGCTTCAGGCTCGATACCATGGTCGAGAGCATTGTTGAGTAGGTGGACCAGTGGATCACGCACAGCATCGAGCATGACTTTGTCCACGATTACGTCGCCACCGGTGAAGACGGTGTCTACTTTCTTCCCTAGTTTTGAAGACTCACGCTCGATGAGATTGGTCAGGGCTGGACGAATGTTTTGGAACGGTACCAGGCGGCTATCGAGAAGATCTCGTTGCAGGCTGCTGATGAGCCCCGCCTGTTGACGGTAGGAGTCTTTGATCAGCTTGCCCTGTGCGAACATTTCCTCGACGTCTTGGATGGTCTGGGCCAGTTGAGCCCCCATGGTCACATTGAGAGCTGAAAGATCATTGAATCGCTCAAGCTGAAAATCACCTGCCGATTGATGGGCCAAGGCGGTTGGAACGGGTTGGTTTGTGTGAAGACGCAGGGCGCTGGTGAACTTCATGTGGTTCAACTGTTGCGCCTCGAGCTTCTCCCGAATGATGGTTACGATCATCATCAACTCGGCATGCAGCGCCTGTTGGCGATATCGGGCTGCGGTCAGCTCGCTGGACTGCTCGACTGCAGTGTCCAGTAGTCGCTGATCCACTTTGATTTTTTCCGAGCCACCGCTTCGACGTTTGCTGCCGACACCGTGGATGGAGTCATGGGCTTTCGCCAGGATCTCGCGAATCACCGAGCTGCTAACAGGCTTGGTTGGGGCAGATTTAGAGGTTATGCCTTCGACCGACTCGCGAAGAGTTCTGCTTTGCCGCTCTGGCTCATGGTGTACTTCCTGCTCTTGTGCAGTAACGGCAGAAATTGACGGTAGGACTTCAACGAGTTCGGGAATTGCTACAGGTGCCGGCACTGACTTGCCAGACTCTTCGGGGGTAGCTTCCGGGACGGCGGGCAAAGCTGGACTCTCGACCTCGACTGAGTCTTCCGGCTCCGAGGACACCACCAGACTGTCTTCCTGAGCGGGTTGAGCGTGAGCTGCCATACGGGCCGCGTGTCGTTTTGCACCACCTTTTCCTCGAGACCTGCGACGAGTCTTTTTGTGTCCTGACTCTTCCTCCGCCAAAGAGTTTTCCTCACCCTGAGGATGGACGATGCCTTGCTCGAACTCTTCAGTCTTAGGCGTTTCTTCTTCAAGTTCTGCGATAGATTGTGCTTCACAAGCTTCTAGGGTTTCGGCCCTGGCGTCTTGGGTGGCCACCTTCTCTAGCTGGATATCTTGAAGGAGGACCTCGCCGGCTGTGCAGGGCTCTTGAGCAAGAAGGCCAAGATCCACTCGATTATGCTGGACTGCAGCTTCAACGCAACGGATCAAGGCCGAGGGAACTTCGTACCCGACAGCGCGACGCATCGCGCTAGTCATTTGATCCAATGCGACCAACACATACTCGACCAGCCTGGCGCAGTCATCTGATGCAGGAATGATGCTCAGGGAAAGACTCTCGAAGAGGCTTTCCATGTAATGGGTAATCTCTCTGATCGAAGCTGCCTCTGCCATAGCTGCAGCGCCCTTCAGAGTATGCATCTGCCGCTTGATGGTGGTAACCAGGTCATGGTCATCCATCTGGCCCATCCAGCGGTCTACGTTCAGCTGAAGCTGAGGGAGAACTTCCTCGGCTTCTTCAATATAGAACTCAGCCATCTCCGGGTTGTATTCAATCGCCGGCGGGGCAGAAGGCTGCTGCGCATGCTTGGTGGTGGACTCTTGTACATCATCGCTTTCAGAGTTTCCCGGTTTAGCATGCGAAACTGGGTTCAAATTTTCCGGCTGATGACTTTCCTGCGGAGCATCCGGTTCCGGTTTAGCATGCGAAACTGGAGTGACCTGAGCGACCTCAACGTACTCAGCCTCTTCCGCTCCGCACCCCAATGCCTGGACAACCTCTAGCCAGGAGTGAAGTGCGGGAGTTTCAGTCTTCCAAGGGAAAGCTTGCTGGAAACGTTCAGCATCTGCCAGGAAATCCAGGAGGGCTTCTACATCACCCTGGAGCAGTTCAGCCTCTTCACTTCTCAACTGGAACAGGCGAGTCTCTAGGGCTGCAAATGCACTTGCAAGCGGGAGGCAATCAGCACTGGACGAAATTCCATGAAGGGTATGAGCGACACGGCAAAACGCTTCGTTGACGTCTTTTCGCCCGCTTTTGAGATACGCACTCATTGCTGCGTATTGCTCGGTGAACTCCTGACGGAAGATATCGATCAGGACCGGATCGACGCCCTCGGGCATTTCCCGTTCTTGCTCATGGGCCAGTATCACTGCATCCGGCTCGGCAACGACTTGCTCGAGCTTGTTCTGGACTGCAGGCTGATGAGTTGCGTTAGTAGACGATGCCGGTATCTCTGGATGAGACGTGTATGCCAACTGCATTTCCGGATCAGCTTTAGCCATGAGTGCATCGGCCACATCTTTCACAAACAAGGAGACCTTGTTCCTGAGAGAGTATTCATCCATGCAGCGGAGGCACATCTCCACGCCGGAGCGCAGCAAGTCATGCTCCTCCGCATGGTCGAAATCCTCTTTGAGGGCTCGGTTTGTTACGCCTTTGCTGAAGGCAGCAACACCACTGGCGATCTTTCCGAACGACTCATGACCGTGCATACGGGCGGCCATGGAGAGGCGGTCTGCAGCCTTGTAGAGTTGCTCAATGGACGAACGACTACGCAGGTCGAGGCTCGTGAAGCTATCTTCGAAGACGCTCCTCAGCTCGAAAAGCTCGGTGAGGAACGGATCATCGTCTTCGCGTACCTCTTCCTGGGCTGCCTCAAATTTAATCAAAAGTTCGTTGGTGGTTACCGGAGCCACCTCCGTGAAATCTATCCCGAGTTCGCGGAGAGCTTCAGCTGCCTTCGTCAGGTTTTCGGGATCAGGTTCAAGTTTGGATTTGATGGCTTCGAGGTACATCTCAATCGCCACCAAGGCTTTCGCCAGCAGATCCAGCTCCGGGCTGTACGTGAGTTCCGCATTATCTAGGAGACCTACCATCCCAGAGCAGACTGCACCGAGCAAATCACCAACCTGTTCTGCTCCCGAAAACTTCAAGGCCGCAGCAGTATTGACGAGAGATGCAAGTCCGTCCTTCAGTTCATCCTGGCCAATGCCACTTTCTACGTGAACCGAAACGGAACGACGAGTCTTCACCACTTCGATCAAACATTCCGAGACGAGTGTGTCCAGAACGTCGGCACCGACACCCTCAATGTTCAGTGCCTTTGTCGCGTCATTTTCATTGATGAGATTGATGCGCTCGTCGAGGTAGAGGATGTAAGACTTCAGATCGTCTACCACCTCGGCAGCGATGGCAGAAATACCTTCCTTGCCAGCCACGAGTGCGATGGACTTATTGGCAACCCCTGCAAGCTCATCCTCGCCCACCATATAGAACACGTTCGCTACTGAACGCATCGCCGCACTATATGCAGACAGCTGGACACTGAAGATGTCGTCAGAGCGTGCCCCCAGGGCCCGCCCCAGAGAGACCATGGCTGCATCCAGAAGAGGCTTCAGCTCCAGGACGACGTCAGCAATGGTTGTAGCCTCAGTAGATTCGAGCTTGCTCTGAAGCTTTGCCAACGAGTCGGTGTCGACTGACTTCCCGACATTGAATACCCTCAACGCGGCTTCGATGCTAGGCGTGCTTTTTGAACTTAGGCTCAGTACGTAGAGCAACGACTTGAAGCGATCGATACCCAGGACTTCCAGGGCGGCTTCTTCACCACCTAGACCGATTTTCTGAACCGCGACAGAGAGCATGCGGACCTGGGAGACGGTGTTACCGCCACTACGAAGGCCCCCGACGGCAAGTGCCTCGAGTAGACACTCACCAACCCACCAGAAATCGCCCACTTCCGGCTTATGAGAAACTTCCTGGAGTTCTCGGAGGACCTGGCGCATGTCCGCCAGCGCCCCTTTGTTCTGGGTCCCAATGTAGGAACTGAAGGCTGTCTGGAAGCGACGAGATGAGGTCGAGAAGACCTCCTGCTGCCGGGCATCGTCAACGTTATGAATCTTGCGGGGAGGATCAACAAACTCGAATGAGAGCATGCTAGGGGGGAGGCTGTCCTCGACAAGCAAGGGAACGCCCCTGACCTCACGGATTTCATTGATCTGCCTGGAGAGGATGCCAGGAGCATCAGGGGCTCCATCAATGACCATCTTCAGATAGTTTGGCAGCATGATCATGCCGGACATCATGGCGAGAATTGCGGGGGCCACCTTCTCCTCTTCGAGGAGTTTTTCTTGGACACTGGTGCAGACTACCCGCATTTCAACCGATAAAGCCGAGCCTCCGGGGCTATCGCAGACAGTCAGCGCAGAGTGAATCAACTCTACGTGTTCACTGACGTTGCGGAATGCATCGGCCATCGCCTTCTTCTGGTTGGCAAACCATTCAGCCTGTGCCCCTTGAGGAGGATTCTGTAGATCAGCATGTTTTTTGAAGTAGGTGTCGATAGACGCCTTGGCGATCTCGACGCTCTTGATGATCGGGGGCCGAATCCAGGAAAGATGTGCCGCGTGGACATTCTTGGGCATTGCTAAGCAACCCTTACAAAGAGATTGAGAAGGTGGTTAGGGAGTCGCTTCAACCCCAGCGGATTCCAGTTACCGTCCTCTGCGGGGCCGGTCAGTAAGTACCCCCCAATCGGCAACATGGCCGCCAGCTTCTGCAGTATTAGGTGCCGCGTTTCGACGCGGTAATAAATCAGCATGTTCTGGGTGATGATCACGTCAGGAGCGGTGAAGTTCACCGGACGCTCAGCAAGAATGTTGTGCTGCTCAAAGGTGACCATGTCTCGTATCCAGGCGTGAAACCGGACCTCATGCTGGCCTTGTGGTGCAGCGACATCGAGTCGTATCTCGGGGTGCCCGCGGTAGATCCCCTGCCGCGCTTTATCGATACATGGCTGGGACACATCGGTGCCATGCACATGAAATGCTGCATGTCCAGCGCGAAGCAATGTGCATGCGATGCTGTAGGGCTCTTCACCTGTTGAGCAACCGACTGACAAGACTCTGGGAGGTCTACGAATATCAGCACAGGCGTCACGGATAGCAGATAACGATGGGGGATATCGGAAAAACCGAGTTTCGTGATTGGTCGCCAGGTGCAGAATCTGGAATCTCTGCGCTTCCTCCAGACGCCCAGACACGAACAGCTTGAACAGGCTTTCGAGGGTCTCACCAGTTTCGCATGCGAAACTGGTAAGGGCCCTCGCAAAGGCAACACGCCGGTGCTCGTCAATTTCGATGGCAAAGCGCTCCTCGATGATCTTCATCCAAGAGTTGGCCATCCCCTCATCGAGAATTAGATCATCGACTGTATTCATGCGCGTTCGCGTTGCTTGCTGTAGAAGTCTTGAATGCCACTGTGCAGGTTCTGAGCTTGGCGATTCAGGTTGTTCATTGCAGATGCAGTCTGCTCGCTCGCAGCCGAGTTTTCGGAAGCGTAGTGACGAATAGAACTCATCGTCTCGGATACCTCGGACGACTGAGAAATGAGGCTATTGGTCCGCTGATTGACGTCGTCAACACTCGTGGTGAGGCTCTCAGTAATGCTCTGAATGTCTTTCAGGGAAGCGAGCGCCGCATTGGAGCGGGTCAGCAGGCCCTGCATTTCGCTCAGTGATATGTCAACAGCGGTCTGGGTATCGCGAGCAGCTTCATTCATGTCCTTGAGCAGTTGCCCAATCTCGCTCACCACAGCTTTCGACTGGGTGCTGAGGTCCTGGACCGCTTCACCGCTCTTAGCCATCGCACGGGACAGCTCGGTATTGCCCTCGACTTGGTCCGATACCAGGTAGGCGTTGTAAGCAACCAGCTCGGACTTTGTCGCAACCTCTTTTACGAACTCACTGATCCTTTCCAGCATCTGGAACCGTTCGATCAGATGCTTGTTTCGATGCTGGATAGAGTTCAGGTGCTGGGTCTGGACCAAAATACCTTCGTGCACACCATTCACAGACTCACTGCCGGCGTGGACTTTGTTAGCCACGCTGTTGGCAACGCGCTGGGTATCACCCATGAGCTGCTGGATCAGATTGATGAAGGTATTCATGTCTGCGATCAGAGAGCTGATGTGCTCGATCGCCCGGAATTGCTCGTCACGATTGCGGTCAACATTGCGAGCTGTGGTGATGGTTTGTTCCGTCGCCGCAGCAAGCCCCATTACGGTCTGGCTGGTTTCGGTGAAAATCTCATGGAACCGCGCGAATACCTGGTTGAGCAGTTTCGCGATCTCTTTGGTGGAATCGCGATCATCTGTCAGGGTAAGGTCCAACTCTCCCCGCCCTACTCGCTCAATTTCAGTCAAAAGGAGACTCAGCTCCTTGGACCGTTCACGCTGACTACCCTCAATCGTGCTGCCGCGGGTTTCAACCGCCTGAGCCCGAGAAGCAGATACACGAGCCACCAAGAGGACACTCAGGATCGCGAGGCCGATAGTTAGAGCACCCAGGACTGCCACGAGAGTTGGGTTGATGGCTCGTGCATCCGGCAAAGCCTTCACCGAAGCGATCAAGGTATCTGTCGAAGACGCGATCTTGTCCCGTGCCTGCCAGATTTCTTTAGCATGCGGAAGATTCTGGGCCGAGTTGGAGGAAAGGCCGCTTGCCTGGCTAATCAGGCTCTGAGCGGATTGAGCGCTTCGGTAGCTTTTGATCAACTCATCCATCATTGCCTTGTCACGAGGCAACGAATTCCCGAATGCGGTGAGCGCGCCTAAATACTTGCTAACCCCTGCCTCTGCGCCTTGCAGCCCGGTGGCATCGACTACTGTAGTAGCAGTGACTCCCGCTACGTCAGCTTCCAGCTCAGTGAGGGCCTGAGCCAGCTGGCTCTTCTGCTGGGAAGTAGCATTCAGCTTAGATAGCAGCGCTTCAGCCGAGCGGCCACTCTCAATCACTTTCACAACGGCCGTCTTCGCCTCCTTGGCGGCTCGGCTGAAGGCTTCGGTCCCAGACTGTCCACTGATCAGTTTGGCGATCGAGGGGGCAATGCCATCCCAGGAAGCACTCAGGGACTCCAGGCTACGCAGTACCGATTCCGGTGCGCCGGGAATACCCTTGATTGGGTCTCCATTGCGAAGATGCATCAGGGCGCGCTCTACCTGACTTTCCGCGTCGACGAGCTGGCTTGCATATGCACCATCAGCCGCTGCTTTGTCTGCCAAGTAGATGGTTTGCATAGCGGCGGACTTCAGTTCGTAGGTTTCAGCCACATAGAAGGAATCAGCCCGAGTGTCTTTAAGGAAGCTGTATCCAGTCCATGCAGCCGCGCTGCCAGTTGCGATCAGCAGGACCGCGGTAAGGGGAACGAAGGAAAAATTGTTGCTCATGCGGTCCTGTCTCATGTGAGGTCAATCGTTTGCATTTTGGGATCGGCAATTAGCGCCTGAATGTCGATGACAGCCCACGTCCGGGCGTCGCCTGTTACGACTCCGACTAGGCAAGCACCTAACCCGGGTGGGATCTTCAAATTGGCATTTGGGGCGTCAGTGAGGTTGCCCGAAGGGATGAACCCAACCACTTGATCTACGATGACGCCTACGTCACCCACATCAGCTCCGCCCCGGACGATCAAAGCCACTGGGTTACTGTGTTCTGCCCTGGACATGGTCTGAGGGATCGAGAGGAACCGAGCTATATTCACGAAAGGAATGATGTCTCCATCCAGCTTGGTTGCCCCGAGCAACCAGGGCTTCGTTCCGGGCACTTGCGTGGGACTAACAGGAACCTGAGTGATGGCGTTTACCGCCAATGAAGGGCTCAAGCAGTAGGTATCGCCGATCCGATACCCAATGCACTTGTAACGACCGCTGGAGATATCACTGCTCATCGATAATCGCTTCCATATCAATGAGTGCTTTCGCGATCTTGTCGCCTGTGAACGGCTTGGTCAGGTAGAGATCTGCGCCTGCCAAGAGCCCTTTCTGTATGTCGAAAGGTGAACTCGCACTGGAAAGCATGGCGATGGGTAGGTGCTTGAATTGAGTCGAAGCTCGTAGGATTGAGGCAAGCTTCAATCCGTCCAGGTTAGGCATTTCGATGTCGATGAAGCACGCATCAGGCCTAGCCTCGCGAATAACACGCAGGGCCTCGTACCCATCCTTTGCGAGGTGAACCTCGATATCAGCTTTCTGCAGAAAGCCGGCCCCCATCTTCCGCATTCCGGGGGAGTCGTCGACGATGCAGACAGATCGAATATTGGACATGGAACAACTCCTGATTCATGCCCTAATAATGTTCAGGAGGTGCCCTCTTCTGGACGTACCTGCCCTTACCGAGCTCAAGCAGGTATAAACTGGTCATATCTCAATGCACGGTTATGGTCCTCCCTTGTTTCTGGAGGACCTATGCGTAAGTCAAACCACCGGGCTGCATTCGCCAGTGATCCCAAATTCCTGGAGCGGATTGCAAGGCAGCTCCAAAGCGAGCCAACATCTACCCCGCCCTCCCCTGCTGATAAAAAGCCGAGCAAGGCGGTCCAGCGCCTCGAAAAAGTCCAAACCGCCAATATGGATGGGAGGAAAGACAGGATTAGCCTGGAATCTACATCCAGGGTACTGACCATTTGCTTCCCCGGGGCGAAGCTGGTCTCTCTCAACACCATGCTCCGCGTCCACGACGCCAAGGCCACCCGCCTGAAGAACACATGGCTGAAACGAGTGGAGGCCCTTCGATACACCTACAAGGCTGTTCTCGAGGAATGGATAGCCATTGCGACCTATCCTCTGTTGGTCGAGGAGGTATACATCACAGGTGAGAGCAGCTTGCTCGACCCAGAAAGTGTTACCGCGGCCTGCAAACCGGTTATTGATGCACTTGTTTCGAATGGGTTCTTGCCGGACGATGATCCATCCCACATTGCTCACCCCCTACCCTACACCTCCAGAGGCGAGTCTCCTGGCCTGGTGATCTGCTTACGTCCTGCAGGGCGGCCTTGGGGACTAATCGAAGATGCAACGATTCAGGTGGCCAGCTCATTAGGGCGTTGATTTTTGCGGCCAATCCGTTATCCCTCGTGTATCATGTTTCACGAACGCACGAGGGTTTCACGTGTATCAATCAGAGACCGGAATCAACCCCACAGAGTCCCACTGCCTGGGTATCAACCTAGTACCTGTTGAGCACCGAGACGTCGATGTTGATCTCATGCAGCCTGGCATCTGGCAAACCCGTCGGAACTTCACTCTTGCAGAGCTGGAAGAGCTAGGTGACAGCATGGTCAAGGCCGGGGGGAATGTAACCCCGGTGGTGCTATGTCCCCGGGCTCAGGGCGGCTACTTCATCATTTCCGGCGAACGACGTTGGCGCGCGGCGCAACTCAAGATGATCCCACGCCTGCATTGTCGGATCGGGCACTACACGGATAACCAGGCCCGTTTCATTTCTGCTGTAGAGAACGTTCTCCGGGTGCAACTCAACCCGATCGAAGAAGCTCAAGCCTATGCAGACATACAAGAAACCGGTCTCTCCCACGAGCAAATAGGCAAGGAGCTGGGTAAAAGCAGGTCGCACGTTTCCAACTACCTGCGGTTGCTCACCTTGGACATCACTGCCAAGGACTTCCTGATCCACGGCAAACTCACGGCGACCCAGGCTCGCCCGCTGTGCTCACTCGACTCGAAAGGCATCCAACGTGAAGTCGCGACGAAAGCCGTAAGGCTGGGGTGGAGCGTTAAGAGGATCGAAGATGAGGTTGCCAAGCACCTCAACAAGCCTAAGCCAAAGGTCAACTTGCCCAAGCAAGACGCCGACATCGCACGTCTGACCCGGCTGGTATCCGATCACACGGGGTATCCCTGTGTGATTCAGAAGACACCGAGTGGCAATTGGCAGATGGGCTTTCTCATGACAGGTGACGATCAATTCGCAGGGCTTCTGGAGCGGCTAGGCATCAAAGTCGACGAGTGTTAGGCCCTACCCTCGAATTTGGGCACTCCGTTTCCATTATTACGACAGAAGCCATTGTTATGGCCCTGCCGAACCTTGCCGACCATCCTGCGGGTAGCCAGAGGCCGAAGGTATAATTTCGCATGCTAAACCGACCATTCCCGGTGCCAACTCTGCTGGCTATCGCTCTGACGGCAGTGTTAGCCGGTTGTACCTCCACCCATGAGCCGGTGGAGCTAGCTTCCATCGAGCCTCAATCCCAGTACGATCAACGTATCCAGGATGGTCTCGGTAGCCAGAAGTACACCGAATCGCAGATTCTCTACATGCGCCGCCTGAACGAGTTCAAGGATCAGATTGATTCGCTCGAAAAGCAAAAGCAGGCCTTGGAGGCGTCGCTTTCTACAACAGCCTACGAACAGGATCTAGGCTCGGGTAAAGCTCCCTCAACTGAGTCGAGCCGGATTGAAGAGTTCCAAGCGGCAACCCAGGCCTCACAGGCCCGTGTTGCTGAAGAGAATTCAAAGGCGGCCATACGCCAGTCCATCATTGAGAATGACCGTGACCGCGCATTACTCGAGGCTGAGAATCGAGCAATGGCTGAGATTGAGCAGTTGAAAGCTGCTGATGCAGCCAAGCAGGCCGATCTGGCGAAACTGAAAGCTCAGCTTGCGGAACAAAAGGCGGAAAGCTCCCGCACTCTTGAGAAGCAACGCTTTGCAATGGCGGTAGCTAACGCGGACGCTGAACGGCGAGCAGCAAATGCGGTTGTTGAAATCAATAACCAGATTAGTGAGCTGAAAGGGCAACTCTCCCAGCTTGAGACGAAATTGGCAGCGGCTCAGAAAGAGCATGAACGATTGGCTGATCTCTCCCGTCAGCTGCAGACACCTGTGGCGGTGACAGCAGCAATTACGGATCAGCCTTCGCCTGAGATCGGGAGCTTAACAGAGAGCCGAATCGCCGAAATCAAAGCACGACTCGCTCGTGAGAAAACTGAAATCACCGCCAAAGCCCGGACAGAGGTAGCGGCCTTGACGGCCGGCGCTGAAATCAAAAAGGCTACAGTCGTGGCCCCGGTCGTCACTGGTCGAGCGGTCTACGCAGGCTCCTATGGTGAAAAGCCAACCACCTACGCCAAGGTTGACGACAAGCCGGTCAAACAAGATGCGAAGCCCTTGGCTATCGCATCCAAGCAGGCACCAGTAGTAACTGTGGCCAAGTTCGAGCCTAAGATCTCTCCGGTTGTGATTCAGAGGGGCTCAGATGCTGGTAGCGCGGTGCTTGCCGGCGGCCCTGTGACATCTTCAGTACAGTCCCCAGCACCGATCGTCGTATCCCCAAAGTCACGTGTGATCTACGACGTCCTCTACGTTTATAAGGATGAAGGTAGCTGGCAGAAGTTCCAGCGCTACCTGGAAGCTTACGGGATCAAGGATTTCGAACCGGTACACAAAGGGAGCACGTACTACCTTTACATGGGGCGCTTCTACGACAAGCTCGCTGCAGCGAAGCGCGTCGAGTATTTGAACCGCACGACCAATACCAATCATGCGACCGTGCACCCGCAAGAGGTGCCGATGTAACGCCGGTTTAGCATGCGAAACTCAGTGAGAAGGGGCGAGGGGATTCGCCCCTTTTTGTTTATTGATTTTGCAATGCGGTCGCCGCCATGAAAAAAAGCTGCAAAGCAGGTGTTTTGACTTGAAATGGACTGCAATGCGGTTAGAGTGGACTCCATTGCAGACAAGGAGCCTCACATGGCCGCAATCCCGTTCAAGAAGAGAAAACTGCTCGCCGACGTCCATGCTGTTACTAACCAGAAGGGCGGCGTAGGCAAAACGACGATCGATTTCCATTGGCTGGTTTACTTGGTAGAGCAGGGATACCGCGTGCTGGGTATCGACCTGGACAGCCAAGGCAACTTCTCCAGTCGACTCGCGCCTGATTCCCGCAATGGAGGGCTCCGCAGCGCGCATCTCTTCAAAGAAGAACTGCCTGATCTCAAGCCCCTCCAGACGGCACTCGGCGCCGACTTGATCTATGCCCTGAACAAAGACGATGAGTTGAGTTCAGTAGAGC
The DNA here is from genome assembly GCF_033783325.1 of Pseudomonas sp. On1. Classification (NCBI taxonomy): domain Bacteria; kingdom Pseudomonadati; phylum Pseudomonadota; class Gammaproteobacteria; order Pseudomonadales; family Pseudomonadaceae; genus Pseudomonas; species Pseudomonas sp. On1. Next base: position 63,886 of record NZ_JAWPOA010000001.1, on the reverse strand, counting down.
AGATTGGCTTGTCGGCGGTAGGTCCCTTTGCCAAGCACATCCAAATGTTGGCAGAGGATTACGATTACATCGTAATCGACACCCCACCTACCAATGGGGTGCGGATGATTGCGGCATCTGTGGTATCGGATCACATCTTTGTACCTGTGGAGCTGGCGGCGTTCGCTGTAGATGGCGTGATTTCTCTAATCGAGACGTTCGATATGGTCGGGCCGTTGTTCGGCACTCAGATCACTCCAACTGGGATCATCTGTAACAAATACAACACTCGCGTGAACGCTCACCGCGAGTCGTTGGAGGACCTGCGAAAAGTAGTTGGTCCCAAAATTCTTCAAAACAGTCTCTCGATCCGAGGTGCAATTGATACCGCGCTGCGCCAGTGCAAGCCCGTTTGGAGCATGCGAACCAATGGTGCTGAGCGTGAGACCGGCGTAGAAATGATCAGGCTGATGGAGGAAATGGCGCACCGAGCAGGCGTAGAAATTACGCCTGTGGTGATCGCACCGAAGGTGCCTCGGAAGAAAAAGCCGGTAAAGAAAAAGAGCCAATCGCGCGCTAAGAAAGTGGGGGCAATCTAATGGCTAAGACACTAGACCTAGGGAGTTTGACTCGACTGAATGACCTGATGGACCTTGGCCGGGCCGCACAGGAGAATCAGATTATTCTCCTCAGCGTAGATCAGATCGAGGTCAAACCCCAGGTGAGGAAAGACTTCAAGGAGATCGAGGAACTGGCAGCTAGCTACGATGACGAAGGGCAGCAAACCCCCATCATCGTTGGTCCGATGAATCCTGAAACTCAGAAGTACCCCTTGAAGAAAGGCGGTCGTCGCTATGCCGCTGCGGTACTTCGCCCTGGCTTTAAGCTGAAAGCTATCGTTGACGGCAAGAAACGCACGCCGGCCAAGGAGATCCTCTCGCAGCTGATCGAAAACGAGCAGCGGCAAAATCTCAACCCCTATGAGGTTGGTCAAGCCTTGGCTGAAGCCAAAGCTGAAGCTAAGGCTGCTGGGGAGCCCCTGTCCAACCAGGACTTGGCTACCTACATGGGGAAAAGCGAGACCTACATCTCTATTCATTTGGGACTCGCAGACCTTCCCGAGGAACTGGTTGACCTGATCAAAGGAGGCATTACGAGCGACAGCGAAGTCTTACGGGAAATGAAGCAACTGAAGAACCTTCAGCCCGAGACGTTCACTGCATTCATTGAAAGGGCAAAAGCGGAAGGCTCCATCAGCAGGCAGCAAGTACGTGATGCGGTCAGAGCAGCAAAAGGCAAGACAGTGCCCACGAAAGCTCCTCCGGCACAAGAACCGCAAACTGAACAGCAAGCTGGAAAAGTCGGGCATCCATCTCAAGATGGGGTAGGGAAGGGTGGTAATTCTTCTCAGGCGAACCCTCCTAGTCAGACCGACCAGTCCCCAGTTTCGCATGCTAAACCCGAGGGACAGTCAAAAGCCCAGGGCCAGGGCGAGACAAATACGCCAGCAGTTGTAACCACCCCTTCGCAGGAACAGGGGCCGGCCGCTGCGCCGAATGGTTCTTCGAAGAAGAATGGTAAGGGATACATACCGATTACTGCGGAGCGTCAGGTAATCGGTATCAAGGTTGCACTGGACAGTGCGGTAGCGTCCGGGTATTTGATGAATGATCGCGTCAGCGAAGATCCTTCCAAGGCATGGTGCATGCTGATGATCGGCGGATCACAACAGCCCAAGCAGATAAAGGTGGATCAGATCGACATCGTCAGCGTCGCAGCGATGGAGACCGATGGCTGAACTAAAACTTCAGTAGGGGAATAGGGCGCTTCAAGCAATTGAGGCGCCCTTTTTCATTTTGGGACACGGCGTACTTGAATGGCGGGGTAGGGCGACCTATCGTGAAGGCGTTTTCTCGTGATCTCCCGCTGTTGGTGAACTCACTGATAGCTGATCACAACCCGCCCCCGCCTTTGAATTCAAGGGTTGTGGTGGGAGATTGGTTCAGTGACTGTATTCAGTCGCCGTTCTGATCATCTCGCTTCAAGGTGAACCTGGTGCTTTTCACTTGGTTCATCGTTTTGCGATGTTCCAGTTGCATTGCATCTTGATCATCGTGATCTACCTGCTTCACGTTCTTTAACAAGTCAGTGTCGCGTGAGTTCGTAAAGGACTTCACTCTGCGATTTTGCGTTTTGGTGTGAACACGCCCATTCGCCAATTTTGCTGAGCTGGTTGCTGCGTTGTGGTGACATTCGCTCGGTTTGGTGTTTGGTGTGTGCCCCCTTGGCCTCATCATTCGCTATTCCGTCGCAGAGTGTTTTCTAAGCAAATCTCACTCGACCCCTAGGGCGATCCACGTCGCCTTCGGGAGGGTAGTGGTCGTCTCAATTCACATTGAGGACCACGACATGAAATATGCACTCACCTTTGCCTTTGCGCTTTCTGCTGCTCTCTTCCTTTTTCAGGGAGATGATGCGCGAAACACAATGACGAAGGTCCAACACGACAGATGTGCTTCCTTTGAAGCTGCTGGAGTTGAATGCTGATCTCGTGCCCTATGACTTAGTCAAGGGCACCCCTAATACAACCTTTGCAGGCTGTATTAGAGGTGCCCTAGACAGATGAGACGAAAGGCCCGGCGCAGCGATGCACCGGGCCTTTCTGCATTTGTAGACTTCATGTCCTTGATTTCAGCTGGGGGCCTCCTTAGCGTTGGAGGTGATCTTTCCCCCAGCTTTCGCATGCGAAATTCCGCACGGATGTCTGGAGAAGATTCCAGTCCCAGAATTCTGGAGCTGGGTTCTTTAAAAACTCGCGCTCGCGCAATTCCCACCCTTAGGGCAAGCCATCCCTAAGGGGACGTGGCTGCCTTGCAATTGGAGGTAGCTATGGATCGTCAAGACGACAATCGTCCGAAACTGTCTGAGGAAGTCCTGGAACTGGTGAAGAGCAACGGCGGTTGGCTTAACGTGATCCCACGTTTGACTAGCTCGTTCGATGCTGCACTCAAGAACCATGGACATCTGGTCGACTGCCCTTTCCCACACCGTCACCGGAATGGGGGAGGGAAGAGTGATTTCAGATTCTCAAACAAGCCGGGCTACGAAGACCGCGCTATCTGCTCCTGCTTGCAGGACGGTGGCCGGGACCCAGTAGAGCTTCTGATTCTGGACGGCGTCGGTCGCAACTTCACCGACGTAATGTTCAAAGTCAGAGATGCACTAACAAGCGGCAAAAGCTATACCCGTAAGGTCACTCCTGTAGTGGTCAATTCACGGGCTGGCATAAGTCCGGAGGATGAGCAGAAGCGGAAGGCGAAGCACATCAAGACTGCACAAGGCTTGATCTCGCTAACCCACCCGGATGCTCTTCCTGGCCGTTTATACTTTCAACACCGCGGTATCCCGCTTAACAGCAACCTTGGTGACGTGAAATTCCACCCGGCCCTCGAGTATTACGAAACCCGTAAGAAAGATGGTCAGGTTGTGAAGGAGCTCATCGGTCGGTTCCCGGCCATCGTGTCGGCGTTTCGGAGCAGGACTGGTCGAGTGGTGAACTTCCACAAGATCTACCTGACTCCGGATGGTCATAAGCTGGAAGGTGTCTCGAAGGTGAAGAAAATTGATTCCCCGTTGTCTGGCTTCAAAGGAGCGTCAATCCGAGTAGCAAACGTCGAAGGTTGCAGGACGCTGCATGTGACCGAAGGCGTAGAGAAAGGATGGGCAATCCACCTGGCAACAGGCGAGTCTGTTCGAGTAGCGCATGCCTGCACCACTCTGGCGACGTTGTTTGTCGATCGTGCTGAATTCGATAGGGTAGTTATCTGGTCTGATAACGACCCATACAACGAAGCACGTGGGAAATATGGCGATGGACAAACCTTTGCGTGGAAGCTCTTTATTGAGCTGATGCGTAAAGGGTTCGAGGTGGCCTTCATGCTGCCCGATGTGATTCACACTCCTGGAGCCAAGGGCCAGGATTGGGAAGATATCATCGTGGTTGAGAAGGTCTTTGGACAGCCATTGCCGCAACGCTTCCACCTCCTACGTGCGAAAGCATGCGAAGGTGGGATCTTCATGGGCTTCAAGCCAGCCAACGCAGATGGCTTGCTCAGTGCCTGTGCGTGAGCGCTCAAGAAACCCCGGTCCAGCTTTTGCTGGTCTGGGGTTTTTTTTCGCATGCTAAACCCAGAGTAGGTTTGTTTCGACCTTGGACATCTTGACTACTAGGATGTGCTCGGCTAAAAAGTGTCTGTCCCATTTGCCTTTCTCCGAAAGAGCAAACCCAGACTACGTTGGTGAATTCACCGAGGTTTTCAGGGGTGCGACTCGATACTCGAATTCGAGTTAGATGAGCACAGACATTGTTGGAACAGACTGGACGATCGTCTGATCAGTCCACAATCTCGAGATACCAGGCATGTCCTTTGCTCCTGCAAGGTAGACGTGTTCCAGGAACGTGTATCTCCCCGCCATTTCGGTATGTGTGTTCGCACACTAACCAGTCAAAGGCACCCTCCAGCTTCAATGCTTACCCCTGCACGGGATCTCTTCGCGAGCTTATTCCCGGTGCAGCGGGGATATAGGAGGAAACACCATGACAGGCCAAGTTGAACTTCTCGAAGCTCCATCCTTGTGGCAACAGCCAGAAGGTGAGCAATTGGAAATTGCGCAAGGGCGTTTTTTCCGCGGTGAGGATGACCAACCTGAAAAAGAATCTGAAGTCGTAGACTTCTAAACCATTCAAGAACCCACGAGGGCGACAAGATTGCCCTCGGGTAGTCGTGTGCGCCTAGAAAAGGTGATCCCATGACTTCGTTCGTGAATCCGCATTACATCTTCAATCCACTCCCGGATGAAGTAGACATAACGCTGTCTCCAACGCAGATCATGAAATCCATGGTTTGCACTCGGCTGCTGGGGTACTACCGAGCTCGTGTAAAACCCGAGGCAACCCCGCTCAACCTACTGTTCGGCTCAGCCTTGCATTGGGTGATCGAAGGGTTCGTCAAGGGATACATTCCAGAGGAGGAAATGGCCACTCAGTTTATTAACAAGTTCGAAGGTTTATCCGACGGAAAGTTGATAAGCATGGCCAAGTCTAAGTCTCGGGAAACAGCAGAGGTTCTTGGTAAACAATTAGCTGCAGGCTTTCCGTCTTACTTCCGTAATCTTGGCCTCAAGCCACTGATTATTGAAGGACAGTTCAAGTTGAAAATCGCTGAGCGTACCTTCATCACGCTAGTAATCGACTTTGTCGGTGAATGCACAAAACCTATATTCAACCCGAAAGGGGAGATGTTGGCTGATGTTGGCGACGTCGTGATCTTGGACTGGAAAACCGCTGCACAGCCTGAGGGTGAGTTGTTTTCCCGATACGGGTATCAGCTGACCTACTACTGGCTGGCAGTGAAATTAGCATGCCAGCAGTTGGGAATCAGGGAGCCAAAGCTTTGTGGTTATGCCTCAGGGCAGAAGCCCAACATCACGAAACCGGACTCCAAATCAGTTGTGAACGCCATCTGGCATCCAGTCCACTGGGTAAAACGGACGGCGGCCGACATTGGGGAAGCAGTGGAATATGCCCGCGTAGTTGCCAAACGGCTTCGCGCAGGTGAGTTTTTCCGTGCCCCTCATATGGCCTACGACTCACCCTGCGATAGTCACTCCAAACGGTGTGACATGGCGGGGCTATGCCTCGAAGGTTGCTTGTCGGGATACAGCGTTAAAGCAGGTCTGACACTTGCAGACCTAATCTGAATTTAAACAACCCTGTGGGGCAAAACAGCCCTACGGGGCTGGTGCGCCCTCGAGGAGGCTACATGCGTGAGTCTTATCGAATGGAGCGCTACGCTCAACGTGCTGTACGAATTCGCCGTGACAAGGAAGCTGAGGATCTCGCCAGTCGTAAGATTGGTGAGTTCCTGATGCGGAATTACTTGGCCGAAGGCGCCTTACTAGCTGAAGAGTTTGGGAGGGTGTCGTACCACGAGCGTTTACAGCTTATTGCCAACTCCTCTGAACTCATCATGAGCTCCGACGGGGAGGAAGGCATCAATGTGGTCTGGGGCTCGAATAAGCAGGTACTAACGCACAGGTTGCTGTCTCCGAGGATTCGGAGCGACTTCCACGGTGCGCATTACCTCGGTTCGTGGTCCCGCTCGATGCCCAAGTGGAAACACAATGAGCTTCGAGATGAAATCAAAGCCAAGTTAGAAGCCAGAGTTAAGGACCGAGTTGAACTGCGCAAGCAGGGCATGCTCGACTTCTCTCTGGAAATCGACGATATGCCACCGCTATTCCTCCAACCGGAGGGCTAATTTCCAGCCCTTTCGGGCCGGAAGTTCAACACTTCCGGCGGGACGCCCTGGTCGTGTTTCACATAACACGCGACGGCGTAACTTTGGAGGCAACATGAGCTACATAAAAAACCTGATGGTCGTGATCATTGCGTCCATCATGGGTGCTTCTGCCTCTTCCCTGTTTGTAGGATGGTCTACTAATGAACTTCGCATAGTCTTTGTGGTTTCCATATTGATGACTGCACTCATTACGTTGAACTCAACGGCTCAGGGACGGAAGAAGCGTCCTAAAATGAAGCCGACGCGCACGGTAAAACGTAAATCGCGTCGGGCAAAGAAGCGTGCACGTAGCCCCTAGGTGAGCAGAGGATCGAAAGAATCTCTTATTACTCATCGCGAGGATGCGACCATGTCTTTCAGTGTGACTCTCGGAATCCTGTTTCTTGCATTCGCAATTTACTGGGGTTGTGACTACGTTGAGCGCCGGCGTGCCGGTGGCGGCGTAGGTGGAACACGAAGCAGCACGCCATAAATTCCATGGACATACCCTGGGGGTGAAATTCCCCTTGGGGATGATCACCTCTGGGGTTAGGACAGGAGAAAAACCATGAACTAACTTAACTAGAAGGTGATTACCATGAAAACCAAAAAATCCAAGTTCGTTTCTAACCTAAAGCTATCAGTCGGGTTCGCCCTTTATGTTGGCTGCGGGGGAGATATACCAGCACCAAAAGCAATTGTTCCGATGATGTATTGGTCGGTGATCATTGCCGATTACGTGCTGCGGACAACGAACATAATTCGAAAATTGCTCAAACCGATTCTTCTCCACACCCCACTAGGGATGGCTTTCCTCGCCACGAGGTTTGCCCTGGATCTGGCCCTCGCGGCCTGTCATGCGGAAATGAAGCACATCGGAAAACCGGCCCGGTGATCGGGTTTCGGGTGGCCATCACCCGGATTTCGGGAAGGAGCATTCAATGAAGGCGTTTCAACAAGGTAAAGAAGCATATCGTTCGGGCAACTCCAACCAATCCAATCCGTACCCATCCATGTCCCAAGAGGGCAGGGCATGGGCAATGGGCTGGTTGGTAGCGAAAGAACCAGGCAACTGGGACGACATCGCAAGCCTCTACGACGACCAACCAGGCTAAGCCAGGTCGGACCCTCCCGACCTGCAGGCGGGAGTGAACTCTTCAATTCTCCCGTCTGCAGCGGGTAGGAGCTTTTAGCTATGCAACAACGCCAATACAGCGACAACGAACTGTTCGGGATCATCCAGGAAGTCTATTTCGGGGCAACCAGCTGGGAGCAAGGCCGTCAGGCTGCGCTACGAGGCCGGACCTTATCTGACAACCCTGAAACTCCCGACACCATCTCCTACGACGAGTGGAAGAAGGGGTTCGTTCATGGAGCCGTCTACGACGTTCCTCGGTCAGAGCAAATCGAAGAGATCGTGATGGTTGGCATCCTGCCGGTCATTGAGGTCCAGGTTTTGCCAGCACGCTCCTTCTGGGCCGTGCTGAACAACCTGCAAATCGATCTGCATCTCTCGGTTCCCGAGCTGGCTCGGAGAATCGGACTCGCAGAAGAGCGACTGTGCGCTGGGATGATCATGTTCGGGTTTTACGACTCGGATGCGATCCCCATGTACGACCGCGTAGCCGTCTAATAACGGGCCCCTTAGGGGCCTCTCCTTGCTCTGTGAGCTGGACCAAACATCCAGCTCAGAGCTGGGTGTTTGCTCGAGATCACCGATCTCACAACACCCGGCTCCGCGCCCGGGTGTACATCTCAATGCCCCGTGCGCGGCGGGTGCGAGGAAATACAAATGAACAACGTAGCCAAGAAAAACATCACCGTCGAAGAGATCAAAGCCGCTCACATTCAAGCTGTCACCAGCCAAAAGTTTGAGACGGTAATGGTCCACGAACTGTTCGGCTTCTCTACCCCGTTGAAGGGTTTTGAGAAGCCGATCCCGGTACCAGCAGAGCGTCATCCGCTTTCGCCGAGTATCGACAGCAGTTACAAGTTCAATGAGAGCCTGGTTCGCCGGATTCTCCTGAGCATGGCGACGAAAGACGCCATCATGCTGGTAGGCGAGAAGGGGACTGGCAAGACCTCTCTCATCGGCCAAGTCAATGGTCGTCTTAACCGTCCATCAATCGCAATCAATGCCGGTCCCGGTGTTGATGAAGGTTACCTGGTAGGGTTCCGAACCCTGGGGAAGGACGGTGTGAAAAGTGTTGATGGTGTGCTGAGTTATGCCTATCGCAATGGGCTGAGCTGCACCATCGACGAAATCTGCAGCCTGAATCCCGGCGTGCTTCTCAGTCTGAACGACATCCTCCAAGGTGATGAAGTCGTGACGCTGAAACACCACGGGATTGACCCTGAACTGGACCCGAGGGAACTCCTCGGCCTCGAAGGTGGGATGAACATCGTTCGTCACCCGTCGTTCCGGTTGTTCGCAACCGATAACACTGGTGGTAAGTCCTCGCGTGATCCTCGGTATGCCGGCACGAAGGGACAGAACGCTGCAGTACGTAGCCGCTTCACCTCCTTCAAGACCAACTTCATGTCGGCTGAGAAAGAGATGGCTGCTCTGCATGGTCTGAACACTGGAGTGGATGATCTCAACATCCAACTGATGGTTGAGTTCGCGTTCCGGTTCCGTGTTGCGTTTTCGCAGGAGGAGGCGTTCGACAACATCTCCTTCCGTGAGCTCAAACGCTGGGTTACCAAAATGGCTCTGTATGATGATCTGGATGAATCCTTCGTCGACGCTATCTACGGCAACCTCGAAGAAGCGGACCAGGCTCTGGCCCGCGAACTCTTCGATGAAACCTTCGATCGCGACCTCGTACTTCCGGAAGAGTACACCACCTCGGTGGCGGACCAGCTGGATGCGCTGACGAAAGCTGCGGTTAGCAATGCGGCTCAGATAGCGTAAGGAGGTAGGTGATGTTCTACCTGACGAACGATTCGGGACGTTTCATCGCTGTACGTGGGGACGTGAATACGTTCCTCGTGACAGTGTGGGAAGGTTCAGTCATGCGAGGTGTTTCCGGTAAGAAGGAGTTGCTCTGCGGAACAGCGGAGGAAGCGTGGGAGCATGTTTGTGCCCAAGTTGCCGACGCTCGAAGCAACGGCTATTCGTCGCAGCCAATCGATCATTCCCCCGTGGAACTCGATGCAGCTCAGTCGATAGTCGCTGAGTTTGACCTCCTAAGCCGGGGAATCTATGTCCGTGTCAAAAGCTGCACTGCAGAGCAGTTCAATGAGGGGCTTGCCCACTTAGAGAATGTAGTTCGGGTGCTCATCGATGCGGGTCATCCCCTAGCTTTCAGGATGGTAGGCAATGAGTTTGAAGTCGCTTTGAACGGGGCTTCGATTCGTAAAGGCATCGCCTCGATACGGGACTGGGAAACCATGTCCCCGAAGGGGCGTGAAATTTTCGAGGAAAGGGGCTTTATCGACAGCACCAACCTGCTGCCAAGCGGGAAGGGGTTATGGCGATTTAGAACCCAAGAGTCGGTTTTGGATGTCTGTGCACGGGCTTTTCTTGCCGAGCTCAACAAAGCCGGAGCCGAGTTCTCGGTAACGAGTGACTCTGACTACACCCTCGATTTCCAGCGACCGTTCCAACGCCAGTCCGTTCAAGAAATGGACTGGTACAAGACGTTCCCTGGCCTTCTGAAGGTGCTTGAAGATGCCAGTCTACTAGGTGGCTCCAGGACAAAGGTTTCGGTGCCCACCAACATCGGTATGTCCCTGTTCTTATAACTAGGCCCCATGGGCCTCCCTCCTTGTGAGCTGGACAAATCCGGCTCATGCCGGGTTTGTTCTAACGAGCCCGGCACCGCGCCCGGGCTTTTTTCTACATTGCCCGTGCGCGGCGGGTGAGAGGTAAGACCATGAAAATCGCAATCGCGAAACTGGATGCTGCTCTGGACAAGTTCTGGATTGGCGTTGTGCTGCATGCCTACCACCGTTTGATGAGTGCGCACTACCGCCGTAAGGCGGCGCGCCTCGCCCAAAAGGTTCAAGGCCGTGCAAACGAGATCCAAATACCCGCCTACCAAGTGCGGGCCAAAGATCAGTTTCTAAGCCATCGCCACCAAGTCCTGCGTCATGACTTGGAAGCAAAATTGATCCGCGGGGAAACCTGCTGATCCATGCGGACTGCCCCTTCGGGGGCAGTCACTCCGCTCAGTGAGCTGGACCAACAATCCGGCTCACAGCCGGGTTGTTGTTCGAGGTCATTGATCTCAAACCACCCGGCTCCGCGCCCGGGTGATCATCTCGATGCCCCGTGCGCGGCGGGTGCGAGGAAATACCCATGAACCTGATTCAGAAAGCAATCAAAGCAGCAAAAGACAAAGTCCTGCTCAAGTACCACCGGGTTGCCGCTCGGATGTACCTGAAACGGGCTACGTACGTTGCAGACCAAGTGATCTACACCCGCTTTAAGGTCCCCACTCAAGCACTTCGTGTGCTGCGAGAGAAGGCCAATGAGCACACCCAGAAAGCCTACGCAATCCGGAAGGGAGTCTGATCATGAGTAAGCTGCAACGTACCACGAAACAGTTCCAGGACGGTTGGATTTCCTTCCTTCGTGTTCTGGCAAGAAACTCCAAGATCAAGTTTGTGATTCGTCCGAATGTCAGACCGTGCACCGACGGTAAGGTCGCGTACCTACCGTCTCTGCCGGCGAATTTGACAGAGGAAGACTTGATCCTGTTCAAGCGTTGGGGTTACCACGAAGTCGGCCACATCATGCACAGCGATGTGCCGTTTTTTCAGGAGTTCAGCATGGAGCATGGTGCCTTCGCGGGCCTGCTGCTGAACGCTGTCGACGACGTGTATATGGAATACGCTCAAACTCGGTCTTCTCGACGTTCTGAGCGTTTCTTCCGTCAGGGAGCAGCGATCATGTTCGATCGCGGCATGTTCCGGGACGGAAGCCAAAGCCCCCAAGAAGCATTTGCAAGCTACACCTTGTGCTTCCTTCGCAGCCGTCGGTGGAGTGAGTACCTGCAGCCTCTAGCGGCTGTTCGGAAAAACTTCGATGCCCACTTCGGTGAGCATGCCGACCTGGTGCGTGAAAACCTGGAAACCATCCTTCTGGCTGAGTACCCGAGCGTTCGTTCCACTCAAGACGCCGGCGATCTCACCCTTCGGCTGATCGAAATGCTGAAGCAGCAGCGTGACCAGCAGGATGAGCAGCCCCAACAGGAACCTGAAGACGACAATTCGGAAGGTGACGAAGGGGATGACCAGGACGATCAGCAATCCTCGCAAGGGGATGATGAGAGTAATCAGGAAGACGATCAGACCTCTGACAACGGCCAAGGCCAGGGCCAGAAAGATGATCAAGAACCTACCAACGGTGACGCCGGTGGTCAGGGTAGCGATGACGGTAAAGCTGACGACGAGTCCGACTCCAAGGCTGATGGCCAAGGTGCGCCGGGCGAGGATGACGCTGATGCCAATAACCAATCCGAGAATGCCCAAGGCGACAACCAAGGGCAAAACGGGGTCGACCTCGCCGAGTTGATCGAGCAAATGCTCAGCAGCAATGGTGGTGACGATTCCGAAGTCCTGGATATGGACAAAGTGATTCAGCAACTCGCGACTAGCATCCAGAACGGTACCAACCCGGACTATCAGGATGCTGCTCCGGTTCCAGCTTTCGAAGTTGAACCGAGCGATGTGGAGAACCAACCCTCACTGGGGGCTGGAACGGTCAAGGACTTGGTCGAAGGGATGCTTGTTTGCCCTGCTGACAAGGAACATGCACGTGAACTGGCTGATGCGCTAGACCGCAAGGTCAATGTACTGGCCACGAAACTGCAGGCCTACCTGTTAAACCGAGAAGAAGCGGACGTCTACTCGACGCGCCGCGGTTCGCTCGGACAATCTCACCTCTACCGTGCAGGTATGGGAGACAGCCGTATCTTCGAACGTAAAGAGGAAACGGTACTCCCTACCGCAGCGGTCTCTGTTCTTGCAGATCTTTCCAGCTCGACAAGCTGGGTTGATCCTAGCGTTCTCGCGACGTTGGCGAAGGCGAAAGCCAAGGCCATTGCTGCCGGGGAAGCTATCAATGAAAAAGAGTACGAGGTGCAGACTGTTGCCAAATCCATCCAGCAGAGCCTGCTGATCATGGAGAAGGTGTTCCACAGGATCGACACTCCACGCGAGTTCTTGGGCTTTGCTCCAAAAACTGGCCATCTCAACACGGTGGTGAGGACCTTCGGGGACTCCCATCAAAACGCGGTTGACCGCATTGGCGGTCTGGACAGCATCACCGGCGGGAATCACACCCCGATTGGTGAGGCGGTTTTCCAAGCAGCCCAACGCCTGGCAAGCCATCCGGCACAGAGGAAGCTGATGTTTGTCCTCACGGATGGTGCTCCGTCGTGTGCGACCCTGGCTACAGAACAGACTGCGTTGGCGGTCGACGCTGGAATCAAGGTGGTGTACCTCCTCATCGGCAATGAGGTCCGAAAGGACTGGCTGGAAGAGGCGGGTATCCCGTACGCCGTTGCTGCAACCGCAGATGACGTTGGTCCAGCTCTTCTGGAGCAAGCCAAGCAGCTGCTGATGTAACCACTGATGCCGCCCTTCGGGGCGGTCTCCCTCTCTCCAACGAGCTGGAAAACCATCCGGCTCGCGCCCGGGTGTTCTCAATGATCACCCCGTGCGCGACGGGGGAGGGCAATTCAATGGCAACTCAAACTCAAGTCTACGGACGGTCAGTAGACAGCGTTTTGCACTTTCGTCGCGAGTCCACAGGAGTTCGTCTTACCCAAGCCGAACTCCAGGGCTACATCGAGGAGGTAGGAACATTCGCGCGCGATCTTCGGGTCCGGGATGAGGGCAACACCCTCGTCTTGAGCTTCAGCTGGATGCGTGAAACCTACAGCTATGTGCTGGACAAAACAGAGTACGGCTATTCCCAGCGCACTCCGCTGGGAGAGGGCACGATTCTACGTCTGCTGTAACAGTGGCCCCCTCGGGGGCCTTCCTTGCTCAGTGAGCTGGACCAACAATCCGGCTCACTGCCGGGTTGTTGTTCGAGGTCATTGATCTCAAACCACCCGGCTCCGCGCCCGGGTGTACATCTCAATGCCCCGTGCGCGGCGGGTGCGAGGAAATACCGATGACTCAAGTAATCAGCGCTGCAAATGACAACAAAGTAGTAGTAATCAACCTGCTGGTTTCCGCGATGGCGGCCGATCGTCAGATCGATCTCGACGTGCTGAATATCAAGGTTGAAGAGTTGCACGATGAGATCCGTAAGCTGGTGACTGAGAAGATCTTCCCGAAAGACTTTCTCCGTAACTACGCCCGGCTCCGTGAAAACGGCGAAACCCTCCTGAAGCAAGACGGTTCCATCATGTGCTCCATTGGGGCAGTGATGAGCCGCAGCGAAGCGGTCATCAAGATCCGTGAGCTGAACAAGATCAAGGAGGAGTGGGCTCAGCAACTCGCTAAAGATGAACCTGGCTATCAGGCAATGTGCGACAAGCACCTGCTGGAGATGAGCCAGAAGGCAATTGCAAAAGGTGCCGACTCTGCCCAGGTAATGCTGCTGGCCGAACACCTTCGTAAGCGCCAACCAACTTGGGAAGAGGTAGCCGCACGGTTCAAATTCGAGTTTGTCGTCACTCCGGTAACAATGGAGGATGGCGAGTTCGATGCGGACCTGTATGAAGCGCAACGCGACAGCGTTGTTGCTTTGCGGGAGGGTGTCCTCGGAGCAGTCATTCAACACGTCTGCAAAGAGTCCATGGAGATCCTGGAAACCCTCGACAAGAAGACAACCGGGAGCCAATCGGGCGAAGTGAAGGTTAACCCCCGAACTGTCCGTCGTGCTCAAGCGATGTGTGTGAAGCTGAACTCCCTGGCTTTCATTCACCCGCTTATCCGTCCCCTCCATGACGCCCTGAAAAGCGAAATGGACAAGGTGCCGGCTAACGGTTTTCTCACTGGTGGTGAATTCCAAAATCTGCGGGAATGCCTGAAGTCACTGCGCGACCAGACCATCGTTTGGGACCGCTTGAAGAACGGCCAACCCCTGATCCAGGTAGCAACCACTGCTGCTGCGAGCAACACCGCACAGCAAGCTCTTGCGACTGCTCAAGCCAACCTTGGGCAAGCTCAGCAAGCAACTTCGAACCAGCCCGCTTCAACCGCTCCGGCGGCCACGGCGTCAATGCCTGCAACTTCGGTTGTGAGCACTGTTCAGGCTGGCGCTGCTGCACCTGCAGCAGCTGTAGCTCAAACCACGGCAACTCCGGTTGTAGTGGCACAAGCTACCGACGAAGAGGACGACACCACGGTCCCGGACGCGGTTGAGTCCACGCCTGTTGTGCAAGAAGAGCCGAAGCCGGCTCTGTCGCAGAACTTCGCGCTGTTCCTCTAAGCAATACCTCCCTCCCACCCCTGACGGGCCACCACACCCCGTCAGGGGAGTGGTGCGCCCTATGGAGCGCACTATGCAAGTCGATCTCTTTGGCGAACCCATCCTGTCCAACCCCATTCAACCCTCCTCGGAGGCGGATGCACCGGTGGATTTGTTTGGAGTAGCCATCAATCAACCAACCGCAGTTGAGAAACCCAAAGCAGTTCGAAAGGCCCCAACTAGGCTGGTAATCGACAGGAAGGCCCTCTGGTCCTCCTCCGGTTATTTGCCTGGCGTGAAAGAGCTGGATGAGGATGATGATTTGTCGGATGCACTCTCGACGTCGGATACCCGTTCAGACAATTCCACGATCGAGCGCCTGGAGAAGGCTCTTGGAATGGCACCGGTCATCAAAGATGGCAAGTGGCAAACCGACGAGCTCGGATACCAGTACCGCCGAGTAGGCAAGCCGTTCAAGGGGAGTCGAGTTTTCGGAAAACGAGGCTCGATGATCTGGGAACTCAATCGCCAGTTCGTGCTGACCTCTGCGAGGGATGCTCTTGAACCGGTGTTCACTGACCCCTGCTGCTGGCTCATCATCAACTCCGTCCATGTGCTAGCCATCCGGCTGCGCATGATGGATGAGGATGAAGATCCGTATGCATGCCTGCAGGCCTTCCTGCAGGTCATGACGCAGCACGACTTCATCGATAACTCCCGAAAGGGGGAAACGATCCGCAGGCTGACCAAACGGGACCAGATGCGGGACAAGCGTGCAGCGGCACGGAAAGCAAAAGAAGAGAAACCGGTTTCCAACTCGCTCATGCGAGACATGGAAAACGATGACTTTGATTGCGACGAGTAACTCACTGCGAACAGACCCCTGCGCCGGCGGGGCCTGAAAATTCATTCAGCCACCTTCGAGTGTGCGAACTGGGCCCCGGCTCCCAGAGGAGAAACATAATGACTCATGTTCTGAAAGCAAAGCTGACTGCTGTTGCCGATGTGGTTGTTCTGAAACTGGCTGGGGCTGTCTGGAAACTGGTGAAGGTCTTTGACCCGAGGCCGGTCCAGGAGCACTTCGCCGCACGACCACCTGTAAACGGCGTGACATTCGGCAAAGTCTTCAGCCTCCCTCGGGAGGATGCAGGCCAGTCGATTGTTCGGTTGGGCTGGCAGCACATCAAATCGGAGAACAAGAAAACAGGGATCGTCAGCCGTAAAAAGCTGGTGAAGATCTTCAACCCTGCAAACGGCCACTTCGTGGTTCTGTGGGCAATGGGAGCAAACGAAGGTCGTCCTTTGCCCCGGGATGCCATGGCGATCGATTACGACGCTAAGTTGGCTCTGGGGATCTCCAAGAAGGAAGAGGAAGCGGAACTGATTGTTGGCGAAGCCAACCTCGGTGACCGCGAATTCTTCCATATGTACACCGACCATGACGCATCCAGTCGTAGCGCTCGCGCTCTCGGCTGGTATCTGTTCATGGCTGGTATCGGCTGGTCCGTGGGAGTAACCGTCGAAGGATTGGTTACCGCACTTCTGCGGATGTTCTAAGCCTGAAGTGACACCGCCTCTCCCTTAGGGGAGGGCGGACGTCACCTCCAAGCATCCTCGACGAGGGCGTTTGGAGGTGGCGTCCGCCTTAACCGAAATCGAGAGGTGAATCATGAACGGTGTATCGAACAGAGCCTACGACCTGCTGAAATCCTTCGGGAATTCTGGGCTCACACTCGAGAGCCATTTCCCCAAAGGGGTGGAAGGCAACATAGCCCGCCACACAGCACCCAAGTTGATGTTTCCAGACTCAATGCCGCTTGAACTCGTTCGCGATCACATCGAGCGCTGGAACCGGAAGCTGCAGGGGCTGTTTCCTGGTATGGGTTATTACGCTTTCAGTCCTGCGGACGAGATGGCGAATCCGGGGAACCACGTGCTGGTTCTCTTTGCCGATGATTCCTTCTTCAAAGCTTTTATGGGCGGCGTTCAGAAAGTCGACGTACTCACTTCGCTGTGGGACTTCGATGCCTGCGTTCGGCTGTTGCGGTAATTTCCGCGGCAGATCGGAGCGGCCAAGGGCGCGCGTGGACCTGGTCACGCTGAAGGGGGCTGAGAATCCGCCCCCTGGCGCTCAGCCCCCCGTTTTCACTGGAAGGCCAAGGCCTTGCCGGTAACCTCTAGGGCATCCCATTTGGAAGCCCTACCATGCTCGATCTTGCTGACCTCGATCACACCCTAATCTACTTCGTTTCATTCCTCGCAGCCTTCCTATCCATCAGACCAACTCTGCGTGCCGCCGGCACTTGCGGAGCGCTTTTGCTCGCCTGGACATTCGTAAAACTGGAATTGACATTCGACCTGGCCGACCTACTGCTGAATGAAGGTACAAATCCTCAGTTCATCACCGCAGGAGTCGCGGCATTGGGTATCTTCGGCCTGGCGATCAGGGTTTCCCGCTCTCGGTGGAGAACAATGGACCGTACCCTGATCTTGGTAGCTCTGATCAGTGTTTGTCTCACCACTGCCATTTTCCACCTCGTCCTCGTGAACCGTGTTCTTCCTCTCTGGGCAAAGGATCTCGCTTGGACGAACTACAACCTGGTTGAAGCCTCTGCAGAGTCTTTCGCCCCCAAATGTGAGCAAGCAAAAGTGACCTGCTGGCGGGGCACCGCATTCGAGGATGGGGCCTTCAAACCCGAACTTAGGGAGCAATTGAAGGGGGTTGATTCCTTTTTCAGGGCTCACCCCAAGCCATTCCCGCAAGGACATGGTTTCGGTGTGTTCAACGACCTATCGGATGATGGCGTCGCAGCTGTGCTCTACTACCTGGACAAGGGAGAGGCACGAATCGTGATTGATAGCGCGGGCGCCACCCGGGTCCATCATTTGGTTCGAGAACTGTTCTACATGCTTTGCGGAGTCGCCCACTCGGTCTGGATTGCTGGTGCGCTGTTCCTCATCGCGTTCCACCGCCGGCGCTTCATGAAAAGGGGGGCTTCATGCTGATCGACTTCAAGGCCGAGCACACACAGTATCTTAAAGGGCGGCCGTCAGATTCTGGCTGGGTGTATACCCCCGCCAACCCGAAGATGCCGGCCAAGGGGAAGTACCTGGCTGCGCACCAGGTGTTTAGCAATAACGCTCTCAACGCTGCGATCTACATCCGAAACGACGTGAATGCCGCCGGCGAGGCGATTAGTGTGCACACAGCACTCCGTCTCACGTTCTCCCATAAAGCGAAGGGCAGGTACCTACTAAATGACGACCCGGACAAGCTCAGTCTCAACCTTGGGCTCGGCGCGGTACGTGAGTTATACCGTTGGCTCTCTGACCAGCAGCCGCGGTTGGAATACGAAATAGTTCGTGCGAGCGCATCTCCAAAACGACTCCAGGGCTTCACTCTTCAGGACGGCCAGTTCGCCCGGATGCTTACTGCAACAGAGTTCGACTCGGAAGCAGTAGGTACGCTGACCATCCAGGTTGGGCTATCGGATGACGATGTGATCCATCTGCAATTTTACTGCCTTGGTTACGCCAAGCTGATCTATCCAACATTCACTGATGTGGCGATCCTCGAGCTGCTGAAAGCGCATACAAGCTCTACCGACCTGGCGAGCATTCCCTTCCCAGTTTCGCATGCGAAATCGGACAACGTAGCAGCCCCCCAGCGAACGCAAGACGATGATCGTGGTGTGGCTGAGGATGAACCAGATCCAGTGAGGCTGGAGCGTTGCAGAAAGGCAATCTACGCCGTTGGGATGCAACGCTGGAAAGGCTCGAGAGATGTCATCGAATTCATCCAGGACTCTGCTCCTATCGCTCAGATGGACCGGTTGATCAAGGACGGGAACGCAGGGGAATTTACGGAGTGGAACCGCATCGCTGACATGTTCAAAAACTCCTAACTCGGTCCTAGAGGCGGAATAGGGCACTCAACTCCCACTATTGGGGTATGAATGCCCAAATCCCCATTTTCGCCCGCATCAAACAGCACAACGCCGAATACCCACGCGAGCTCTTCGCTGCGAAGGAAATTAACCGGCTGCTGACCAACGTCGACTTCCCAGCTGAAAGGATCTGGCTGGACCTTCGTTTCGACCCCTCAATGACTGACCCAACTTCATCCGCTTTGGATGTGATGATGATCAGTGGGGAGGCGCACGGCATAGCTGTACTCCGCATTCAGCCCCTGTATCTGCAGCAGGACATGCAGACGATGGTGGACGAAGCAATCCCTCACGAGCTCGCACACATCCTGCACGCAATAGACGTCAAGCAGAAGGGCGAAGAGATCGGGAAGTTGCATGACGAAGACTGGCAGGAGTGGCTATTCACTCTGGCACCGAACGCTACGCCTGCCGCAAAGGTGAAGGGTACGTTCGACGATCGTCCAGTAAAGCTCAGTAAAGGAGGGCTTGCCGTCGAGTGCGAGTGTGGTGGAGATGAGGCCATCGCTGTTATCGCCGACACCACTGGCAACTCCGTGAAGCTTCAGGAAGAAGAGCTCGAATGCTCCTCATGCAAGTTTCCATATCACCGGCTTTCCCAAGACTCTGCCCTGCCTGAGGGCATCGCCTCGGACCTGAAATTCCTCGAGGGAATCAAATGTATCAAGCTGCACCATCCCAACCTACAGCGCTGAGTCAGGCCATTGCTGGACTCACTCACTATGATCCCATCAGGATCGGGAGCGACAGCCGTGGCCAAACCGTGGACTGGGTGCTGGCAAAATCCAGCAACTTTAACGTCCTCTTCGAAGGGGCAAGCGGCGCAGGCAAATCGCATACGATTCAAAATCTACTTGCGCGCGTCTACAGCCGTGGCATGACATTCCACGTCCTGGACATCAAAGGCGACTTCTCCTACGAGAGTTTCGAAAAGGCTGGTCTCAGCCACCTGGTTCGGCCGGAAGACTTCAACGACATCACCTTCAACTACTTCGAGGGAGGCAGCTCCCTTAACCCACTCCAAGTCCCGAGGACGAAAGAGGGGGGTGGGGTACTGATGACAGTCGAAGGCATGAAGCAGTTGGTTAAGGTTTTTGCACCGAATACCGGCAAGCGGCAATTGGACTACCTCGAAGAGATTCTGAACGAGGTGTACCGCAAAGCCGGAATTTCCCAGGACGACATTGAGTCCTGGATCAGGCCTTCCCCGACCTTAGATCAGGTCCTTGATGAAATCGATCTCGTGTTCAACTCCATCTCTGCCAGCATGGATTCGGGGTCGGTATCCGACATCATGAAAGCTTATGGCCAGGCCAAGTCGAAGGCGGAGAAGGCCATCGTCAAGATGAAGGCGGATGGCAAAGATCCATTAGAGATCGAGGACAAGGTCAACGAGATCCTTGATGACTTGGAAGGAGTCCTGCATGGCTACGCCAAAAAGCATCTGGATTTCCAGGCGCTGCAGAACAAGTCCACTGGCAATGGAACGTTCTGGGAGTTCTGGTCCAAGGATTCCCTTTTTGGCTTGCGCAGCATCATCCAAGGCATGGTGAAATCCCGTCTATTCACCGGTAACCCTTCAAAATCGCAGGCGGGCAAAATCAACCGATACGTCCTGACCGATATCTCGTCTGAACACCAGCAGATCATCATGCGTATTGTGGCAAGTCGTGTCTTTGCAATGGGAGTGATGGATACTCGAAGGTCTGGTCTCTTCAATCCCGAGTACCCCAGCCACATCCTGATCGCGGACGAAGGGAAGCACGTCAAACAAATTTCGTCCTCGCCGCTGAGTCCAGTGAACCGAATTGCGACCGAAGGACGCGGATACGGTGTAGGTGTTTGGGCTGGGGTTCAGCAGCCTGACCAGGTCACTCCGGACCTCCTGAAAAACGTCTCAACCTACTTCCTCCTCAAGACCCCAGAGACGACTTACGGTGAAGTAAGTCGGATGTTCGGGGTCAAGCCTTCGCTTCTGAAGCAACTGCAGAACCGGCAGAATGTACTCTTCAGTGCAGGGGACGCCTTCACTCTAGTAACCCACTTCAAGGAGTAGTAGGGATGAAGAAATATGCTCTGCTTCTTTGCCTAACCCTGACTGGGTGCACTGGAGGCAAAACCATATTCCCGGTCACCGCGGCGGACATTCAGGACCGCAGCCTAATACTTGGGGCTCAGCAGGCTGTTCAACGAGGGCAGTACCAGGAGGCAGAGCAGCTCCTCTCCAAGTACGTCTATAGAACGGACAAGGGCGATCTGAAAATCCAGTTCTGGGGGCTCAACGGTGAGAGCAGGAAAATTGCAATCGACACTGTGATTTCTCTCCTCTGGGAGACCGGGAGGGACCAGACTCTGGCTCAGTTCGCAAAAGAATACCTTTCGGGAGACGAGTACAAGGTCACTATGTGCCGACTCTCGGAACGGCAGGCGCATTATCCGGAGGCGTATGCCTGCTGGAACAACCTCGGCCATGAGGACAGAGCGGAAAGGACTATTCGCACTGAGGCTGCCCTTCGCATTCTCGGGACCGAATGAGCAGCATCAAGTGATATGAGTTTCGCATGCTAAATCGGGCGGTCAATCACCGCCCGATTCCTCTTCTGCGCCGCCATCTCGAGTGGGGCGACGAACTTGAATTTTGTAGTTCGCCATACCCCAACGGTCGACAACACCGGGCAGAAGCTCTTGCAGGGTTTCCTTGTCAAGCAATACGCAAGCATTGAAATTGATCACTCCAATCTTCACATCAAACAGGCCCGATGGGCTGTCATGATGATTATAGCTATGGAGCAAAAGCCCCATACCCTCGAGGGTTTCCAGCATCACCGGAATAGCAGGGTGGGTGAAGGTACGGGTATCAACTCCCATCTGCAGCTGACGGCTCAACTCAAGCGGCAAATGTGAGCCGATCGACTCAAGGATTCGTGACATCGGAATGATGACGAACTCCATAGCGTCCTTCGTCCAACCCTCTGCTTCTCCAGTTGCCCGGAACTTGTTGATGTTGGCTTCGCCGACAAATTTCAGGATGGCCTCCCTGATCAGTTCCTCAGTCTGGGAGCTTTCCTTGGCTGCGCGAATACCATCTTGCTTCTCTGCACGGATCACGAAACCGTCAGCGTGTCTCAGCGCTTGGACCAACTTCTCAACCCGCGGGCCAGAAGAAACCGGAAGCATTGCAGGATGGTGGTAGTAGCGCAGCGCAAGGGTGAGCACGTTCTGATCCTCCGGCTGGAGCTTCGCGAACTCAGGCATCTGACGCACGATGTAAGCGCTGTAGGTGTTGTGGTGTGTTGCGTCCTTGTTCTTAACCCACTGGCCAGGCGCCTTCTCGGCATATGCCAATAACTTATCCAAGTCATGAGACAGCCCAGCGAGATAAGCGAGAGGTTCCTGCACATTCTGGCGCTTCAGATAGGACAAGACCTCCTTGGCGATGGCGAGGGAATGCTCGCGTAGCGTGGCATCGGCATGGTGAGCGCCGACGCTGGCTGGGACTGTGGGATGAGCAGCTAGTAACTCATGCACGGCCAGTTCGAGGTGTTCAATGGGAGTCGACGGCTCACGACTCAGAGCTACCTGTTTTCGGTTGCATCGGAAGAAGCGTTGGTTGTAGGGGTTGAGGTCTGTTACCCCTCCAATTTCCTCTCCGGTTCGCGGGTCCTTGTTGTTCCTGAGCAGGATCATCATGGTTGACCCTGGAATTGAGCATTCGTACTCGTAGGGATCGGTGCTCACCGCAGTGGTTTCAGTCGGAGTGTTCCGCGGGCGGAAATACCGGGAAGCTGCAACCCTGGCAATGGTGTAGACCATAGCGGCCGCGAAAATGCAGTGCAGCACTTCTACCAGGACGGCAACTAGCGTCCCCACGTAACCACCAGATGCGATGAGCTGAACCACAGCATGAGGCTTGAACATGTAGAAGTGGGGCGACAGGGCTTCAGCCTGAAAGTCCAATGCCTTATGCGTGGATTCTAAGTAAGCCGCATAGCCCAAGATGACAACTGCAATCATGACGATCAGGGCAACAATCCCAGATGAGGCTTTGACCTTCGGTGTAGAAGCGGACATGACTATCTCAACGTGGTGAACACCAGATCACGATGCAGGTTTTGAAAAAGTTTTTCCAACCAAACCCCGGATTTGGAGCACTGCCTTCCCACTATTGAGGTAACAGAAGCCTCTATGGGACTCCGCAGTGAAAAAAACGATCCTCATCCTGGGCGTCAGCCTCCTGAGCCAGGGCGCCTACGCTTCCGCCTTTGATGATTCCCACCTCGCGCGGAGCGAAACCCTCTCACCGTTCGATCGCACCTATGAAGCCGGCAGGGCGCAGCAGGTGATGCAGCCCATCGACTACAAGCGGTCCACGCAAACGCCTGCAGCACCTGCGGCAATGATCGACCTGTCGATCGATAACCCTGTTGCCTCGGTAGAAGAAACAGAGACCGAACGGCAATACAGGAAAACTCTCGAAGACCTGGAACGAAACCGCCAGGCCCTGACTGCCGCACGTAGCGAAGCAGAACGCAACCTCATCGCTGCGCAGAAGACGGCGATCGAGGCTGCTGCAAAGCGTAAGCAGGATCTGCTGGCCCAAGAAGCCGAGATTCGAAAAGCCCTGGAACTGAACCGAGCGGCGCAGTCGAAGGCTGATCAGGTACAGGTCGCACAGCTGACGGACATCGAACAGATCCGCACAGAAAGCAAACAGCTTCTCATGCTGGCCGAGAACAACGCGGAGATGATCGAAACAGCTGCTCGCAAACGGGTGACCCTGGAGCGGGTAGACCCGACCGTGGTCATCAACGAACCAGTAGAGGCCGAATACCAAGGGGCAACTCTGAAGGAGATTGCGGAAGGGATCATGCCGGTCGGTTGGCGTGTGAAAACGGCCTTCTACAACAAGCCTGAGCTTGAGACCCGCCGCTACGAGTTCATTTCCACTGACGCCCGTGACATCGCCCTGCGCAAGCTCACAGCTTCCGTCCGGGACGCCCGTGTTCGCTACCAGTATTTCTGGGACCTGACTGACGAACAGGGAAATCCCTCCCCCATGATCCTGATCACCGACCGCCCGAACTAAGGCAGCCACACCCATGAAGATGAAATCCATTGCCCTGGCTCTGCTGGTTGCCACCGGCCTGTTGGGATGTACCAGCAGCTTCGACATTTCCGAAGAAGCGAAAAATGCCCCCCTGCGCCCCGAAGCGAAAGATGCTCTTCAGGCTGCTCGGGGTAACACTTTCGTACGCGAGATCAGGACTGAAGATATCGCGAAAGCCCGACCGATCTTCCTAACTGCACAGAGCAAGCCGCTTCGAAGCGTGCTGCAAGACACGCTGCCTGGATACGCGATCATTCCGAAGGGCAAGGTCAACCTCAACGATCCAATCGATGTAGCTGCTGCTGGGATGACCCTTGCAGATTTCATCGAATACATCGAAGGGACCCGGGACCTGAACATCGAGATCGTAGGCAAGCGAGTAATCGTTAGCGATTTCGAAACCCGAGAATGGAACCTGGCCACTTTCGCGTCGACCCGGAACGTCAACAACGTCATCGCATCCACTCAGACTCGGGGGGCTAAAGCAGGCGACGACGATTCCAACAACCAACAGGATTCCAACGTCGCGACTGGTACCACCATTGGCCTCCAACTTTCCGAAGACGAGTGGCAGAAAGTGATGGAGGGCGCCCGCACTATCATCGGAGCTGAGAAAGAGTCCGACCGTGGCAGTCGTGGCCGTAATCAGAACTCTCCCGGTGCTTCAAGCGCAACTGTAGGTGGTAATAGCAACAACAGCTCGAACAACGGCATGACGAGCGGTTTGAACTTTGATGCTCCTTCGCCCGCAGACTTCGGTTTGTTGACATCAAATGATGAAATTGAGCCTTACATAGAAGGTATTCGCTCAGTAGGTATCATCACAGCAGGTGGCAAGCCTTCTAAGATGAAGGTTCTTGATCGCTACTTTAAGCGAGCTATTGGCGAAGCTACCAAGGTCGTAAATGTTCAGGTTGAGGCCTATGATGTAATCCTGAACAACGATAAGCAGAAGGGAGTTGACTGGAACCTACTTGTTAAAGGTACGTTAAATGGAAATCCACTTGGCCTGAACTTTTTCAATACAAAGACCGATAACACAGATCCATTCTGGAACGTGCAAGGCACCTATGAATCTGACCATGTCAAAGCTGATGTTCTAATCCGTTTTCTTGAGAACTTTGGTCGCGTAGAGCTTACTGATCAACCTAACATTACCGTTCGCAATGGGGTTCCAGCGCAGATTTACGCTGGTGAAGAGTTGACCTATATCGTTGACGTCGAGCAATCCCAAGATGAATCCGGCAATGTCACAGTCACACCTAAACTTGGACGACTAAAAGTAGGTGTGACGCTGAGCGTTACAGTAAGGGTTCTCGACAACGATCAAATAATGGTCGACATCTGGCCAGTAATATCCAACCTCAGTGGCAATGACACCATTGCCATTGGAGACTATGAGTTCCAAACCCCCCGGGTTAATCTCAAGGAGTTTAGCACCCAGCTTATTACCAGCTCAGGTCGCGCAGTACACCTTGGTGGTCTCATCACAAAAAAGATGAACCAGGCACTTCGACATTTGCCTTGGCAGAATCTGGTCACCAAAGCAGTGCTAAACCCTCTCACCCAGGACGTCAACAATCAACTCGACAGACGTGAGCTTGTCCTGGTCGTCACGCCCACATTGGTGGAGGGTGCTCTCTAATGAATCAGTTGCTTCTTGGCGTACCAATTCAGATTGGTGGCGAAGAGGTCATCATCTGCCGTGACTCCATCGGCTCGCAGGCGCTCAGCAGCTCCCGCGAGTCGGAGGTGTATACCATCATTGAGGGGCCACGCGAAGACGGCCGGCCAGCGATTTACATCGACGAAGATGAACTAAAGTCGATGCGGGAGTCGTACCCGGGCATAAACGTGTATGGACTCTGGCAGCTCCTGTTCGCCAACAACCTCGTTCCTTTGGGGAACGAGGTCATTATTTTCCCAATGGGTCCTGACCGCGGGCTTTACCTGCGGTTGGACTCTAGTACGGATGTCCATAAGCCATCGAGTATCCTGAGCTCTTCTGAGTTTGTAGATAACTTCATCCCTGAGTGGATGGACTATGACCTCTCAAATGCTTCTCGTATTAGCCTTGATAATTTTGATCTGGTGCTACCCGCCAGCCCGGCCTATACCCGTCAAGAACTATTCGAAAAGCAACGGCACGACCAAACCAAACGCTGGTATATGGTCGCAAGCATCTGCGGCCTGATGCTGATCGCTACGCTTGTATATAACTACGGCATGTACACGCTTTATAACGCTGACATGGCTATTTATAAAACCAAGCAGATTCAAAGAGACGAGTTAGACACCAAGATTGGCGAGTTGCTGCGTGAACGACTAGATAAATGGCCGGACAATTCTGCTGAGCTCGGCAAGATCAGTGAGTTGGTTGCTTACGATAGCGGCCTTGAAACTTCTCCTGATGGAGAAATACATGTCGGATTTACGACTTTGCACCGATTCGTAACAAGCAAATACCTGCCATTCGATCCGTCGGAGAAGGTAAGAGGCATAGTTTCAGAGTTCACTCCACACCTGAATTACGTGATTCGAATTGACCCTTCGGAAATTGGCGGGAGCGACAACCAGTGATTATCAAGCGCTCAAAACTGTCTATTTCAACATTTGGCTTTTCGAATCTGATGTTGATTGTAATTGCAGCCGTGGCAGTCGGCGCCGTTCGATTCAGCATGACCATGGGAGAGACCCGCACTCTACCTAGAGACTTCGATCAGATCGATGCAGTAATTGAAACCTCACGGCAAGACGTTCAGCGGTATACGGAGCTGGAGAAGCTCCCGAAACTCGTGAGTTCTTGGAAAAAGGCTACTGCATCCTTTGAACTCGATGGGCTCAAGTTCGAAACCTTCGACGCGAACAATTCTTCGGAGATGGGGAATACTTATTCAGGCCCGCTGAAAGGTTGGCCTGGCCAAGTAATAGGCGAACCGCAGGTGGTGATATCAAGCGTACGGTCGCTTCAAAAGGAAATCCCCTTATATCTCTACGATTACTCCATTGCGAACGGAGTGATGAAACTTAACTTTGTAGTCGTGGGTACCTGATTATGAAAAATCTTGTCATCGGCACTCTTATGGCAGCTCAATTTGTGCTCCCTATCCATGCTTTCGCAGATGCGGACGATGCTGACACTCATCGCGACCGCAGCCGAAAGATTGGGGACATGGAGTACAAGCGAGATCAGCTGAAACTTCAGGCTGAAATGGCTGACTCCTACAAGAAAATGTCGGATGCCGGCTTCATTGTGGACGAAAGTGGCTCTCCATTGGGCGTAACAGATATCGCAACTCTGGGTAAAGAGGTGCGTAAGGCAGGCAGTAAGCCCGATAAAGCTGACCTCCCGTTCGGTCAAAACCCAGTCATCCCCAATGCCGCACCTTTCATGCTCGAGCAGCCTACGTTGGGGATGAGCGGACCAAATGGACAGGCTGCCCCAGGCGGTCCATTCCAGTCTGGCTCCTCTCAGAAAAACGTCCCCGACGACGATGAAGACAAGGCCAAGCACTTTCTGGCGCTCCTCGAGGTTCGGGCAGACTCGATCGTAGTAATGACCAGTCAAGGGCGCCGAATCGTGCGCAATGGAGAAAAGGTCAACGACTACACACTCCAGCGATTCGGGCTCGATAAGGCAGTTTTCAAAGGTCCTGATGGCACTCGGGAACTGGTAATCGACTGGACCAAATCCAAACGCTATGCGGACGACTGACCATGAGCAATAACATCCAGGGGATTCAACGAAAGATCCTGCGGAATCTGGTTGAGGCGGGGAAAATCACGCAACAGCAAGCAGATACACAGCCAGTATCTGAAGTCATCGAGCAGGTTGTTCCCGACATCCTCCGCGTCTGCAAGGACGACGAAGCAGTTGCCCATGCGATCGGCAAGGCGCTCGGCCGTGAAGTGTTCTTCGAGCTGGAGGACGGGCTCTCGATTACTCAAGGCCCTGAGGGGGAGCCATGGTTCATTTACGGCAACACCATCTTCATGGCCAATCCGTTCCACAAGCGGATGCACGAGCGTGCCACAGGGTTCGCCAGGACCAACAACATCCACCAGCCGAAGGTTGGTGTGGTGAGCTTGACCCGCTTAGAAGCGATCAAGGCCATCGAAACTGAAGATGACGATAGCGCGGTCCATGACAGCGAGCAGCTAAAGGCCCGCGCGACACAGCGTGTGGAAGACCTGGTGCGCGAGGCGGCAAAGCTCAATGCCTCGGATATCCACCTTCAGCCTACACAAGGTGATCAGGTTCAAGTCCGGCTGCGAATCGACGGCGAACTTCTGACACGCAAGCTCTACACGTCCAAAATACACGAGGCCATTTGCCGAGTGATCATCGAGAACAACTGCGGCCTTACCCTGGAACTGAACGCAGCCCAGGATGGGAAGTTTGATTTCGCGGTCTCGGCCCACAAGAAAATCAACCTTCGGGTTAGCACGCTTCCTGTCACCAAGGGTTCGGAAAGCACCCCCAAGGTCGTGGTTCGTCTATTGGGCAACGACACGAGTCTGGCCAACCTGGAAAGATTGGGCATGTCAGTCGAAAACAAGGCGCTGCTTCGACGACTGGGCGAGGCTCCCAATGGCTTGATCATCGTCACAGGCCCTACTGGCTCAGGTAAGACCACAACTCTCAATGCGATGCTCCTGGACATCTATGGTCAGGACCCGAACCGGAACTACCACACCATCGAAGAGCCGGTGGAGATCCAACATGAGGGAATGTCGCATACCGAATGTGGTAAGCATTTGTCGTTTGCTACCGCGCTCCGTGCCTTGCTACGTCAAGACC
The DNA here is from genome assembly GCF_033783325.1 of Pseudomonas sp. On1. NCBI lineage: Bacteria > Pseudomonadati > Pseudomonadota > Gammaproteobacteria > Pseudomonadales > Pseudomonadaceae > Pseudomonas > Pseudomonas sp. On1. The sequence continues at coordinate 35,337 of NZ_JAWPOA010000001.1, read as the reverse complement.
CCGACGTGATCTTACTTGGCGAGATCCGCGATAACGAGACCGCCGAGTACGCCTTTAAAGCCGGCCAAACTGGTCACCTGGTCTTGACCACCTTGCACACCAATAATGCCCACGAGTCGCTGGATCGCCTCGGCAGGATGGATATTCCAACAGACATCATCGCAACCAACACGCAAGCCATCATGGCCCAGCGTTTGGTCCGCAGCCTCTGCAAGAGTTGCAAGGTCGAATACCTCTTCCGGTCTGATGATAAGCGTTTCGCCTTGTATGGCTCGAACCCGGTGTTTGGGGGCAACGGCGAACTCAAGCTCTATCGAGCAAACCCCAAAGGATGTCAGGTGTGTAACAACGGATCGCACCAATCTGGCGGATTGAAAGGGCGGCGCGGTGTCATCGAGATACTCGAGCTTACGCCGGAAATTCAGGAGGCCATTTTGAATGGAATCTCCCCCAGCTTGCTGAGACGCTCCCAAATCGCAGAAGGGACGTTCAAGGACCTCTGGGACGATGGTTTGCGCCTGGTGTTCGAAGGTGTGATTGGATTCGAGCAGCTCGAAAAAGAGCTACGGCCCTACCTCTCTGATCGAGTTGGTGCACCGAAGAATCGACAGGAGAAAGCGGGTATTCGCTCCATCCGCGAAGCCGGCACTCCATCGTTGGTTGCACAGCTGTAACCGCCAGGTCCATCCCAGGAAAATCACAGAGAAAGGAATAGATCAATGATCGAACGAAATACCAAGTGTGTTCGCCAGAAGGGCTTCACCCTGATCGAGTTGGCCATCGTGCTGGGGGTCATCGCGATCCTGACTGCTTTCTTCCTGCCGGGCATGCTCAAGGCGCGTGAGGACTCCAAGCTGAGCACTGCGATCACTCAGCTGCAGAAAGACTTCCCCGGTGCAATCGCCCGGCAGGTGAGCCGCACCAATACTTGCAGCACGACCACCATCACTGCAGCCAAGCTGAAAGAGCGCGGCCTCCCCGATCTGACGGTCTGGAACACTGCCTGGACCGTCGATGCTGTCACCAGCAACCAGGTGACCATCAGTTACACCATCGACAGCACCGACACCAATGCTGCTGCTGACCTCGCAACAGCATTGAACCAAAGCAACAACATCGTGAAGAACTCCGCGACAGCGACGGGCAACACCAAGGTGACAGTGGCATACCGCTGCAACTAATTGGTCGAGCCTGACTGCTGCTCGACAAGTCGGCACGTGGTCTTGGTTGCACAACAGCAAGCCTGCAATTCACATAAAAGGAACGATCCATGATCGAACGTAGTACCAAGGGTAATCGCCAGAAGGGGTTTACTCTGATCGAACTGGCCATTGTGCTGGGGGTCATCGCAATCCTGACTGCCTTCTTCCTGCCAGGCATGCTCAAGGCGCGTGAGGACTCCAAGCTGAGCACTGCGATCACTCAGCTGCAGAAGGACTTCCCCGGTGCCATCGCTCGGCAGGTAAGCCGCACGAACACCTGCAGTACGACCACCATCACTGCAGCCAAGCTGAAAGAGCGCGGCCTCCCCGACCTGACGGTCTGGAACACTGCCTGGTCCGTTGATGCTGTTACCAGCAACCAGGTGACCATCAGCTACACCATCGACAGTACCGACACCAGCGCTGCTGCCGATCTGGCATCCGCTCTGAACCAGAGCAACAACATCGTGAAGAACTCCGCAACGGCGACCGGTAACACCAAAGTGACCGTGGCGTACCGCTGCAACTAAGGGATTGGCCATGGCCTACTACCAACTGAAGTATCTAGGTGAATCGGGTGGTGTGGTTTCCGTCGGTGTAGAGGCGGAGACCAAAGAACAGGCCATTGCCATGTCCGGCATCCCCGAGTCAGTCATCCATAGCGTTGCTGTCGACCACCTCGGGGGTATTAAGTCGGCCCTGCTCGACAAGAAGTTTCCCCTTGTCGAGCAGGTCCTTATGTTGTCTGCCATTGCTTCGAAAATTTCTTCAGGCAAGACCTTCGGCAAGGCCGTTCAGGAATCAGTGAACTACAAAGCACTGAAGATCACATTTGCTCAAATCGACTCTTGCCAAACCCCAAAAGAGTACCTGTCGCTTCTTCGATTCGACGAAACCGCGGTCCTCCTGGCAGAGGCGGGTGACAAGACAGGGCGATTGCCTGATGCCCTGAACAGGGCATCTAAAGCAATCGCAGAACGTCTGGCAGCGAAGAAAGAGTTCTCTGCTCTGATGAAGAAAGCCATGATCAACGCATGCTTTGGTCTGGGCTTCATCATTGGCATTCCGCTATGGGCGGGTGGAACTATCCACGACTTCATCCATGTCCAGCGCCTCGACCTGCAACTCAATTCCCTGAGCCAGCTGATCCTGCTTCTGCACACTGTCTACACCCAGTACCTCTACGTCCTGCTTGGAATCGCTGCCGGGATCTACGTGTTTCGCGCTCGGGCATGGGAAATGGTGAGGAACCTGCCAGGTTTCTCGTTCCTCAATGAGAGGAACAAGGTGCGGATGGGCCTGGAGTTTGTTCAGACTTATCAGCTACTGCTCAGCAGTGGCTTTACCAACCCCCAAAGTTTCAAGTTCATGATGCAACGCTCCCGGGGCCGTGCACATGCTCTCTATCAAGAAGCTCACGCACGCCTGGTTGAAGGCCGCGAGCTATCCGATGTTTTCGACAACCCCGAGTGGCCCCCCCTAATTACTCAGAACCTCCAGGGTTTCGACAACCAGTCACCAGCAGGGCGCGACAATGTGCTGAGCAATATGGCTGATGCTCTAAAGGCCTACTACCTTCGGCATTCGGAGAAGGTGGCCCAGATGTCATCGGTCATCGGATTTTCGATGATGCTCCTAACCATCATGATGTTCGCAATCGGCTTTTATCTGCCCATCATTAACCTCGCGTCGGCCATGCGGTGACTGTGGCTATGGTTCGCTCCCGCGGCTTCACCCTCATCGAACTAGCCGTCTGCCTGGCAATTGTCGCGGTCATGACGGTTGCGCTCCTTCCAGGCGCAATGGAGAAGTATCAGCAGGGCAAGATCAACTCCTCGATTGAGCAAGCAAGGAACCTGATTCCTGTCTGCGAGATAGCAAGGACTAAAGCCGTGTCCTCGACCGTCGGGGCGAACCTAAAGGTCACCCATACCTATGGATCTCTTACCAACTGGTCGAAAACAGCGGATCTTCAGAACCTGTTGAGTGCCGATTACCGCTTGCCGGCTACCAACCCGCTTGGCTCAAACATCCTCGTCAAGTTCGACTCACAGCGTTGCTACGTCGCCGTAGATCTGCCTTTCAAGGAAGACAACTACGGTGGATACACCACGGAAAACGTCGGGACAAACACCCGGATTATCATCACAACCAGGCCAGTGCAGAGTTCCTCTTCCGCCTGGGTTACTTACCAGAAGCGAATCCTCCATGAAGAAACGACGCGCTAATTCCCAGGCCTCGATGGGAGGCTTTACGCTGATTGAACTGGCGATTGTGCTGGCCGTGATGGCGATGATTGCTGTCTATGCCACACCCAGGTACATGGAGCAGCTCAACCAGAAGCGTGCAATCCTGACTGCGCAGGAAACTCAGTCTTTTCTGGACGCTGCACGCTCATACCGCATGCAGAATGGCTCGTGGCCAGGCCAAGCAAGCAACTGTGCAAATGCCAAAAGCGTGCTTGAGAGCACCTCTCCACCAACACTTGCCGGCATCAGCGCAACCAACAAGTACAACCAGGCAGTTACCCCAGCTTGCAATGCAAACACTTTCTCGATCACCCAAAGCATTGCTCAAGACTGGGATGGTGTAGTTGCGAACAACCTGCCTGGGACAGTGATCAGCAATGCAGCGACGTACACCATTCGCTCAACGATCGGGATTCCAGGCAGTGAGCCCGCACTAAACTCTAAGCTGTCTCGAGTCTACACCGGTGACCCTGAGATGAATCGGATGCGCACCCCGTTGTTGCTTGGGAGCAATTCGATCAACGAAGTTTCGAACATGTATCTGAACAACGGTGGTGCGGATGCTCGAGTAAAAACGGATGCTGGGCGCTTGATCCTCAGCACTCCCTATGGCGGCGAGGTGGCCATCGAGAATGGGACCAACCTTTCGGTTGAAAACGTAACCCTTCGTCAACGGGGGAACGCCAACCTCATCGATCTGCTTCCGAATTTCGTGCAGAAGGGAACCTACCTTGTCCGACACAGCGACGGAGTTATAAAGCCTGCGTGCCCGGGCGGAGGATCTGCAAGAGCATCTCTGCGCCCAGGAACAATGCGTGGTGGCTGGCAGGAGGGAGAGGTAAACCACGGGGCCTTCGGCTACGAGTACAAACTCCTCGACTACGGTAGCTACTGGATCGTTTCGACGAACATCATTGGCTCTGAGGTAGAGCGGAACAACCTTCAGTCGCTTGTCGACGTCTACTGCTATTACCCCTAATGCCATATTCAGTCGTTATCGCTAAGCCAACCAAAAACTGCAACGCGGACTGCACCTACTGCTCTGCGCCCCCTGACGGCGAGGGCAGCTGGTCGCTTGATGATTTCAAGCGGATGTTTGATCGCCTGCAGCCATCGTTCACACCAAATATCGACTGGATCTGGCATGGCGGCGAGCCAATGCTCATGGGCCCCGATTTCTTCGAAGCGTGCGCTGAGTACGCATTGGCTCAGCATGGTGGCGTTCACTTTGCAATCCAAACCAACCTTCTGGGGTACAAGTCCGATCGTTGGAAGCGAGTGTTCTCGGAAATCTTTGAGGGCCGGGTCTCTACAAGTTTCGACCCTTACAAGAAATACCGCACGGTTAAAGGCTCCGCTGAGACGTATGACCGTCTGTTCTGGCGAGCAATGGACCAGGTAATCGCCGACGACTTTCGACCGCTCGTAATCGGCGTTTACGACGAAGGGGCGGCCACGGCCGCAATGGACATGTATGAGCGAGCCCTCTCATATGGCTCGGCTGGATTCGACATCCGGTTCAACTACGCCTACCCCGCTGGTCGTGCCAGGGAGGCGGGCATGCTCATTGACCCTGCGACCTATGGGCAGATGCTTGTCGATCTCTACGACCGCTGGATCGATGAAGTACCGGTTTTCCGCATCACGCCGCTGGACTTGATGCTGCAGAAGGTGGCTGGCTACAAGAGCATGCTCTGCCCCTGGACCAAGTCCTGTGGAGGTCGGTTCCTGACCATCGACCCTGACGGCTCGGTGTATAACTGCAGCGAATTCAGCGATTTCGGCGACAAGCGCTTTCGCTTCGGCAACATCCTTACCGGTGAGGTGCAGGAAGCGAAACCGGTTGAGGTTAAGTTCTACTCGGGTGCCGACATCGCCCCCGCGCTGACCGCATCACCTGCCTCCCGAGAAATCATGGGGCGAGCAGTCAACCTTCCACCAGACTGCAAGACGTGCCCGCACTTCACCGAATGCGAGGGCGGCTGTGCCCGCGATGCGGTGCTCTTCGAAAAAGGGATGGGGGGCAAGTTCGGCTATTGCCAGAGCTGGAAGATGGTTTTCAATCGTCTCAAGCAGTCAGTTGTGACTGGTGAGGCTGACCGCATTCTCTACAAGCTCGGCATCACTCCCGATAGCGCCCGCGCGCGACTCTCCGCATACGGGTGGGTGAACTGATGCTTCAGGTCTATCTCAAGCCAACAAACTTCTGCAACGTAGGTTGCGACTTCTGCTACCTCCCAGAGGATGTGCGGGCCAATAAGTCCCGTATGTCGGAGGCTACCCTCCAGGACAGCTTGGATCTGATCCGCAACCTGGCCGAACGGGAGGGGCACGACCGAGTCTCTATCCTGTACCACGGAGGCGAGCCGCTAAGTATGAGTGCCGGGGTACTCATGGATCTCTCGGACAAGGTGCGGCGCGGCCTCTCCGGTATTGAAATTCAGGAAGCCATCCAGACCTCGCTCATTCCACTGCGTCGTTCACACATCCCATTTTTGCAGGAGCGGTGTGATGGCTTCGTCGGCTCCTCTATCGACTTCAGCGGCCGCACCATACAGGGCTCCAATAGCAAGTACATCGATCTGTGGCTGGAGAAGGTCCACCTGGCCCGCTCCCATAGTCTTCACGTGGGCCCAATCATGGTGCCGACGCGCAATGAGCTTGCTCAAGTAGCGGAGATCTATGGGTGGTTCAAGGAACACGGGTTCACCCATTTCAACATCGAGCGGTACAACCCCTACGGGGCCGACGCAGACCGTCCAAGCAACAAGGAACACAGCGATTTTCTGAGCGAACTGTTCGATGTGTCGATAGAAGACTTACGACGGACCGGTTCCTGCGTAACAAACAATGCCGTGGCAGCAGCCATTGGTGGGGTATTGCACAACCAACCCGGCGAGCGCTGGGGCGGAACCTGCCAGCGCGACTTTCTAGTGATTAATCCCGACGGGGCGCTCAACACCTGCCCGGATCGGATGGAGTACGAGACGGACCTTTGGCCAAAGGTCCAGGACGGCATCGATGCCTTCCAATCCAGCCCTGAACGACTGGGCTGGATCAAGGTTCAGCACATCGACCACATCGAGAATCACTGCCGTAAGTGCGAGTTCCGGTCGTGGTGCAAGAGCGGCTGCCCAATCACCGATCACCAGGTTCATACCGGTGCAGGGGAGTGTGCCGGCTATCGATCACACCTAGCGAAAGTCAAAGAGTTTGTTGCCAACGAGGAGGGGCGCCGATTTGCTACCGGCTACCTGTCCGCGGCAGGCGCGCTGCCCTTTGACCCGTACACCATCGGGCTGGAGCGCATCGCATGAGCAAGGGGGCACCCGACTTCGATCACATGATCTATGTGCGGCTCATCGAGGCATGCAATCTCCACTGCCAACACTGTTTCATCCCCAACAATCCGAAGCGGATGGACTGGAAAAATATCGAGCAGATTCCGACGAAGGTCCGCTCTTTTGCTCGACCAGGCCAGGTCCTGCTGTTCCAGCTCCACGGGGGGGAGCCAACGCTGGTTGGTCAGGAGTTCATGCGCAAAACAGTTGTGTTTTTGAAGACTGAACTGTCCGAGTTCGACGTGCGTTTCTCGCTTCAGACGAACTTGATGACCTTCGACCTACGTTGGGCTGAGCTCTATCACGAGTTCTTTGATGGCATTGTCGGGGTGTCCTGGGACCCGGAGATCCGCCTTCTAAGGGCTGGACGTCCCGAATCGAACGAGCAGTTCGAAAATAAGTTCTGGGCCAACATCCACGCACTCCAAAGCCTTCAGCTGACACCGTACATGGTCATCACGGTGACCAAACCACTGATCAACAGGTTCAGGAACCCAACTGACCTCATTGACTTCCTTCTCGAGCGCGGAATTTCACTGGCCCACTTTGAGAGGCTGACCAGAACTGGATATGCGATAACCAACTGGGATTGGCTCGGAGTCACGAACCGCGACTACAGCATGTGGACTGGACGCTTTGCCATGGCCTACAGCCGCTTCATGTCTCAGCAGCGGGAAGGTCGGCAGGAACTGAACATCTCTCCGCTGGATGGGCTTATCGCCAGCGTGGAACGACTGCGCCGCGGTGAGAGAGGAGGTTACGGGTGTCTCTCCGGCGCTTGTGATACTCGATTCCATACGTTCGACCAGAACGGCTATTACTCCGCCTGTACTGCGTTGACCTCGGAGCGGGATAACCGGAATGCGGTTGGAGTGGCAGTGGTGGAGCACACCCAGCTTGAGGCTGCCCGAGAGGAGCGTCAAATGGACTGCACTACCTGCCAGTTCAAGCCTATTTGTAGCTCAGGTTGTATGGCCACGCCCCGAATGGACGAGAGCCAGGAGTGTGCAGGGGGATACATGACGTTCAGGCTTCTGAATGACCACATTGCAACCAGAGACAACCCCGGATTGATAGCAATCGCTGGGTAAGAATCTGCCCTATGGGCAAGTAGAAATGGAGGGGAAGATGAAGCAGTTCACCGGCAATCGAGTCATGGTCGCAATCGCGGTCAGCGCCTTGACCGCCAGCGCTTACGCCGAAACTCACAAGTCATTCACTGTGGAGCAGTCGACTGAAGATCTCGCTGCAGACAAGGAAATCGCCCGTCTGCGCGCCATCCTGGAGATGAACCCGATCAAGCCTATGGTTGAACAACACCAAAAGGTGTTGAGCGAGATCGTCGTGGGCAACATGGTGGGCGGCATAGACAACATGCTGCTGGCGGCCACAGCCACAGCAAAAGATATGGACTCCACCCGGATCGGCGACTGGGGTTATTGCCATAACGCTTGTCATGGTGCCTGCCACGGCGCGTGCCATGGCTCGCGTGGCTGGCGCTGATTGGGGGTTCCATGACAGTTCAAGTTGGAATGAGAGTTTCGGACCTTGAAGGGATCTTCCTTGCACAGTCCAGCCATCTTCAGACTTCGCCCGAGCACGAGATCAAGCGGGACGTTTCGTACTTCAACATAGAGTGCGACACGACGCTCAAGCGCATCCCTCGCGATGCCTGTCACTTGGGCTTGCGCGCGCAGAGTCACCCAGACTCACCGGACCTTCCCAGCGACGACTTCACGTTCAGCTTGATCTTGGCTGCCGGCAGTCTCAATTCGGTGTCGATCGACATCCCTTACGATTGCTCCGTATCGCCCGACGAATTGCTGATGCACGCTGAATCCTCGGGCTTCAACATCAACCTGCTCCCGCCAGGGCACACCACCGTCGTCGACGAGAAAGTGGAACGCTACTGCGAGGTACTCCGTACCTACGGGAGGATGTGGCTTGCCTCGCCCCAATCGAATATCCGTGTCGCGCCAATCGATGGCTACCTCGAATACCTTTTCGGTGTGGCGGCAGGGCACATTCCGGCATCCATCTCGACCGACGAGATGATGAATACCCTATTCACCGATGGCATGCCTGAAGTGGTTATGGAGCACGTGAAAGTCGTAATTCACGACGTCATCATGGAGCACTTTGGGACTGAGGATGCTTTCAATGAGATCCTCGAAAAGGTGGCCAAGGCAATTCACCTCAAGCAAGCGCAGTTCCGTGACTCCCGAGCGCGCATCCTGGAGGAAGAGCTCGACCTACGAACACCGTTGCCCAATCTCATTCGGATGGTGAGTAAGTCCACGGGGCTTAGCCTGTCCAACGCTGCCGGCATGCTGTACGAGCTGAAGCACGGCGTCCACACGGTATTGGATAAGTACCTACCACCGGATGAGCCCGCGGTTGAGGGGCAGGCTACCCCTCCGGTGAATACCCGCCAGGCCAAACTCGCCAATGCCTTAGGGGCTGCATTTGCTGCAGCATTCGGTATCGATGAGATGGACCAGGCATGGGCAGGCGTCGAGTCCACCCTGCAGGTGCAAGAGCGTATCAACCTCGATCACGGAACTGTTCAACCTGGTTCCGTTGCGTCGCGCATAGCCGTGGCGATGGACGTTGAGCCGAAGATTGCAGCGCTGGCCACTGGTGAGTTTCTTTCCATGATTCGAGCAGTTCTTGAGGCTGGAAACCATGTGAGCCCGCCTCCGCCTCCAGAACCCAAACCGGTACCTGCACCCACCAGCGGCCTTATCGCTGTCGGCTGATCGGTCCCTCATCTCAATGGGATGGGGGATAGGGGGAGTGATGGCAAAATCTGAAGCAGTTGGGTTCATCAACGTAACTCGCCAGTGCAACGTTGACTGTAAGCGCTGCTATTTAACCGAGGCCAACCGGGCCGCCGGTGAGCGACTCCCCGCTTACACGCTTGCAGCCTTCCTGACATCCGATTTCTGGGCAGACCGGCCGGTAACCCTGATCTGGGAAGGTGGAGAGCCAACGATCGTGGGCCCTAGTCGCATGCAGTTGTACGTGGACCAGGCCCGAGGCCTACTCCCACACGCTTCCCAGACCATGGTGACCAACTGCTTTTCTGTCCCCAATTGGCTCATTGATCTCTCTCATTCGGCTTTCAACGGCCAGGTTGAGACAACGTTCGCCCTAGGGCACAAGTTCAGCCTATCGGGCTCAGAAGATCTGTATACCCGGCGTTTCCTCACTGGCCTGAACCGCTTCTGGGATGCGGGTGTGGTGTGTACCGTCAACGTCGAACTCAATTCCGAAACCATCAAGCGCGGCCCGACCGCGTTGGCGGAGCTTATGCTCGCCACGAAGGCTAAGGTCTGGGAGTTCGACATCTCTGTTGATTTCCGGACCTTCCTGGCAGAGCCAATCTACCAAGCATCCTCGGCGCCGGAGCTCCCGCTCACCGCAAGCTATGCAGCCGTTTGGACCTTCCTTCACACGCTGGAAGCCACCCATGGCCGGCAGCTTAAAGACGCCGGGATTACCATCGGCGCACTGGAACAGGTAGCCGGCGAGGCCAACAACCAATTCAACGTCCTGTCAGAAGATCGATTTCTGACCCTGAACCCGGACGGATCTGTAACGACAAACCCCCTCTATTCCGATCTCGAAGGGACGTTCCTTGGAAACCTCCAAGACGCACCTCTTGACGAATTGCTCTCATCACCCCGGCGCCTGGCCCGAGTTATTGCCGAACGGCGCCGTCTCCTGCCTTGCAGGTCCTGCCCTCATTTCAGCTACTGCTCCGGCGGACCCGCCCATGTGCCAGTCACCGATGGCTCTGGGGAGTGCGCGGGTGGGAAGGGAATGTGGGACCTGCTACTGGAGAAGATGCGCTGTGCATAAACAATCCCGGTTGAATCAGGCCAACATCAGCATCACCGCTACCCGATGGTGCAATCGGCGGTGCACTCACTGCTACATCGATCCGTCGGAGTTGGCCAATCCCGTCGAGATGGAGGAAGGGGTTTTCAGGGGGATATTCGACCGTGTCCGAGACCTCGTAGCCCTGGACCGCGGTTTGGAGGAGGTCGAGTGGGAGATCATCGGTGGCGAGATCACCAAGATGCCAGTCGAGTTCTGGCGTCGAAATTTGCCGTTCGCCCTAGAGCAATGCCGGGACTTCAACGCACAACTCAAGACACCGGGCTCGGTAAACGTCCTCTCCAACCTCATTTTCTCTGACCAGCGCAGGCGAGCCGACTACATCGACCTGTTCAACCAGTACGGCGATTGGCCGGAAATGTGCGTTTACACCTCGTGGGAGCCGGAAACCAACCGCTTCGGTAAGCGGGATAAGCTGATGCCCGCCTGGCGCGAGACTGTCAGCGCCCTGAAGGTGCGGCAAAAGATCCTCGACGTCATCCTCACCAAGACCACGGTCGAATTGGGGCCGGACTATCTGTTGGAGCAGTTCCTGCCGCTGGGTGTCACCGACTTCAGCATCAAGATGATCAGCCCTTACGGCTCAGGCAAGGCGTTCTGGCAGCCGAACATGATCAGCTTCGCCCAGATGAGTGACTACCTGTGCAGGCTCTTCGAGATAGCGCCTAAAGGCATCACCTTCACGCCGGCAGACGAGATGACGAGCGCCATGTTCCGAGGCACCAGCTATCAGTGCATCGGCAACTTCCGCTATGACCTGGCGGTTGAGCCAGACGGCCTCACCAGCTTCAATGCCTCACAGACCACTTCGGAGGCCGCCTTCGGTGACACCAGGATCTACATCGACGATCCGGATTGGGCATTCAAGGTTCTTGCGGACAACACCTCGGAGCTGGATAACAAACTCTCCCGCTACCACGACTACTGCTTCCAATGTGAGTTCCACTCCTACTGCGCGGGCGGCTGGTACCACTATCGAATTGCCGAACCGGAGGATGTACGAGCATGGGACTCAGCTGAGTGCCCTGGCTACAAGCGCCTCTGGTCGAAAGTGAAGGATCGATTCGGGGAGTTCGATACACGGATGAACACTCACCATGAAGCTATGCGTGCCATCCTCAAGTCACCGACGGATAGCGTCACATCCAAACAGGTCCATGACGAGATCGCCGGCCAAGGCTTGGCTTTTTACGCCTGGCTAAAGCAGGTGGAGAATGCTCGGGTTGCTCTGAACCCTGGAGCCCAAATCGGCAGACCGCTCATGGAGCGAATCTGGGCGTACCAGGCTGTAGGAGCAACGATAAACCTAAGCTGTGACGATTTTGGAAACCTTTCCAACGATCTGAAACGTCTGGTGATTGAGCACCTGGTATACGGGGACACCCCGGCTCTGCAGCTGGACCCCGCGATGGTCTGGGAGTGGGTGAGAACCTCGCCAGATGACCAGTTGGCCACAATCGTGGAGGAAACCTCTCTACTTGCCCAGGGCCTGCAAGTGAAGGACAAGGACCTCATTCTGGCCGGCCACAATACTCAACTGCTGCGCTGGGTGCTCTCCCATCCCTCGCCGGCGGGGACCCCTTCCGGAGAGCACCCTGAGCCAGAGATCAAACTCGTATCGATGCAACTCCGGCGCGAGGCCTCGCTGAGATCCACCAAAATGCGGAACCCGATTTAGCATCCCTTTTTCCAAATTAGGGGCACTCGGTTTCCACTATTAGGGCATGAACATTCTGCCCTACGCCCTTCCACGCAATCGGTCGATCGAGATGATGAGTACCACCATCTCGACCAATCTCAATTGCAACCTGGCCTGCAAGCACTGCTATATCCAACCAGACCTGCTCAGGCGCAAGGAATACATAGACGAGACAACCTTCCGTCGCGAAGTGGAGGTTATCGTCGAGGCATTCCATCTCGACCAGTCCGTCACCTATCTGCATTTAGACGTGCTGGGGGGTGAGGCGACGCTGATGCCCTTCGAATTCTGGGAGCGGAACTTACCTTGGGTTCTGGACCGAATTTCCGACCTGAATGCTGCCGGCACGCCTACCGAGTTCACCTTCTGCTCGAATCTCATGTGGAAGGATGACCGCTACCTGGATTTGCTTAGGCAGTTCAAGGGGCATCCCGCAATGGACATTGCGATCCCCTTCGAGGGACCAGAGAGTGGCCGGTTCGGCAAAAACATGGCCATCTTCCCCAAGTACCTTGAACGAATCGAAGCGCTGGGCGAGTGCAACATGCTCAACCTGGTGTTGGTGATGGGGCAGGGCCTCATAGACCTTGGTCCGCAGTACATCATCGACACCTTCGTGAAGCGCGGGATCAGCGACGTGACCTGCGACATGATCTTCCCGTGGGGATCAGGCCGGTCTTACTTTGATCGAGCGCAGCCGTACTACCGTGACGTGGCCCGTTTCATTGAGGATTTGACTGAACTTGGCGCTCCCTACGGCCTGACTGTCGACCATCTGGACGACATGAGGAAGTCTCTCCGCACACTTTCCCGTTCTCAGAACACACTCAACGACGCCTACGAGTACCACTGGGATCACCGCGGGGAGCTATCGCTGAACCCGAACCAAACCGGTACTGAAGCGGTGCGCCCATACATCAACCTGAATGTTTGGGATCGGAATGCCGCGCTGAAGGTGGTTTGGGGGAACAACAGCGAGCTCGATGCAAAACTGTCCTACGAGCATGACTTCTGCCGAGGGTGTGCCTACCTGCAGGCCTGCAACTCCGGTTGGTACCCTCACAAGCAGCTCTCACCTGAAGTGCTCGGAAAGTACATGGCTGCTCCGGAAGGGGAGTTCAGTTGCCCAGGGTTCTTCCAGCTATGGGAAAAGCAGGCTCAGACCAGCTTCGACCAAGTGGGTGTCACGCGATACGGCAATGCCCGCCGCGAGAGAAGGATCAGAGCTATCGCACGGGCGGCTGCCGGCGAGGCCACAGCCTTCTTCGAAACCAATTATGTCGACGACTACGAGGGCTATTTTGATGCAGTGAGATCTGCCGTCGTGGTGCGGGTGATACCCGAAATGCTCTTCGGCTGCACCGTCCGGCAGCGGCTGTGGTTCTACGATCGCCTGGGCAAACAAGTCATCTTCGAGGGTGGACTAAGTCGCTTCGGCGAGGAAGCTTCCATCATCGCGCATTCGCTGGCCGGCAATTATCACTCCCTTGGGATCGATGATGCCCTCATCTGGGACTTTGTTCGCCGTCGGCCCGATCACCACCTGTCTGGCTTCATCCTGGATGCCGTGCAGTTGGCCAAGTGGATGGACCTACCAATTGAAGTTGTAGGCGGTTTCCCACGGTGGAACAGCGGGCTTGAAGTGTCCTTCAAGTTCGAGGACCTGATCATGTGGGGGATGACTTGCGCCGTGCCTGCAGACATTGCCGACTCTTTGGACCAGCGCCGTGACCATTTCCTGACTCCGGATGCTTACGAGTACCTATCACGCATCCACCTGCAGGCCGTGTCTTTTTCGCGAAAGGCGCACGCGGCAATCAGGGACTGGCAGATCACAAAAGAGAGGATGACATGCGTCTGACTTGGATTCTGGGCGCATGTGCCCTGGGACTGTCCTGCAACGCGCAAGCCTTCCCCGTCGTTATCGCCGGTGGCGCAATGCTCCTCGGCGGACCGTCAACGGTAATTGCACTACTGATCGCCGCTGGCGTCTTTGGGTACCTCCGATTCTGTTCGGGCAAGCATGGCAAGGTGAAAAGCTTGGCGTTGGGATTCGCCGCTGGGTTGGCCGTGCTGGCGCTGGTGCTCAATGATCAGCGGGCTAGTCAGTTGGATGCGAATTTCATCGACTCAGGCTCGCCGGCTGAACGCATAACCGAGATTCCGTTTCGGGAAGTTGCTCTGGATGAGCAGGCGCAGATGCCAACGGCTATGGACCCGGCAGAGTTCATCGACAGTTTGGCCAAGCGCACCATCCGCGCGGTTCGAATTGACCCAATGCCTGAACCGTTCTTCCAGGATTTCGGAAATGGAGTGTCGGCAAAAGAGCTCGGCAAAAGCCCAGCTAAATTGCTGGCGCTGATTCGTGAGTCGTCGGTGCCAGTGGTGCTTATCGACCAGTATGGAAGCTCGGCCGCTGCTATCTCAGAGGCTCTGAAGGCCCGACTCGGTATTGAGGTTCGATTTCTGGTCGGTGGCACTAAATCTCTGCATCCATACGGCTGGAAGCACCTTGCAAATGAGGAAGACCCTCGGGCCATCCTGCCAAGCCAATTCCCAAAGGTGATTGCCGCAACACCTGGCTTGCAGATCATAAGTGACACAACCCGGGACCAGTTTGAACATGACGGCTGGCTTCATGGCGACATGATTTCGGATCTTCCAACCTTCCTCGCCGGTCTGGATAACATCGTCGCCACCATCGGCGATCGGCCTATCCTGATCTCTGCGGCGGAAGGTTACTTCACCGGTAATACCTGGGTAATCCTAACTCTCCTCAGGTCCCGAGGCCTCGATCCTCAGTTCATCCTTCCGACTGAGGATGAGCTTCTGGTAAAGCCACCGTACTACCGGCATTTCAAGAATGACGAACGACTATTCGGCAACTCGGAGACGTTTTCCTACTTAGAACGCAAGCCTCGTGTCGTGTTTCTGGACTTCCAGCCTGCTGCAGACTGGGCAACTACCCGCGAACGCATTCGCGGGACAGTCCACATCGACATGGAAAAGGTCGCCAGAGGCCAGATGGCCGAGGAGTTGGCCAAGCTGGACCCTACTGCCACTTACGCCGGACTGGGCTATGACCGGCGCAGCAGTTACCACTCACTGTTGGCCGGCGAATACCTGTCGGAAAAGGGGGCCGGCTGGCTGGGCATCAACACTGAGCCGGAGCTATTTAGCCGAGAGCGACTGTCGAATCCCGACCTCTACGACGGTTGGCGCGAATTCTCGGCCAAGGCCCGCAATGAACTTGGCGAGGCGGGCTTCAAGGCCGTTTCCCTTCTGGGAGATGGCATAAAGGGCTATCTCCTGTTCAGCGCCTTACTGGCCCTAGTGTTGACCATCGCCTTCTGCGCAACTCCAACGGTGGCCGCTAAGGGGCTGGTTGCGGTTGCAGCACTCGGCGTCTTCCAGGTTTCTAGCTGGACCCTTGAAGAGTGGGTACGAGCCGACGTGCCTACGGACTGGGTTGTAGCTGTGCAGCTGACGGCAGGTCTTCTAAGTGCTCTCTGCTGGACGGCGCACCGGCGCTATCGGAAAAGACGGTTCGCTGTCCCATTGGGCGTACATCCTACCGACCTACCAGAGAAGATTCGCTTACTGGCCGAAGCTGCGGAGCATGGCTTCCACGTCCTGCCTGGCGTCGTCATCACCCCTGCCCTGGTCAATTCGACGGGTAGACATCTCCCACGCTGGGCGCGCATGAAGCCAACTATTGTTCGCTCTGCTGCACGGTCGGAGAGCTGTGAGGCGACGACTATTGGAATCTACGACTCCCTATACGCCGACGGCGAGCACCAGGTCTGGGCCTCGGCCGCTCAGGTCATTGCCGAGATAGAGCGCTCTGGAGAGGAGGGTATGTGTTTCGTTCAGCCCCGGATTCAAGGCCAAACATTCGGGGTGGCTATGTTCGGTACCGAAGCAGATGACCACATGATCATTTGCGAAGGAGGCCATGCTGACCAGGTTACGGCAGGCACCGCGGCAACGTCGCGTTTTGCAATACCGATATGGGATGTAAAAAGGCTCGACCCGAGAGACCGGGCTGTCTGCCGGGTGCTGCTGCGCCTGCAGCGAGTTATGGGGGCCACAAGTATTGAGTGGGCCCGCTCGGTATCCGGGAAGCTGACCATCCTGCAGGTCAGCACTGACCAACTCGGAAGAATAGGCCTCAAGCACCGTATCTCCAAAAGCACTCGCCGCTTCGTCGTTGCTCCAGTAGCACACACCGGCAAGCTGGAAGCTGCCGTACTCGCCGCTTGCGCAATCAAGGGGGAGCAACTGACCGTAGGCAGGTACCGGCTGGTTCAAGCCAGGTCTTTCATTGGCGGAATGTTGTCGCTCTATCAGGACATTTCCTCGGAAGTGGACTACACCCGGATGTCCCCGACCATTGCATTTCCCTGGGCGGCGATCATTGAAGCTTTCGAAGCAGAGCATCGGGAACGACTGGCGCAGCGCACTTTATGGCTCCCCGACCTCTCTGCCGATACAGAACAGCTGATTGCAGTGGTCACCCACGACCTAGGTCGAATTCGGGACGTGTACGGGCGATTCAACCGGTTGGCGACTCTGGCAACTGAACTCCGTATCAGGGCGCGCATCAAGGGTTTTTCGCGGCCACTATCCTCGACTGTACTTGGCGCGGCATTGGAAGAGGCAGAGGCAGACGCCCGGGCCGATCTGCTTGAGCGCATGGGATGCCTTTCGCTGAATGGCTTCGCTATCCAGGGTAAGTCGAGTCTGGAGGGAGACGATCTTCTCGGCGGCGTTATACAGGCTACCGACTCTCCAATGGCTTGGCTGAAGGATGAATGTGCGGTGCAGGTCATGTACGAACTGAAGCGCTTGCGCCCATTGCTCGCCGAGATCGAGCAACGTGGGGCAGTCGACTCCCTCATGTCAGCCCTAGACGTTTCAGTTGGTACCGATACTGACTCCAGGGCGGCAGCGCTAGAAACAGTAGCAATGCAAAGCAGGCCTCTCCCGCTGGCCAACCTACTGGCAGGTAATGGCCGAGATCTAGGGCTAAACGCTTTCGTATGGGGAGTACCAGCTAAAGGCATCTGCCTGCGGCTGGCCAGCAAAGATGAGTTCCAACCAGGGGACGCACTGCTGATTGACCGAGCGGAAATGAGCTATCTCCCGCTGATAGCGAGCGCAGGCGCGCTTGTCGTTCGCGAAGGTTCTGCGCTGTCTCATCTCATGCAGCACGCCAGGCGTCTTCGAGTGCCGCACGTTGTCGGCGCCGACATTGGGGATCAAAAGGACTCGGCACTGGTGTTTATTTCCGCCTCTGGAGAAGTGTGCCGTGCATAACGCCCTAGACATGCTCAACGTCTGTATTGCACCAACTCGCCTCTGCAACCTCGGCTGTACCCACTGCTACGTGAAGCCAGAGCTGCTCCGGGATAAGGCCATGATGGACGAGGGCCTCTACCGGAAGACTTTCGATAGCATCGAAGCTCTGTTCAAGGCAGACCGGAAAGTCACCAAGATCAACATCGAATTGCTCGGCGGCGAGCTGACTATGATGCCGCTGGCCTACTGGGAAAGAAATCTGCCCTGGACACTGGAGGTCATGGCCGGATGGGAGCGCGACTACAACGCCGAGGCCGCCCTCATTTGGTGTACCAACCTGATTTTCAAGGACCCAGGGTACATCAGCCTTCTCAACGAGATGGGCCACCGATATGGCTACGGGTTGGATGTGTTTGTTCCATGGGAACCTGACACCAATCGGTTCCTGAAGGACGACAAGCTTCTCCCCAGATACTTCAAAACGCTAGAGGCCATCACCGGCATCAAGCGCAAAACCCTCTGCATCACCATGAGCAAGGCCGTAATTGAGCGCGGGCCTAAGTTCATCGTCGAAGAGTTCGTCAGCCGCGGAATCACCGATATCACCTGCGACATGCTCTACCCGGCAGGCAGCGGCAAGAGTTACTTTCTCAAGACTTGTACCTACGGCGAAGTGTCCGACTACATCCTTGCTCTGAGCGGGTTGGTGCCCGATGGGGTGACCATCAGCCCGTTGGTGGAAATGGAGACGGCGTCTGTTACCGCGACCCATTTCCACTACCCGGGTAATGACAGCTACGACCTCGAGGTAGAACAGAACGGCGAGGTGACCTTCAACTCCAGCTACACCGGTGACGAGGCGATACAGCCAACTGAACCACTCTCAGTGCAGGACCTGCGGTTCGCGGAAAAGGCAATCTTCAACAATGCCCCAGAGATGCTGGTGCGCCACAGCATGCCCTACGAGGAGTGTGGCACTTGTGAGTTTGCCGTCGTGTGCTCCGGTGGATGGGCGTGGCACAAGAACCTTCACCATAACCTGCGCAGCATCATCGCCGACGGAGACTGTCCTGGCCTAAAGCGGGTATGGCTGCAGGCCAAGGCCAATGCTGGCGCTGAAACCGACCGCTCCAAGTACCTGGCAGTGATGGAAGCCAGGAAGAGGGAAGGGGCGCTTCGGCTCCGGGTTGCAACCGCGAACATTGAGCGCGGCCGGGAAGTACCCCTGATCGAGGATTCTTTCGCTGGCGCCTACGACAGCTTCTTCAATGAGTTCGACCGACCCCGGCTTGTAGAAATGATGCCAGGCGTCCTGTTCGGGAAGTCTTGGGCCGAGCGCCTGTTCTTCTATGATGCGATTGGCGCGCAGATCGATACGCCAAAAAGCTGGTATGCAGATGCTGCAGAGGAGGGTGGTGAGGAGCTTTTCCGTCACATCGTGTTTGGCAACTACCAGTACCTGGCTTTCGATCCAGTGCGTGTGATCAGCGAAATCCGGTACCGGCAGCAATGGAAGCTCGCGCGCCTGGTTGAAAACATCATCGCTGACCTAGCCGCAGGGAGCCAGGTGCGGGCGCTATTGGGAGGCGCGCATCTCGATGAAGTGGTGCTGATGTGCCGGGAGGCAATGGCTGCCATGGAGCTCGCTGCATGATCCATCAGCCCTTCACCTTGCACATCCGAATGACGAAGTCATGTAACGCTGACTGCAGCTACTGCAGCAGCTGGATGGAGAATGCCTCGTCGCGGATGTCGCCGGCCGCTTTCATGAAGTCGATCGACTTCATCCTCAACCGAGCACTCCCCCAGCTCGGGGCTGCGCCGACGTTCCTATCGGCCCAGTACATAGGTGGCGAAATTCTCACCGTTCCTTTCCAAGAGCTGAAGGAGTGCGTTCGGTATTTGCGAAAAGCGTGCGCCCAGCACGGGATAGAGATGCAGGATGGTGCCCAGAGCAACCTGATCGGCACTCCGGAGAAAATCAGTCGACTATACGACCTGTTCGAAGGCCGCCTTGGCACCTCGGTTGACGATTTCAGCCAGGCGCGCACAGTGAAAGGCTCAGCGGACAACTACCGGCTGATCTGGAAAGAGGCAGACCATTACCTTCGCAAACAGCGGAGCACCCCGGGCGCGGTCTTCGTCCTGGATCAGTCAGGCTTAACCTCTGCTCGGCAACAGACACGGCTCGCCGCCCGAGAAGGCCGCATGCTGACACTTCGACCGCTGTTTCAGGGCGGGACGCCTGGGCAAGCCCTTCAAGGGTCAGAACGGACGAAGAAGGCACTCCTAGAGACTTTCGACGACTGGTTTATGCGCTACCCGATCATCGTGGAGCCCTTCTTCCACCTCACCACCGCGCGCGTGGCCTCCTTCGCCGGCAGTCCCCACCAGATGCCAAATGCCTGCGCATTCCAGGCGGACTGCACTCAGCGGTCTCTCAGTTTGGAGCCTAATGGCGACCTACACGTGTGCCAAGAAATGGCGGACGCGGGGTTATCTCGGGTGGGCAATGCATTGGACGGTGTAATCGATACGGGACTGTTAGAAGCTCTGGCGGCCCGTTCATGGCGGCTCTCTGCCGACTGCCAGGCCTGCCCATTTGTTAAGGAGTGCCAGGGAGGCTGCATGTTCGAATCGATCCAACAAGGGAACGGCATGTATGGCCGCTCTGCGCACTGCGCGAGTTGGAAGGCGCTTTTCAGACGCATCGATGCCGGCATTCAGGAACACGGACTGGAGGAGGTTAGAGGCTGGCTCCACCGCATCGAAACCCGACATCACAACCACAAGCTAGACGGCCTATTCAAGGCAAGTCTGGCCTCTGCATAGCCGAGGAATTTCCGTGGTACTGAATGACTTGTTCCGCACTGGACACTGTGTAGGCTCGATTCCCAAGGACCAAGCTGATGCGCTGCTTCGCTTGGTCAAGCAGGACACTTTCCTTCCTGACAAACCTGGAAGTCCTGACATTGCAGAGTGGGAGTCCGACGACCCCTCGAAGAATTTGAACGTGCCGCCAGAGTATCTCTCGTTCATGGAGAATCTCGGCAGCAGCCCAGACCTTGAGCACTTTCGGGCACACATGGGGGATTGGAGCAGAGTGAATGTCATGCTGCAGCGTGGACGACGTGGTGACTCTATGGGATGGCATCACGACGCATACGACCCCATGCACTTGATCTGCATGGTCTATCTCAGCGATGAGCTGTGGACCCCCGAGGACGGGGGCCTGCTTCAACTCGGTGAAGGCGATATCGACGACATGGGGTTCATCACCAAAGACATCCATGTTCACTCCTCGGTTTCCCCGAATCACGGGACGCTTGTTTGGTGCATCAACACCAATCCGCGGTGGGTTCACCAGGTCACCGCAATCAACACCGATAAGCCCAGGTACACCCTCATTGGGCAGTTCGGATATCGCGAGAACGTAATGCGGAGCACTGTACGGAAACGCTACGGAGAAGCTCTCCGATGAGCAGAAATCAGCTATCACTCCGCCGTTTCAGATTCCACGATGCCCTGATCACTTCGCCTGTGGAGTTGAGTTGGCGCGGGAAATTGCTGCGAGTAATTGATGCCTGTTTCGATGGCATCTACGGCTCATTGCACCCAGAGGTCCTGGTGGTCGGGAACGATGTACTGGTCAGCCTTGCGCTGGCATTACATCTGGCCGAATGCGGTTATGAGGTGCTGATAAGCCCCGATAATCTCGACATCGAATCGTGGCCTAATCCTCACTACTCAGCAAACAACCTGGCCATCTTCAGCACCTGGACTGATGAAATGGCTGAGGTACTCGGATCACGCTTCGGCAAGGGCTTCGAGGTCGCAAGCATTGCATCAGCAATCGGCGCGCTCTGTGAGGGCTGCAAGCAGACGGGTAGAGTCTCAATTATCAAGGACACAGCGCTGCAGAGTGACCGTGGTTTTTGCCGCGGTGCCCCAGGGAAGCATCTACTCTTTCCTTTGAGACCCGAGATCAGGCAGCAGGCCGGTCTTCACCCATTCTGGAAGGTCATCACCGCTCGGTTGCCCTCGATTCAGTTCAATCATCGGGAGCTTGAATTCGTAAGCACTGGGCTAGTGGTCCTTACCTCACACCCATCCCGATTTTTACATCCAGAAGCATCAACTTGTTCAAGAGTTGGGCAGGCTCGAGTCAGCGTTACAGACGTTTCCGAGAAGGGCCGCCACAACGATCTACGGACAGCGCTCGCCCTGAGGATTACCTAATGCAGCCAGGCATTTCATCGTCCGGGGCAACCGGGCGAAACAGCTTTCTATTTCAAATAAACGTGACTCGACGTTGCCAGCTGCGCTGCTCCCACTGCTACATCCTTTCGGACAAAAAGGACAAGAGTCCCGACATGACGGAAGAAGAGTTCCTGCATGTTGTGAGGGGGATCGTCGAGCACATGCAAGCCGATCACAACTTCTCCCAGCGCTACAACCACGTGGACATCCATGTGATTGGCGGGGAACCTTCGATGCTAGGGGTTCGGTTCTTCGAATCCGCGCTCCCGAAAGCCAAGGCTCTGCTGCGGGGCATCCCCCAGGCAGTCGACTTTTCTATTGTCACCAATTTGGTGACTCAAGAAGCCCTTGAGGTGGCCCGTCTGTTCGATAAGGTGTCCACCAGCTACGAACGGTCAACGAGATTCAACAAGCGTAAGCAGGAAGAAATCTGGCGGCGCAACGTGGTTACCCTGATGGCGGAATCCAAGATGCCGGGGGTTTCGGGGCCGAAAGATTTCTCTGTCACCACGGCACTTGTACGGCCGGTCGTTCAAGCCGGAGCAGCTGCGATGATCGAGGAGCTGGTCGACCTTGGGTTCACCAAGATGCACTTCGGGTTCTTCATCCCGTCAGGTGACGGCGACCTCAATGCGAAGCTCATCCAACCAAAGCACCGTGAGACCGCTCAGTTCTATATCGAGGCGCTTGACTGGTACCTAAAGCATCGCGAAACCCTAACCGACCTCTGGATCAACCCATGTGAGTCCTGGTTGGAGGCTGTCTACCGCGGCGAGAGTTTAGATGACGTGGTTTGCCCGATTGTCCATGGTGCGCTTGATATCGACTCCGATGGGCGGACTATCAGCTGCATCGAGAAAGGCGGTACGAACGATTACACCAGCCATGGGAACATCTTTGAAACGCGCGAGGTGATTCAAGGTGACGGTTCCAAGGCCGTGGAATTCGTCAATACCATTCATGACGTCCTCACCTCGCCGAGCTACCTGAAAGAAGTGGCCAATGCTAGGCGACTTCCCGCTGCCTGCCGGGCTTGCGATGAGAGGATGCTTTGCCAGGCCAACTGTGGCGTTCTTCACGAGCAGTGGAATCAGCAGGACGAGTGCCCGGGCTTCAAGACCTTCATCAAGAGGGTTCGCTTCCTGGTAGAGGAAGAGGGAGTGCGACCGAAGTCCGTATTGCAGGGCGCAAACCAGCTGCCTCAGAACCTCATTGCGGTGGGCTGACCATGACCACTGACAAAGGGCCCAGTTTTCTCTCGATCTTTCCGATTCTCGCAAAGCTGCTGTTTTCGTATGGGAAGCGTTTGCTGAGCGTTGACACACTCGTGAGCTTGGAAAAGAAAACGGGAGCGGGTTCAGGTGAGCGCACTCCTGAGGAGATAGCGCTGGACCAGGCGCTCGAACGTAACCCACATCAGTTGCAGATCAACATGGAGCCTGGTCACAAGCCGACACCGAGCATTGCACAACTGCTTGAGCAATCTGCCGGTGACCGCCTGGTAGTAAACGAGGAGGCCATCCGTGCTGCCCGTAACCCAAAGTGAGGCATTTGAAGGCCTCACGGACACAATTGAGAACGGGTATTTCGTTTTCACCTTGATGCCGTCGTTGTACTGCCCTTACAACTGCAAGCACTGCTACCTGAGCAAGGAACAGCGCAGCGACAAGACTCTGATGTCGCTCGACGACTTCAGGATGGTTTGCAGAAAGATTCACACCTACTTCGAGGAGCAGCAGCCGCCCCGCAGGACGATCATCGCCTACAACTACGGCGGTGAGCCCACCGCGGCGGGCCCTGAATACTTTCTCGCCTACTCAAGAATCATGGATGAGGAGCTGCCGGCATCGGCCGGCTATGAAGTCCGGCATGTGATGCTCACCTCGATGCTTGGGGTAGACCTCGATGTTTGGGCGCCAATCTGGCATGAGCATTGTAATGGCTATGTTCAGACCTCCTACGACGGAGACATGCGCTCCAGCAACTACGTGCGTAAGTGGGAGGCCAAGGTACGTGAAGCAGTCGGCCGCGGCTTGAAAGTGGCCACGATCAGCGTGGTCAACTCTGCCCTGCTGGAACAAGGCGCATCCCGGACACTGGATCTGCTTGCTGAACTTGGAGTCGAGGAGACTGGTTGGTTGCCCTTCATGCTGAACGAGCAGAACGACAGGCCGGGCCAATACGATCGCTTCGCCCCAACCATGACTGCCTTCAACGACTTCATGATTGAGATGCTCAACCACTGGTACAGGGGCAAGGTCCAGGGGCTGAAGATGCCAAGCATTGGTGAGGCTCATTTTGCAGTCGATCGCGCCGCCGGCGGCGACCTTAGCAACATGGCAGGGCAGACCCTGTTTCTACTCCCTGATGGAAAGTTTGTACTGCCCAACTATCGGGATGGGTGGAAGGAGTACATGCACTCCTTCGGCAACATTCTGGAGCCGGAGACAACGTTCCGAGACATCCTCTGCTCTCGGGAGAGGATCTTGTACATGCGGCGACAGAGCACGCGGAACAACAATCCCGAATGCCGGCACTGCGAGTTCCGGAACGCATGTCTGTTGGAGTTCGCCAAACCCAATAAGCCCAACGATGAATGCTTCGGTGCGAAGCGCTTCGTTGCGCACGCTATTGCTCGCAACGATATCGAGCCGCTGTTGAGCGGTCCCGTCACGCTGTATTAGGAGATTCCATGCTGCTTAAACCCAAGGAGTTCGACGCCGAAGCGTTTGCCAAGGAAGCGACGAACATCACACTCAGCGAGCGCACCATGGAAATGGTCGACAACTTTGGCCAGGTCCATAGTCCGGAGATCCTGCCGATCTGGAAGGATTTCTATGAAAAAATGCTAGCGGAAAAAGGGAAGGGGAATAAGCGAAAATCTGCTGACTTCACGATCCCCTTTAATGGTTACCGTTACCGCTGCAACCTGGCCAACTCAATGGATGGTTGGGTAATCGCGATGCGCCGCCTACTCCAGGGCAAGCTGAATTTCCAAAAGGACCTGAAGCTCGATTACAACGTCGTTAAGTCCCTCATGAAAGGTGCGGGCTTGACGCTATTCGCAGGCGTAATGGGTTCGGGTAAATCCACAACCATGTTCTCAGCGCTGGAGAATATGGACCCCCTCGAAAGAGGGTTGCTCGGTACCTGCGAGGACCCCATCGAGTACATCTTCGAAGGCGGTGGCGTCATTCAGCGTGAAGTCGGAGAGCACGTAGAAAGCTTTGAGCAGGCCATCCGGGACTGTGTCCGACAGAACCGAAAAACCATCATGGTCAGCGAGATTCGAGATCCTGAAACGGCCAATGCCGCGCTGCTAGCTGCATCGACCGGTCACTCGGTTTTCGCGACTATTCACGCTGATAGCGCACCCGATGCGTACACCCGGATGCTGGCGCTGGTTGATCCCCGGTATGAAAGACTTGTCCCACAGACACTGCGCGGAATCTTCTGGCAGCACATGTTGCGCTTCTCGGACGGGCAGCGTGCTCCACTCCCCATCTATGAGTCGATCGAGGTGACTGGGGCTGTGCGTCAGATTCTGCAGGGTGGTCCGGAGAAGCTGCCTATGCTAGCGAACGAGATGAAGCGCCAGGGGCGGCGGAACATGGCGGAAACCGCCATGGCATGGGTGACAGCCAATAAGGTGTCGCGAGAAGAAGTACGCGAATTCACAGATCGTCGTGGACGAATCAATGAGTTCTAACTCATAGCTACAAGGCAGGGACGCCTAGCTTACTGGCATATAAACCATATCGATGACCTGTAGCACTTCGGTGTTTTCCTGGCCAGCTACCGGAGGAGGCACTCTGGAAGTCCAGGGCGGCCAAAGTAGAAGCCTTGGCATAAATCGATCTCCAGGGCCTTAGCAATTTCAAGCTCAGCTGCGTCCTCTATCCCCTCGAGTACCACACGTTTCCCAGCCGCCCTGCAGTCACGCACAAGCTTCTCTACCTCACCCCGGACTACAGGGCTCTCAGCGATTTCTCGTGTGGTCCGACGTGACAGCTTGCAACCGGTCACAGCGCGGTTCATCAAGAGCTGCCTCTTTGCGAATCCATCCCTCATGTCATCCAGCATCACAGGCATCGCCTTGAGGTTGAGACGCTCCAAACCTTTAACGATTTTGTAGGCATCTCCATCCGCGGATTCAGTGATTTCGAACGTCATTCGAGATGTGACTTCGTGTCGGTCAAACTCCGATATTGCGTGTTCAATGAATCGGATATCGCTGACGGAGATCTGCGAGGCGTTCACCCAGAGATGCACATTCGGAAACGCTCCAGCGATCCGAGCTGCATGTGAGACCACCCACCTATCCAGGTCGACAATCGAGCCATCAGCCTCCGCGCTTGCAATCAGACGCGCGGGGGCAGCTAACTGAGTCCCTTCGACCACACGGAGCAAACACTCATAGGCAATAGCTGAGGGATGGCGGTTGCCGAGGTGCATGACTGGTTGGACAACCAGAGCGAGCTCCAAGTCAGGCCCTGCACAAGCTTCTACAGCAATACTTCGGGGACGGCTGATCATCATGATAGGGGAATCGCTTTGGCTCTTTCCCCAATAGTGGAAATCGACTGCCCCAAATCCCGTGGTCGGGCGTGAAAATCTGCATGCGAAACTGGTTCGCCCGACGGCTGGTGGCACAGCAGACGGTCGTTAATCTGGCTCCATCCACTGTGGAGACCAGAACAGATGAAATTCCTGAAAGAGTTGAGCGACCTGAACGAAGGCACCCTGGTGCTGACATCTACCGAGCGGGTTGCCCGTCACCTGAGGCTACAGTCGGCATTGCTGCAGTCCATGTCCGGCAAAAAAGCCTGGTTCAACAAAGGGCGAATTCAAACCGTCACGTCGTGGATCGAGAATGCGTGGCTCGAATTGATGCCGGCAGAGCAACTACTGCATCCAGTACAGGAACTGGCAGTGGTGAAGGGTCTCGCAGATAGCTCCGGCCTGATGCCAGCAACGCTGATTTCCTCTACGGCGACCTCTCGCCGTATTGGTAGCGCGTACTCCGAAGCCCTCAAATACCAGATCCCGATGGATCAAGAACGGTTCCGGTTCAAGCGCGAGCTGGAAGTCTTCTGGCAACTGCAAGAACTGCTTAATCGGGAGTGTGCCTCCCAAGGCGTTGTCTTCCGAGCTCAGCTCCCAGGCTTGCTGCTGAATGCGGTTCAAGAAGGGTTGGTTGAGCTTCCAAACAAAATAGTCATTGTCGGTATCCTCGACATGAACCCTACAGAGAAAGTGCTCTTCCAGGCAATTGCTGCTCGTGGTGTCGAAGTGGAAGAAGTGGACGTCGCCGGTGACCGCTCCACACCCCGACTGATCCGTGCATCGAACCAGGGCGATGAGTACACGCTCGTTGCAGAATGGGTGAATAATCACCTCTCACCTTACGTTGACACTCCGCTCGCTGCGCCCCAACTTGCGATACTGGTACCCGATATCCGGAACTTCCAAGCCCCGCTGATTGAGGCTCTTTCGCTGCACTGCAGCCCGGCAACGCTGATTCCTGGCGAGTCCGATTCTGATATGCGGACTCCATGGGATATCTCCAGTGGCGCGACCTTGGGCAGTCGCCCTCTGGTCCGTGCCGCTATGGACCTTCTGTCCATCACTCCTCAAGAGGCGGACTCCGAGGCCTTCAGTCGTGTACTGCGCTCGCCGTGGATCGGCGGTGAAGCTTCTGAAGGCCGCGCGCGTGCATTGCTGGATATCTGGCTGCGCGACAACATGGGCCTTTCCATGGGTGGTGAGGACTTCCTCCGAGCAATCGGCGTATACAAAGGTGATGCAGTCCCTGACTTCCGGGAACGTTTCGCAGGCTATCTGGCTGGCCAGGTCAATGGAGAGACGAAGCGTTATCCGTCGGAATGGGCGGAGCAGTTCAGCCAGGCGTTGGTAGGGATGGGCTGGCCGGGAAGCAAAGAACTGGACTCAGCCAACTTCCAGACATTAAAGGCCTGGGACGAGGCACTGACCCTGTTCCGCACCCTCGACACACAGCTTGGTCGTGTGGAATATCCACGGGCGTACATGTGGCTGCGGGAAATCATCGATACCCGTCAGTTCCAACCGCGTATCTCGCACGTGGCCCCGGTTTCGATCCTGGGGTATGAGGATGCAATCGGCTTGCACTTCGACGCAGTGTGGGTATTGGGGGCATCGAGCACTGTGTTGCCCGCCAGAGTGGAGCCTTCCCCTTTCCTGCCGCTAGAGCTCCAGGTAGCGGCTGGGATTCCAGGCGCCTCCAGTGAGGGCGCCTTGGCTCGGGCAGAAAAGGTGGTCGCAGCACTGCTGAGCACGAGTGCTGATGTAACAGTTTCCTGCTCCAGTCATAACGAAAAAGGCGCCTCGGTGTCTTGTAGCGAACTGTTCGGCTCCTGGCCAGCAGCAGCCCCTTCCGTCCACACTCATGGGCTGTTTGTCGACCAGCTGTTGGGAATCCTCGATCGCAGCCAGGTGGTCCCTGAAACGGTCGCCACCGTATCCGCTGATGAGCTCGCCTGGATCAAAGGCGGGGTGAGAATCTTCAAGGACTATGCAGAAGCGCCCTTCCTGTCCTTCGCTCGAAATCGACTGCGCGCCGAAATGTTCCCGGAGCCTGTTATCGGTCTCGACCCACGCATTCAGGGAACCATGGTGCACTTGGTGCTCGAACTTTTCTGGACTGACGTTCGGACCTCGAAAGCGTTGAAGGCCATGAGTCACGGCCAACTGCTGGACAAGATCCGCGATACGGTTGCGAAAGCATCGGAGCAGTTGCTGAACAAACTGGTCTGGCGCTACGGAAAGCGTGTAATCGCGCTTGAGCGACTGCGCCTGGAATCACTGATCAATGACTGGCTCTATCTGGAGTCGAAGCGCACCCACGACTTCGAGGTTCTCGGCTTCGAGGAGCCACATGACATTGCAGTTGGGCTCGTAAACATTACCGTCAAGGTAGACCGGCGTGACCGGATTTTCCTGACCGAGGATGAAACTGAGTTCAGGGACGTGGTGATTGACTACAAGTCTGGAGCTTCGATGAGGATGACCAGCCTGAACGCTGACACTCTTACGGAGCCTCAACTGCCCATCTACGCGACCAAGATCGACTTCCAACAGAATGGCGGAAAGCGCATCGACGGTATCGCGCTGGCACAGGTCAACAGCAAGAGCCTGGGGTTCCATACCCGATCCAATTTCACGGGTGAGCTGGCACCAAGGACCGGCAAGCATAGTGGTGTGGATACCGAGGGCGCCTGGGATGGCCAGTGCGAGGCGTGGGCGAATGCGTTGGATGAAATGAGTCAGGGCTTCACCGACGGGGAAGCCTGGCTGCAGAATGGAGCACCGCTTCCCATGGGATATGAATATCTCGGTATCCTGACCCGCTAATCCCGTCCCCTGGTCCATTGGACCAGGGGAACCTCCCTTGAGAACCAAATCGTGGAACAAACCTCACCACCAGAAATGCTCTGTCCGTTTGCGGAGAGGGCTCTTTCCTTTCTTCGAGACATTGGCCTTTCAGTAGAAGTCGTCCCTGGGGCTGCCGGGTTTATCGATCACGTCAGGATCAAGGATGGCGGCCTCCAGATAGATCCGCGCTGCCCAGCATCTGGGCTCCTACATGAGGCTGGGCACTTGGCGGTGGTCCCAAAACGCTACCGCCACTGGATGTCTGGGAACCTCTATGCAAGCTTCAACCGTATGCTCAAAGATCCTGAGTTTCTGGCGCAGGAGCCGGACAGCCCTCTTTACCGTGCAGTGATCCAGGCAACTGACCCTGAGGTTACGGCCTGGGCCTGGGCGGCAGGGCGATTCCTGGGAATCCCGTCAGAGGTAATAATCCAGGACGACGAGTACGACGGTTCAGGTCGGAACATCAGGATTCTGTTACAGGCCAACTCCTACATAGGCATCAACGGCCTTTCCCATGGTGGCTTCTGTGTACGGCGTAAGACTCCGTATAGAGCGCTACCGCAGTATCCTGAGCTCGCTTTTTGGCTTCAGCCGTAAGGGGTGGTGGCACACCAAGCGGTCGTTAATCTGGCTCCATCAATCGAACGGAGCCACACTGATGACCGCTTTCCAATCCCTACCTGCGATCCCGCACCTTGAGCCGATCTTTGCAGCCATTGCAGCTGCTAATCCTCATGACGGCCAAGCCCGGGCGGACTCCATCGACCCCCGTCGCTCGCTGGCACTCCTCGCCCCCGCAGGATCAGGAAAAACCACTCAGCTCCTCTTCCGCATGCTGGCCTGCCTCACGGTAGTTGAGCGCCCGGAAGAGATTCTGGCTATTACGTTCACTACGAAGGCTGCCGGCGAGATTCTGGAGCGTGTGACCAGTGCCCTGGCCCTGGCTGCCGCAGGAGTGGAACCGGTCCAAGCTCACGAGAAGCCGTTGTACCAGCTCGGCCGCCTGGTTCTCGAACGTGATCGGCTGCTGGGCTGGAACCTGATCCTGAACCCCTCTCGCCTGCGCATCATGACGTTCGATGCCTTCTGCGCCTACCTGGCCGGCAAAACTCCGATCATGAGTGGACTGGGTGGCGGTAAAACCGTCGAGGACCCTGCGTTGATCTACCGCAGCGCGATTCTTGACACCCTTGGCAGCGTGAACTCGGATGACATCCCTGAAGAGCTCCGTGACGCGCTGGAAGCAGTGCTCACCTTCGCCCGCAACCGTTTCGAACTGCTGGTGCCGATGTTCTCGGCGCTGCTCTCCAAGCGTGATCAGTGGGCCGGCGAGATCATGACCTTGGACATCCCAGGCATGGAGCTGGCGATCGCTGAGATGGTTGCCAAGCATGCCGCCGAGGCCATCACGGTACTGGGCGGCTCTCCGTTGACTCAGGCGATGGACATCCTGCAGCACGCTTCCGGGGTATACGATGGTTTCGCGTGGGCAGCCCAGCGTCCCGTTTTGGCCATCAACCAGACCTCCCTTGACTATCTGCGCGGGTTTGCCGGGTTTGCTCTTACAAGCGAAAACACTCTTCGCAAGTCCGTCAACGTGAAGAATGGCTTCCCCGCAGGCGAGCCGCTCACCAAGGACATGAACGCCCTGCTCAAGGGGCTGAAGGACGATCCAAAGGTGGAGTTCTACAGCGAAGCCTTGGTCACGCTCAAGACTCTCCCAGACCTTCAGTACCCCCAGGGCAGCGCCGCGATGTGCCAGCACTTCACAGTGATTCTGCGCTACCTGCTCGCGAACCTAACCCTCACCTTCGATGGCACCGCCACGATCGACTTCCAGGAAGTAGCGCAGCGCGCAATCCAGTCCTTGGGCTTCGGTGACGAAGTCGGCGACGCTCTGTTGGACGAGGACCGTATCAACCACCTGATGGTGGACGAGTTTCAGGATACTTCGCCCTCTCAGTTCGAGCTCCTGCAGCGCCTGGTCGCACACTGGGAAGACGATGACTCGCGATCGGTATTTTTCTGTGGTGATGGTTTCCAATCCATCTACCTGTTCCGAGCAGCAACCGTGGAGCTGTTCATCAACATGGTGATGAGCAAGGTGTTCGGCCCGAAGTCTCTGGAGATTCACCGCCTCACTGTCAATTTCCGCTCTGCGCCGGGTGTGGTGGAGTGGAATAACCGAGCCTACGGAAAAGTGTTCGCCAAGTCGGACTTTCCTTTCGTGCCGTCGATTCCGTTTCGAACCGTGGACGGGGGCGTGCATATTCGGCCCATCACCACTGGCCCCATTGGTGAAGCTCAGGAGGTGGTGAATATCATTAAGGAGGCCCTGGCCAAGAACCCGGAGCAGACCATTGCTATCCTGGTACGTGGCCGGTCTCACCTGAAGCACATCCTGCCAGCCCTGAAGGAAGCGGGAATTCCTACGGCTGGCCAGAATATCGATCCGATCGCCGAATCTGCCCCTGTGTCTGAAGTAATCGCGTTGATCCGCGCCCTCTGGCACGCAGCGGATCGTACCTCGTGGTTGGCAATGCTCCGTTCGGCGTTCGTAGGCCTTTCGTGGGACGATTGCCGGATCATTGCTCAGGGCGGCAAGGTGATCCGTGGTGCCCTGAATGATGATCAGCTGATTGCCACTCTGAGCCCAGATGGCCAAGTGCGTGTTGAGCGCCTGAACAAGGTAATGGAGCGTATCGAACGCTCCGCGCGCGGCACTGAGTTGGTTTGGGCCGCGAAAGCCGCCTGGGTTGCCCTGGGCGGCCCTGCTACCGTTGATTCCGTCGAAATGGCTGATGTGGAGACCGTCTTCCGCGTGCTCGCTCAGCACACGAGCAACGGGGCCCTGCAGGACCCGCAAGCGTTCTTCCGTGCCCTGGATAACCTCTACGCATCACCCAAAGCAGGGGTTGTCCAGGTCATGACAATCCACAACGCCAAGGGCCTCGAATACGATAGCGTCATCCTGCCAGGCCTTAATCGAACCGGTGCAACCGACGACACACCGCTGTTCTACTGGCGCAACCTGGCCGGCACCTTTGCCCTGGCCCCGAATGTTGGTGACCAAGACGAATCCTCTCCAGAGAGCCGGCTTTTCAAGTTCATCGGTCGACAAGTCAAGAAGGACATCTTGGATGAGGTGTCGCGCCTGGCGTACGTGGGTACTACCCGCGCCAAATGCGATTGCTACCTGCTGGCGGCTGTCGACAAATTCGACGAGGACAAGCCGATCCGAGTAGCTTCCGGTTCGCTGCTGAGCTGCCTCTGGCCTGAGCTTGAGGAGGACTTCTACGAGGCTGAACCGGGTGTACCCATTACCGCTGACGTGTCAGTAGAGGTTCCCTCGAAGGCGCGACTGAGCGCATCGTTCACCGTCGAACTACCGCGCGGCATCTTCATCCCTGCGGCGAGTAACGATCAGATCCCGACCGAGAACGAACTGGCAGACGAGTTGAGGGAAGAGGAGGGTAATGACTACCGAGCGAAGACCATCGGGGTTGTTTATCACCGAGTCGTCGAGTTGATTTCCAAAGAAGGGATCGAGGCCTGGAGCATCGAGCGGTTGCAAACCAAGAAACAGGCGATCGCCGCACTTCTGCGTCGTGAAGGTTATCCCGCCGCTGAAGTCCCTGCTGGTGTTGCGCGAATCCACCACCTGGTGGAGCGGACTATCAGCAGCACCCATGGTCGGTGGATTCTCAAAAAGCGGGAGAGTGGTGGCCAAGAAATCCAGGTCAGCTCCTACCGAAACTCGCGGTGGGTGCATCGATACCTGGACCGTCCCTTCGTTGATGATGGGGTGTACTGGATCATTGACTGGAAAACACCGGACTGCCCGGAAGGAATGCCTGTTGAGCAGTTCCTCAGCCGGGAAGTGAATCGCTATGCGCCCAAAATGCGGGAATACAAGCAGGCGGTCCAGGATGCCGGTGTCACCCTGCCAGTGAAGCTGGCGCTCTTCCTGCCGGCAGTAGACCGCCTGGTTGAGGTGGCCTGAGACCTGAGGTCAGAAGCGCTCCAGTTTGAATGGTAGCGAGAACCGGAATCTGGAAAGGAGAGGGCGCGAATTAAGCGCCTTCTTCTTTTTCATCGAGGCAAGAACCTCAGCTCGGAGTTGAATCAGGTTGGAGAACAACTCGGGGTGGTGCTCGATCTCCAGAATCTTGTCCTTGAAAGCGAGGATTCCAAGCACATTGTTGGAGGTGAATTCGGCCCGGGCGATACCGATGTAGAGCACGATCTGAAAATACTCCCTCGGCCGGACACGCCTGGCCCATCGCCGACTCTTGAACTCGCCGACGATGATCCTACCGCTACGCTTATGGCGGAAGATTGCGTCAGGCTCCCCACCGACACCACGCCAGCGAATTCTCTTCCTTGCATGCCCTTTCCCAAGATCGGAGCTGATTAACTCGTACGCTGCCGGATCAAGACCGAAAGCCCGGAAAATATCGTCCTTGGATTTTCCCTTGACGGCGAGGTAGAGGAAAAATGCGGCTAACAGTACAGCTATGACTACGATCAGGTTCATTGAGGTAGAACCTCGAAGTAGATCAGAGCAGCGATGAGCAGGCCGGCACCTATGAGGAAGGCGAGTTTGCTCGGTGCCTTGCCGATAGTCTCATGAGCGCGATTACCGTAGCGGGTAGCTTTTGCGTTGTAGG
The DNA here is from genome assembly GCF_033783325.1 of Pseudomonas sp. On1. Lineage (NCBI taxonomy): Bacteria > Pseudomonadati > Pseudomonadota > Gammaproteobacteria > Pseudomonadales > Pseudomonadaceae > Pseudomonas > Pseudomonas sp. On1. The sequence continues at coordinate 1,296 of NZ_JAWPOA010000001.1, read as the reverse complement.
CTTTACCGCCAGCCCTGATGTAATCGTCCGGTGACTCAGCGTATGCAGCGATTTTGCTTACCGCAATATTGGCTTCAGTCGGCATTGAGGCCCTCCTTGCCATGTGCAAAGAAGAAACGTTTGTAGCCGCTGAAGACAACCAGTCCCTTTTCCTGGAACAGGTGGAAGGCACGAGAAGCTGAGCGGCGTTCCACGCCCGCGAGGCGGCGGATTTCTTCCCTCGTGGCCTTCACCTCTACACCACCCGGCCGGTGCGCGACATCGGGGTGGGAAGCCAGATTCACGACTACACGCCAGATCTTGTCCTGGTCCTTCATTTGCACCGTCGAAGCAGCGGTTGCGTGCTTGGTCAGAAGGTTCAGCTCGGCCGCCATCAGCACGACCTCACTGTTCTTCATGTCGTTCATGAAGGCGTTGAACTTGTCCTTCGATACTTTCAGGAGCGAAGCGCTCCCTCGGACCACATAGGTGAATTTCAGGTCGGTATGTCGGGAAGGAACGATGATGTCGCCGCGCCGCAGTGTGTCAATGAATAGCGGTTTCAAGTTCGGGTCCGGCGGGACGGTCGAAACAACCATCGTCCCGTTGAGGAGGATGTAGAAGTCACCGTGATTTGCGTCGATTTCAATGCCGGCTGGGTGGTCGACCACTCGGCCGTATTGGTGCGCCATCATTAACCAGCTAGCCCAGCTACCCGCGGTCAGCGAGGAACTCTTGAACCAGCTGGGTTCTGGCGTGGAGAGTACCGACACAGTCACTTGTCGCTTGGCTGTGCTGTTTGGCATTTGGCAGGGTCCTTCAGTTCGTATTGCGCTTGGTACGTCTCTATCCGCAGGTTCACCCCTGATGGAACGGGTAAGGCGATCAGAGACGCTACAGCGATGGACGTGGGGTTCATCACCAGAAGGATATTTCTGAGTCGCTTCGCTTCAGGAATGCGGAGCCCCTTCTGGCCCTTACTCACCATTTCTCGAAGGAAGACATAGCGCCGGCGCTCAGTTTTCAGCGCCAGGGGTCCCCTGACCTGTACGCCCTCAATGGAGAGGAGGGCATTCTTGATCAGAGTTGCAGCTTGTCGAACGGTCTGGATGTGCAAGCCGTCGATAACGACGTAGAAGCTGTCGGCGCGAAATTGGCTTCGCTTCGCTCGGGGCGAGGCCAGGTCCCAAGCAACATGGGTTTTTGCTTCCACAAGCATTCAACGAGCCCCTCGAGGCAGTCAGTTTCCCTAATAGTGGAAACTGACTGCCCCTATTTCAGGGTTTCGTGAAAATTATTGTTGGTAGGTCAGCGCCT